>NZ_PGFD01000002.1:310410-620820 GCF_002797535.1 Chryseobacterium geocarposphaerae
ACATATTGAAGACACCATGCGTGCAGGAGATGGCGAAAACAAACGCGATGTAGTAGAAATGGTAGTTACCGAAGCCCCGAAAAGATTCAGTGAAATTGTAGAATGGGGAGCAAATTTCGATATGAAAAACGGAAAATTTGCTTTAGGAAGAGAAGGAGGACATACAGAAAACCGAATCGTACATCATAAAGACATCACTGGTTTTGAGATTGAAAGGGCCCTTCTGGAAACCGCCAATAAAAGTGAAAATATCGAAATCCTTGATCATCACTACGTAATCGATATTATCACTCAGCACCATGTTCCCGGAAAAGAGCTCAACGAGGGCGACATTCATTGTTACGGAGCTTATATCTTAGATGAGAAATCTAAAAAAATCAAAAAAATAACTTCAAAAATAACTTTGGTTGCTACCGGAGGAGCAGGTCATGTTTATAAAAATACAACCAATCCTACCATTGCAACAGGAGACGGAATCGCTTTTGTAGCAAGAGCTAAAGGAAAAGTTTCCAATATGCAGTACTATCAGTTTCATCCGACGGCCTTATACAGCAAAATAGACGGAATGCTGTTTCTAATTTCCGAAGCTGTACGTGGAGACGGAGCAAAACTGAGAACAAAAAGAGGTGAAAAATTCATGCACAAATATGATGAACGTGAAGAACTTGCATCAAGAGATATTGTTGCCAGAGCGATTGATGCTGAAATGAAAATCACCGGAGATGAATATGTAGGATTGGACTGCAAGGAAATGGACCATGAAAAATTCTTAGAACATTTCCCGAATATTTATAAAAAATGTAAAGACGAAGGAATTGATCCCTTCACTCAATTAATTCCCGTGGTTCCGGCTTGTCATTACTTAATGGGTGGAATTGAGGTGGACAGAGACGGCCAATCTTCTATCCGAAATCTTTTTGCAGTAGGAGAATGTACTAATTCCGGTCTTCATGGTGCCAACAGATTAGCTTCAAATTCTTTACTGGAAGGCTTGGTGTTCGGACACAGTGCCGCTATGAAAACCGTTGAGCTATTACACGAAAACAATTTTAACTTTGATGATCTAAAAGCTGTCCCGGAATGGAATGAAGAAGGCATGAAAATCATGGATGAGATGGTAATCATTTCATACTTAAGAAAGCAGCTTCAGGAAATGATGAGCGATCTGGTGGGTATTGTAAGAAGTAACCGTCGTCTGAATATGGCACTGCAAAAACATCAGGAAATAGCCGCTGCAGTAGATGAGATCTATCACTACTCTATTCTTTCCCCTCAACTATCTGAATTGAGAAATCTAACCACTGTTGCTCACCTTATCATTACACAATCTATGGAAATGAAGGAAAACAAAGGAGCATTTTATAATAAAGATTTAGCTTAAAAAGCATATACAATGAAAAGACCAGCATACGTTACAGATAAAGTTTTAAAACAATTCATCAAAAATGCTCTGGAAGAAGACATTCAGGATGGCGACCACTCTACCCTTTCTACCATTCCAAAAGATCTGCAGCAGAGTGCAAAACTTCTGGTAAAACAAGACTGTATTTTGGCAGGCGTGGAATTGGCTGAAATTATTTTTAAAACCTTCGATAAAAACTTAAAAGTTGAAACTTTTGTTAAAGACGGCGATGCTGTAAAAGTAGGTGAAGTCGCTTTTATTGTCACAGGAAGTGCCCGATCTATCCTTTCCACCGAAAGGCTCGTTCTGAACTGTATGCAAAGAATGAGCGGAATTGCAACACTTACTCACGACTGGGATTCCAGATTGGTCGGAACTAAAACCAAGCTTTTAGACACAAGAAAAACAACTCCAAACTTCAGAGTTTGTGAAAAATGGGCAGTTGCTATCGGCGGAGGAACCAATCACAGGTACGGACTTTACGATATGATTATGTTAAAAGATAATCACATTGATTACAATGGCAGTATTACGAATGCCGTAAAAATGGCTAAAGATTATATCAAAAAAAATAAAAAGAAGCTTAAAATAGAAGTTGAAACCAGAAATCTTGCGGAAGTTCAGGAAGCGATCAATGCAAAAGTCGACAGAATCATGCTTGACAATATGGATATTGCAACTATGAAGCAGGCAGTACAGCTTATTAATGGCTCTTGCGAATCTGAAGCTTCGGGCGGAATCACCCGTGACCAACTTAAAGAAATTGCTTCTACAGGGGTAACCTATATTTCAGCCGGTGCCCTTACTCACTCTGCAGACAATATGGATTTGAGCCTCAAAGCCGTGAAATAGCATTGAATTTTTAACAAAAATCAAGTCAGTTTGTTACCAATTAAACAATATGATTTTTTTCATACTATGCATAGCATAAAATATAAACAACTGAAAATCAATCAAATAATAATTATTAAGATTGAATAAAAATTAATAGTTAGTTAATAATAGTTAAAAAAAAAATACCGATTTTTGCATAAAATTTAAATCTAACTATTACTAACGATTATGAAATTAATCAACAAATCGATGCTAACTGCGATAATTACATTATCTACAGCGAGTATTTATTACGCTCAACAAACTCAAGACACTGTCAAAACAAGGTCTAAAGACATTGAAGAGGTAATCCTAAGAGGTGTTACGGATATCGCTAAAGATAGAAAAACACCAGTTGCAGTATCTACCATTAAAGCTGCACAAATTCTTGAAAGACAAGGGAACCAAGAGCTTGTTGAATTATTAAACACAACGCCGTCTGTATATGCTACAAAAGGCGGAGGTGGGTTTGGAGACTCTCAAATTTCGATACGTGGGTTTGAGAGTAAAAACATTGCTGTAATGGTAAATGGTATGCCTGTTAATGACATGGAAGGTGGTACTGTATACATGTCTAACTGGACAGGTTTATCAGATGTTACAAGCACAATGCAGGTACAAAGAGGTTTAGGATCTTCAAAATTAGCTATTGCTTCCGTTGGGGGTACATTAAACTTCCTAACTCGTTCTGCAGATATGAAACAAGGAGGTGTTGTAAGATTAGGTATTGGAAATAATGATTACTTAAAAACATCATTTGCTTACAATACTGGTAAATCTCAAAACGGGTGGTCTTCTTCATTCTTACTAGCAAGACAAGCCGGAGGTACCTATATTGAAAATACAGATTACGAATCATATACTTATTTCTTTGCATTAGGTTACCAGCCAAGCGAAAAGCACAATCTTCAATTCATGATCACGTCTTCTCCACAATGGCATGATCAAAGATCTTATGCACCAACTATTGCAAACTTCATCAAATTCAACCCTGATCATGACGGGACACCATACAGACAATACAATTCTGACTTTGGATACCGTACTGACGAAAACGGAAGAAGAGTAGCGATTGCTAATGCAATGAATTATTACGCTAAACCAGTAATGATGTTGAACTGGGACTGGACGATCAGCAATAAATCTAAATTAAGTACAGTAGCCTATATGTCTAACGGACGTGGTGGTGGAGCAAGAAACCTTGGTGCTGTTGGAGGAAAGGGAATGTCTTCTTTCTACGACAACGAAGGACATTATAATTATGATGCAATTTTTGCAGCAAACGCAGCTGTAAACCCTACATCAAATATCGCGGGGAACACATTGGTCCGTACTTCTAGTGTGAATTCACATAACTGGTATGGTATTTTAATGAACTTCCAGCACAAAATCAATGATAACTGGAACTTCTCGGTTGGTACCGACGACAGATATTATTATGGATACCACTACCAAGTACTTTCTGATTTATATGGAGCAAAAGGATATACAGATGCTGCTAACAAAAACCTTCCTACCGGAAACATTCTTCGTAATGTGTACGATTACAAAAAGCTGACATGGAATCCTTTTGGAGGATCAAATGCTCCAATGGAAGACAGAGCTTCTTTCAGTAATGACGGTGAAGTACTATGGTACAGTGGTTTCGGGCAAGTAGAATATTCTAATGATAAATTATCTGCTTTCTTGCAAGGTTCAGTTTCTAATCAGGGGTATCAGAGAATTGATGATTTTATAAAGCCAGGGTCTACACAACAAGGACAAACCATTGACAGAAAGACTGGTTTTAAAAATCTTTTTGGTTACAACATTAAAGGAGGAGCAAACTATAATATAGATGATAACAGTAACGTTTTTGCAAATATCGGTTATTATAGTAAACAACCTTTAATGAACGCTGTATATCCAAGTAATCAACAAGTAGTAAACCCTAATTTAACAAATGAGAAAATTTTCTCAGCTGAACTAGGATACGGATTTAAAACAGCTAACTTCAATGCTAAAGTTAACTTATATAGAACTGAATGGAAAGACAGATTCTATAGAAGAGGAGGAATAGCTAATATTGATGGAAACGGAAACAATGGTTACTCAGAAATCAGTGGCATTACACAGCTTCACCAAGGAGTAGAAGTTGAAGCAACATATGTACTAAACAAATATGTTGAATTCAATGGGATGTTCTCTTGGGGAGATTACCAGTACAAAGGAAATGCAACGGGAGCTAACTTCCTAGATGACAATACACCAGTTGCGATTAATGGAAATAATACTTCAATATTATACTTAGACAAAGTAAAAGTAGGAGGTAGTAGTAACAACAGTATCCCACAAACAACAGCATCATTGGGTACTACGATTACTCCAGTTAAAGATTTAAAAGTATATGGTACTTGGCAATATACTGGAAAAATATATTCAACACTTAATGTTGCTGATTTCCTTAAGCCAGGGAATACTGCTCTACAATTACCAGACTTCAATCTATTTAATGTAGGTGCTTCTTACAAAATCAGATTAAGAAACCAAAATCAGTATTTTACTATTGGCGCGAATGTTTATAACTTGTTTGATACAACTTATATCCAGGATGGTGCAACAAACATTAAATCAACTGATGCACCAGCTAAATTGGCAGACGGTTCAAACAATACCGCTAAGAAAACATATGAAGAGTTGGGTTATATGTATAAAGGTATTGCTGATGCAAACAGAGTATACTTCGGATTCGGAAGAACATGGTCTACTACGTTATCATTCAACTTCTAATACTATCTTAGATTTTAAAATACTAAATCCCAGCTTATCGCTGGGATTTTTGTTATATTTGTATTCGAAAAAAACAGAAAAAACAAAATATGGATTTTTACAAGATTTTGCTTAATGCCCACAAAGGATTTGGGTACTTAGAATTGCTTTTGGTAACATTATTTGTGATTGCTCTTTTAGCGACTATGTTCGGATTCAGTGGAAAAGTGAACAAGTTTTTAAAGAAAACAACTCTTTTCACTATGATTTTCTTCCACATCCAATTTTTATTGGGAATCATTATGCTGATTACCAATTTTACTAAAGGGCTTAATATGGGAGAAGTTATGAAAAATGCGGCTTTAAGATTCCAGTATGTAGAACATCCATTTTCAATGTTAATCGCTGCTGTTTTAATGACAATCGTCAATAAAAAAGTAAAATCTAATGATACGATTTCTCTGGGAGTTGTTATTATGGGATTGATCGCGGTCGGCTTATTTGCATTCGCGTTCCCTTGGACAAGAGTCTTTGGGGCATAAATATATTAACTTAAATAATTTTTAATCATTAAAATGAAAGTAGCTGTAGTAGGTTCAACAGGAATGGTTGGACAAGTTATGCTGAAAGTTCTTGAGGAAAGGAACTTCCCTATCACCGAATTAATTCCGGTAGCATCGGAAAGATCTATTGGTAAAAAGGTGAAGTATAAACAGGGAGAATTTACGATTGTAAGCATGAAAGACGCTATAGCTGCCAAACCGGATATTGCAATCTTCTCTGCAGGTGGTGGTACTTCTCTGGAATTCGCGCCTCTTTTCGCTGAAGCAGGAACAACCGTTATTGATAATTCTTCGGCATGGAGAATGGATCCTGATAAAAAATTAGTCGTTCCCGAGATCAATGCAGATGTATTGACGAGAGAAGATAAAATTATAGCAAATCCGAACTGTTCAACTATTCAGTTAGTAATGGTTTTAGGACCTTTGAACAAAAAATATGATTTAAAAAGAGTAATCGTTTCTACTTACCAATCTGTTACAGGAACGGGTAAAGCAGCTGTTGACCAACTAAACGGGGAAATCAGCGGAGACGATTCTATTGCAAAAGTATATCCTTATCAGATTTTCAAAAATGCATTGCCACATTGCGATGTTTTTGCAGATGATGATTACACTAAAGAAGAAATTAAATTAATGAAAGAACCTAAGAAAATTTTAGGGGATGATACATTTAATTTAACAGCGACTGCAGTAAGAGTTCCTGTACAGGGAGGACACTCAGAAAGCGTAAACATCGAATTTGAAAATGAATTCGACCTTGATGAAGTAAGAAAAATCCTATCTGAAACCCCCGGAGTTGTGGTAGTGGATAACGTAAAGAATAACGAATATCCGATGCCTCTTTACTCGGAAGGAAAAGACGAAGTTTTCGTCGGAAGGATAAGACGGGATCTTTCACAGCCAAAGACCCTGAATCTATGGATTGTGGCAGACAACCTGCGAAAAGGAGCCGCTACCAACGCAGTACAAATCGCAGAATATCTTGTAGCAAACAACTTAGTATAAACTAACAAAATAAAAAAGAGTCTCAGAATTGAGATTCTTTTTTTTATCAAACCTATGAACGTTCAGAAAACTACAAATACAGATAAAATAGGCTTTCAGAAGCTCATTGCAGCTTTTGGCATTATTCTTTTCATTGGAAAAATTATTGCCTGGAAACTGACTAAATCAGATGCTGTTTTTTCAGACGCTATGGAAAGCATTGTCAATATCATCAGTGCTTTTATGGGGCTCTATTCTTTATATCTTGCCGCCAAACCCAAAGACGAAGACCATCCTTACGGCCACGGAAAGGTAGAATTTGTCACCTCCGGAATTGAAGGAGCTCTTATTGCCATTGCCGGAGTAATCATTATCTATGAAGGAATCAACAGTTTAATTGTCGGAAAAGTTTTAAATAAATTAGACTGGGGAATATTCATCATTGCTGCAACCGCACTGATCAATTATCTATTAGGATATATTTCTATTAAAAAAGGAAAAAGGGAAAATTCACTGGTGCTTATATCATCCGGGAAGCATTTACAATCCGACACTATTACAACATTGGGAGTTGTGCTGAGTTTAATCGTAGTTTACTTCACAAAAATCTACTGGATAGATTCTGTTGTTGCCCTTATTTTTGGAGCTTATATCATTGTTGTCGGCTACAAAATTGTCCGTAAATCTTTAAGCGGAATTATGGACGAACAGGACCCTGATTTACTCAACCAGATCATTACCGTACTTGAAGAAAACAGAAGAACAGAATGGATCGACGTTCATAACATGAAAATCCAACAATTTGGTTCATCCCTTCATATGGATGCCCATATAACCCTTCCCTGGTACTATAGCCTTCGTAAAGCACACAGTGAAATGGAAAAAGTGATCATTCTTTTAGCCCAAAACACTAAGCGAAGCGTAGAATTTAATTTTCATATGGACGATTGTAAACCCATCTCCTGCCCTATTTGCCAGATCGAAGATTGTCCGGTCCGTGAAAAAGATTTTATAAAAAGAGTGGAATGGACCCCGGAGAATGTAACCAGTATTGAAAAACATACAGCCAGGTAATCAGTTTTTCAGTACCATTTGTTTTCTATAATAAAATAACGGAACTATCAACAGCAGAACCAAAGGCTGAATCACAAACCTTCTTATATAAAAGGAAAAGAGATATCCTATTTCGAACTGTGTGTAAATGCAATATAAATAAATAGGAAAAGTGATTGCAAAAACAATAGCAATTAGCACAGCTCCCTGAATTGTCCATTCTGTATTTTTAAATAAACACTGAATAATTAAACTGGAAAACAAAAGATTTAAAACAAATCGGAAAATATGCCCCAAGATTAATTTCCCCCAATCAAAAGAGGGAAAATCTATATTTTTAACAGCTTCGTGAAAATAAGTAAGAAAAGGGTCATAGAATAATTTGTCTTCAAGCATTCTCACGCTTATAAGACCAAAAATTCCGATTACAACCAAAAACCAGCTAAGAATTTTCATTTTTTAAGGCAAAACATTTAATCCAGACCAACCAAAGCACAACGACAGTACCATATATAACTGCAGGAAATACATAATCGTGAAACATTTTACTATAACCGGGATGATCCGAAACGACAATATTTAATCCCGTAATCCTCAAAACGTTCATTACATACAAGATAATTAACCCTGCAAATACAAAAACGAACGTTTTAATCCCTTTATAGAATGCGAAAATAAAAGAAACAAAGAGAATCATTACCGAAATAGCATTGCAGCCTTCAACCATTCTCGTGACATAATTTTCTTTTACGTAAAACCATACCTGCTCCTGTTTTACATCATCATATAACATCGTAGGATAGCCCAATACATTCTGAACAAGCCTCACCTGTTCTGCAACCATTCGCGAAAAAGGATCAAGACCGGCCTCTTTAAAGCTATTTAGGTAAAACTGATAGACGAATAACAACACCAGATAAATGATGATGAAACGTAATAAAATGCTTAATACTGGCCTGAAATCCTTTAGCATATTGCAAAGATAAAAATTAGACTGTAATTTAGTATATTTGTTTCATATTATGATTTCTGAAAAAGCAAAACGATTTTTTGAAAATTATCTTGGTGAAAAATCTTCTGAATTCGTCTCCTTGGCTCAAAGCGGTTCTTCAAGGGTAAATTTCTGGGCTCAATCCGACAACCAAAAATACATCATCACTTACAACGAAAATATTCAGGAGAATGAAAGTTTTTTTTATTATTCTGAAATTTTCTCAGCTTTACATCTGAATACTCCCGCTATTTTAAGTATTTCTGAAGATAGGAAAATATACGTTCAGGAATTTTTAGGACAAAATACTCTTTCTGAAATTATAGCTGAAGAAGGTTTATCTGAACATGTAAAATCTTTGGTACAACAGACTTTAGAGAAGCTTTATCAATTACAAATTTTGACTCAAGATAAAATAGATTACAGCAAAACTTTTGAATATGAACAATATGATGAGCTCCCTGTAATTCATGATTTATATTATTTTAAAAATTTTGTTGCTGATGTTCTTGAGTTGGAATACCATAAATCTAATCTTTTAAAAGAATTCAAGAAAATTGCCTCACTCATCGAAAGTCTGGAGCCTAAAGGAATTATGATAAGAGATTTTCAGGCAAGAAATATTATGGTGAATGAAAACAATGAAGTTTCATTTATCGATTATCAGTCGGCAATGAAAGGTCCATTGATATATGATGTTATTTCTTTTCTGTTTCAGGCAAAAGCAAACTTTCCTGAAGATTTTAAAAATGACATGCTCGATTTTTACATTCAACAATTTGAAAGTAAAGATGTTCAAATTCAACTAAAAAAGTCGGTGAAGCCGATTCAGATGATGCGGTTTTTGCAGGTTTTAGGAGCTTATGGTTTCCGTGGCCTGATTCAGAAGAAACAACATTTTATCGCAAGTATTGAAAGAGGTATTGAGAATATCACAGAATTTGCTGAAAGTTGGGATAATATGCAAGAATATCCGGAACTTAAAAACTTAATTTTACAACTAAGCACGGAGAAGACTGAAGCTAAAATTGAAGAGATTTTAAAATAAGTTTGAATTAGAAAAGCAATATCAACCATTAAGGCATTAAGATTATTAAGTTTTAAAAATGAATATGCATACAAAAAAATACGTAACACAATTATCCTACGAGATTATTGGTTTTGCAATTAAAGTGCATAAAAATCTTGGCCCAGGTTTATTGGAAGGTATATATGAAGAATGCTTAAAATTTGAATTAGAGAGGAGTGGTTATAATGTCAGGCAGCAAGTTTATGCGCCAATAGTTTATGATAGCTTATTGCTAGAAACCAACCTTCGTGTTGATTTGTTAGTCAATGATCTAGTTATTGTAGAGCTAAAAACGGTAAATGAATTGTTACCTGTTCACCAATCACAACTATTAACTTACATGAAAATTTTAGAAAAACCACAAGGATTACTAATTAATTTTTTCACAGAAAACATAACAAAATCTATGAAACCTTTGGTAAATGAATATTTTAATCTTTTACCAGAATAACACATCTTAATTATCTTAATGCCTTAATGGTAAAATTTGATTAAACTTTAATTATTAAAATATAAATGCTACACATCGACATCCACAGTTTTTCATACAAAAAAGGAGGAATTCCAAAAGATGATTCAGGAAACGGAGGCGGTTTTACCTTCGATTGCCGCGGAATTCTGAATCCCGGAAGAATTGAAGAATATAAAAGCCAAACCGGAAATGATATTGGCGTTCAGGAATACCTAGAAACAAAAACTGAAATGCCCCAATTTTTAGAATTAGTCAAATCGCTGATCTCCATTACTATCGACAATTATATTGAACGTGGTTTTGAGAACCTGCAGATTAATTTCGGATGCACCGGGGGACAACACAGATCTGTATATTCCGCAATAAAAATTGTTCATTTCATCGAAGAAAAATATGGTGAAAAAGTTGAGGTCAGTCTTCACCATGACGAACAACATCAACTTAATTATAAGTAATGAGTAATGTGCAATAAGTAATATTTTTTAACCTCATTATTTATATAGCTTACCAACAATTACTCATTACTAATCACTCATTACCCATAAAATATGAAAGCTCTCATTTTCGCAGCAGGAAAAGGAACAAGATTAAAGCCCTTCACCGATCATCATCCGAAAGCACTGGTAAAGGTGAACGGAATTCCGCTTTTGGAAAGAAATATTAATTATCTTAAAGGCTTTGGAATACAGGATTTTGTCATCAATATTCATCATTTCGGAAATCAGATTGTTGATTTTCTTAGAATGAATGATAATTTCGGCTGCCATATTGAAATATCTGATGAATCTGAAGAACTGTTAGAAACCGGGGGCGGGTTGGTTTTTGCAAGAAAATTCCTGGATCATGGAGAAGATTTTCTGATCATGAATGCGGATATTTTAACCAACATCAATATCGATGCACTGGTGACTTACCATAAAAAGATAAAAGATTTTGCTACTTTAGCAGTTTCAGATCGGGAAAGCTCCAGAAAATTGCTTTTTAATGATGAAATGGTATTAAGAGGATGGCTTAATGTGCAAACCGGAGAACAAAGGCTCGCTGAATTTAATAAAGGGTTTAAGGCATTAGCTTTTAGTGGCGTTCATTGTATAAACCCAAGCATTTTTGATAAAATAAAAAGAACCGGCAAATTTTCTGTAATGGAAGAGTATTTGGATCTTATGCATACGGAGCATATACATGGCTTTTTGCATGACAGCCTTTTGATTGATGTGGGAAGACCCGAATCCGTAACAGAAGCCGAAAAACATTTTAAATAATTGCCATGGAAATGAATGAAAGAGATGAAAGTCTGGTAAATCTGGAATTTGATATTAATGAAACTAAATTACACAACAGTTTAAAACAAAAAAAATGGGATGAAACCATTACGAAAGACAGCTGGATGGTCTTTAAAGTAATGGCTGAATTTGTAGACGGCTACGAAAAACTGGCTAAAATAGGACCTTGTGTATCTATCTTTGGTTCGGCAAGATTAAAGCCGGAGAGCAAGTATTATCAGATGGCAGTAGATATTGCTGAAAAGATTACCAAAATAGGTTTCGGAATCATTACCGGAGGCGGACCTGGGATTATGGAAGCAGGAAATAAAGGCTCTTTTAATGCTAAAGGCATATCTATTGGCCTCAATATTGATCTCCCTTTCGAACAGCATTTCAATCCTTATATCAACAAATCGTACTCCATGAATTTCGATTACTTCTTTGTAAGAAAAGTAATGTTTGTAAAATATTCTCAGGGATTCGTAGTGATGCCGGGTGGATTCGGGACCTTGGATGAGCTTACGGAAGCCTTAACCCTGATTCAGACTAAAAAAATAGGAAGATTCCCGATTGTATTAGTGGGAACGGAATTTTGGAGCGGATTATTAGATTGGTTCAAGGCAACACTTTTAAAAGAAGGAATGATTTCTGAAGGCGACCTGGATCTCTACAGGGTTGTAGATACGGCGGACGAAGCGGTCGCACATATCAAAGCTTTCTACGATAAGTATTCTGTAAACGTAAATTTCTAATTGGCATATTATTTGTGACTTATACCAAAAAAGGATGATTGTAAATCTATTATTTAAGATGAAAAAATTTTTATATATATCGGGGATTTTAACATTTTTTGTGTTAATGAGTTTTATGTATGTAGAGTTTTTCTCTTCAATGACAAAAGTGGATTATATTGAAGGAAGCAAGACATTGAAGTTTACTACAAAAATGAATACGAATCATATTTCAGATGCTATTAAAATAAACCCTAATACCGCTGGATTTGAAGCTGAAGTAAAAAAGTATGTAAATAATAATTTTGATGTGTACGTCAATGGCTCTCCTAAAACAATAACTTTTACAGGAAGTCAGGTAAGTGGAGAAACTGTATGGGTTTATTTTGAAGCTGGAGGAATTTCGGATATCGGCAATTTAAAAATAAAAAATACGATACTTTTAAGTGCTTTTCCAAAGCAAATAAACCTAGTTACCATTGCTTATAAAGGAAAACAGAAGAACATGAATTTCCAGAGAGGAAAAGAAGTGAATGAAGTTTCCTTTTAAAAAGATAATTTAAACAAAAACCACTGCAGTTGCAGTGGTTTTTGTTTTTCCTTCTATGTGGCTTACATCCATTCTATCTGTAAGAATTAATTGTCTCCCTTACTTCAAATTCAATATCGCTTTTATCGTACTGAAACGGTATTTTTTGCAGACACCATCCTTCCCAATATACTTGATCTTTATCTGAAAGATGATATTTTTCAAGAGAGTCTGTAACATCAAATCTGTCTAATATTAAAAATCCATTTTTAACATTGGTTGAATCATAAGCGACCAAATACTTGTGTCCGGAAATAAAATTACCACGCTGATGTCCTTCTCTACGGTCATCGTTCCATACAAATACATAATCATAGCCTGTACATAATCATAGCCTGATTTATTCAACTGTGAGGATATTTTTCCGACTGTATATTTAGTATGCCTTAATATTCTAATTTTTAGGCCTCCGATAATACAAATATTTGAATGCAATAATAAACAATCCAAGAATTATAAAATAGGTAGATATAGTTCCTAAATAATTTCTCATATTTTTACTTTAATATTAATCAAATATAGTAGTGTCAATTAAATAAAAAAACGGCAACCCAATTGAGTTTGCCGTTTTTATTAATGTTGTTTATTATTAATTACAAACCTTTAACTTTGAAATCATCCACTTCCCATGTAGCTGCTGCTGACGTAGTAGAGGTATATTTAAATGCTATTCTTATATTTTTACCTAAGAAAGCACTTAAGTTTATGTTTCCTGAACTTGCCCAATCTCCAAAAGCCGCCGTATTGGTATCCAGTGTAGCCGGAAGCAATGTCCATGTTGTTGTAGAAGGTGTTCCTGTATAATTATCCGTCGCATATACCTGTAAAGCATTTCCTGCATATCTTACGTCTGTGGTAAATGAAACAAATGCTTTTGTTTTTCCGACCAAGCTTACTTCTTTAGAAATCAGCCAATCTTCATTAGCATTATTTCCTGAAGCAAAACCGTTCATCATAGCATAATTATTTCCGGAATTCCCTTGATTAGAAACCGTCCATACCTGTGCTCCTGTTACATTTACGGCCGTCCAGTTTACCAAACCAGAAGAGAAATCATCTCCATAAATTGTTGATAAAGGAACATATGTACTTCCGTCACATCTCGGGTTGTTTAAATTTGCATTGATCTGATATGGAATCCAAAGTTGGTAAGTCCCATTAAATGCACTTAAAATAGCATAAACATCACCTTTTCCTCCCGATACATCTTTTCCTGCAAATGTTGCAAAATTACTTGTTCTTAAAACAATTGTTTTTCCAGTACAATCAGTTAATGTTCTGTTTGTTGCACTAGTACCAGAAGCATAAGGCTTATATAAATCTGCATCGATAAACTGTACTTCTTTTAACTTAATCCATCTTCCTACATCAGCATTTGTAAGCTGAGATATTGTTCTTTCAGAAGGTAATACATCTCTTATCGGAGCATTTCCATCGAAAACACTCTTGTAAATATCTCCTTCCTCAATACCTCCAAAATTAGCACCTCCATTATATAATCCACCTAGCTGTATTTCTCCGCTTACGTTGCTTACATAAAGATTCTTTAATTTGATATAGATATCTTTTCCTACTCTGAAACGGTTGTCCTGGTAAAGATTTGTCTTATTAATATTAAATCTAAGACCTCCTGTAGCATCTTCAATATAAAGATATTTGTACAGGTTTCCTGTTTCATCATTAGCAGTTACCTGAGCTTTTACATAGAAGTCTCCCGTAATCTGATTCCAGTTACCTGATGTATAAAGTTTTTTCACATCGGCAATCGTTTTTTGAGTCAGCCCCGTATCGCTAAACTTACAAGGATCTGCTGCGATTCCATCCAGACGAGGGAACTTATTCATCTCAAGATCAGAAACTCTGTTGATGTATAATTGATAAGTCGAATTATATTTGCTGTAAATCCCTACAAACTTACCATTCCCTGAAGGCATTATTTGGTTCGCAAAAGAAGCATAACCACTGTTTCTTACAATTCTAGCCGTTGTAGTACTGTTATCTCTAATCACTCTATCTACTGTTGTAGCGTCCGGTGCATAGTTCATACATAAAATTTTGCTGTCAAACTCGGCATTGTTTACCTGGATCAGACATCCGATGTATTTATCGTTTGCAGTAACCATTTGCGCAAGTGTCATTACTTTAGGAACAATAGTTGCTTTTACGCTACAGTCTCTATAAATGTGAGCTGGAACATATTTTTCCGGAATTCTTGTCCCTGCATCCGTAATCATTCCCAACTGCACAACGTTTCCATATGTAGAAAGGGCAAGACCTTTCAGTTCGATATATACTTTAGCACCTTGAGGAAATTTAGTATATGTACTTACCATATCCACACTTACCGTTAACCCTTCTGTAGGATTGGTAGGATCATCCTGAATATAAATGGTTTTATAGATATTTCCTGTTTCGTCAGTTGAAGATACATATCCTTCAACATAGGCGTTGTCAGTAATGGCCTGGCTTTGTGGTTTTAATTTTAAATCGTGTAACGTCCATTTTGTGAATCCATTTGCTGAATTTTCATAATAGCTTGCGTTTCTACACTGATAATCATCTAGGTTAGGAGCGTCATATTTGTCATCGTGCACACAACCTGTAATGAATAAGGCGGCAGTTATAACAACGAAAATATATTTTAAAATTGAATTATATTTTTTCATAATATTTTTTTAGAATCTTAAATAAACGTTAGTAAAGAAAGTGATTCCTTTGTCATACCAAAGTTTTGGACTAAAATAAGGTCTTGCTCTTTGAGAATCTGCAAGTGCATCATCAAAGTTTACATTTCTACCTTGTTCAAAACCACCGGTTACATAATTTCTGTTGTTTAGAATATTATTTACAGAAATACTAATTCCCATTCTATATTTTCCGAAAACGAAAGATTT
Organism: Chryseobacterium geocarposphaerae; assembly: GCF_002797535.1. Classification (NCBI taxonomy): domain Bacteria; kingdom Pseudomonadati; phylum Bacteroidota; class Flavobacteriia; order Flavobacteriales; family Weeksellaceae; genus Chryseobacterium; species Chryseobacterium geocarposphaerae. The sequence goes on from NZ_PGFD01000002.1 coordinate 326,045, forward strand.
TCCGGCATTCGCATTTAACATAAACTGATCGTCAAACTTCTGTTGAGCCGTCAGTTGCTTTACAAGTTCTGGAGTAGCCGCTTCAATAGGATTCCCTCCTGCATCTGTGTAGAAATAAGGCGTTTTATTCAATGCAGAAATATCAACATACTGATCCATCAGATAATTGGCGGAAGCTCCAACCCACCAATATTTTGGAGAGTTATATTTTAATCCGAAAGAGAATGCTTTTTGAGGAGTCCCGGCAACTTTATAATTTTTAACCTGTGCTTTTCCTCTCCAAAAATCTTCACCTCTAAAACGATTAATATCATCAAACGTAGAAACATCAGCATCGCTTGTGTATTTGTACTCTCCAACACTTGCAGCTCCAATTGCATTTAAGGTAGGAAGTATTTTTACATCAAAACCAAGCTCTGCTCCTATGTACCTTTTGTTTACGTTACTCATCGCTTCGTTTACCAAAGTACTCAAAGCAGTTCCAGAACCACTTTGTACATCGGCATAGTATCTAGAGATTTCTGTAGCATTGCTGATTGTTGTATAGAATCCTGAAAGTCTTAATTTTAAGATCTGACCTCTCATGATATAACTCAAATCATTTGAATTAATGACTTGGTTTCTAACTCCTGGAGTTAAGAAATCTACAGTTCTCGGGTTAATATAGATTTCATTAAATGTTGGTGCTAAACTGAAAAACGCTCCATCGTAAACAATAAAGTTTTTTCCATTGATTTTATAAGTGATTTTTGCTTTAATCCCTGCATCCAAAGCATCATAAACCGCACTTTTTCCTTTAGAGTTATTCTGGAATCTGTAACTTCTGTAGTTTCCTTCTCTGTAAGATTCTGAATAAGAAGAAAAAATAGATGCCACTACATTCCATTTGTTGAAATCAACCTCTGATGAAACATTCAATGAGTAATGGTTTTTGGTAAGCAGATAAGAATACTGAGTTCTGTCTCCTTCTTTTGCCTGTATATTCGGATCATCAATATTGTAGCTTACATCTCCGTCAAAAGCATTTTGATTGTAAGCAAAGTTTGCACCTAGCAAATCTTTTACTCTTCTGAAGTTATCAGACCTTAGATTCTGATAATTGAAGTTGATATTTAATTTCCAGTTATCTTTTAATCTTGTATCAAAGTGAGAAGCAAAGTTGAATGTTTGGTCTTTGTTAACGTCTTCTACGACTGAATAAACCGCTCCTCTATCTGATCCATCCGGATTTTTAAGATTAAGACGGTTGGCGCTATACAAATCATTCCAATTGATCTGAGACTGAGCTCTAAACTCATCCTCTGTTAAAAGACCATATCCAGGAAGTTTTCTATAATAAGTCGGATTCGGATCCGCAGCATGGAACCAGTCTAGTCTGCTTCTTGCATCGCTTCCGAACTGATAAGAAACAGTATTGATCCAGTTAGAGTTTTTACCGATTTTTAAATAATCAGTCAGCATAAAGACCGGTTCAAATACGTGTCTGATTCTTGAGTTTCTCTTCTCTCCATCTTGCCATCCCCAGTATGAATTATAGTTTTTTCCCATAATATCATATACTTCTTGGGTATTCGGAGAGTTAGAAGCTCTGTAAGTTGGAGAGCCAAAACCAGTTAAGTTGATGGAATGTCTATCACTGAACTGTTTCTCAATTGATCCAAAGTATGCATAAGCATCTTGGTATACACCGTCTATAATAGCTCTGTCTCCCCATCTTCTGCTTCCAGAGAAAGTAAATGCCCAACCTTTTTTAGATAAACCTGAAGAATAAGTTGCCAAAGCTCTGTTCAAATAACTTCTATTAGTAAATGAATAGGCTAATGAGGTTTGTTTTCTGTAGCTGGAAGCTCTTGTATTATAGTAAACAACACCTCCCAGGTTACCAAAAGTATATTCTGAAGGGGTAATATTATCTACGTTCTCGTATGGATATCTTGTTACATCATTTAAACCACCCCAATTACTGAAATCAATTCTTCCGTCGTCATTTTTAGACATAGGAATTCCATTGAAAAACACATCCTCAAATCTGTTGTCTACACCTCTTGGTCTAAACCAGTATGCTCCTAATTCAAAAGCAGATACATTCTGAAATGCATCTCTCCCCGAACTTAAAAGACCTACTGTAGGTTGCATTGCAGAACCTCCGTCTTCAGTATCACTTGCAGAATCATCAACAACAACCACACCAGCATCTGATGAACCTACATTGTTACTAAGTGTTATAACACCTAGATTCTTTCTTTTCTCATCGGCAGTTACATCAAACTCTATAATTTTAGATTCAAAATTTGGTTTCGTAACCGTAATAAGATAATGACCCGGCTTTAGATCTACAAATTGGAAATATCCAATTTTATCCGCAGTTACATCATTTACGGACTGTGCAAGATCCACTTCTGCTCTCTCCAAAGGTTTACCTTCCTGATCCTTAACGTACGCAAAAACAGTAGTTTGTGCAAAGTAATAAGACGCAGGCAATAAAGTAAACAAAGAGATTAGGGATAGTTTTTTTATCATATATAAACTTTTTTAACTCCTTCTTTAATTAAGGGGCAACAAATTTAGAACTATTTTCATTAACTCAAACATTTTTAATAATTTATTCTATTAATTTTTCTTAACCTATGATTATTATCCTAAAAATATCACCTTTTTACAATTAATTACAAAAAAATATTTATTAATTTTTTTTAATCTTTTTTCTTATATAAAATTAGTACTTTTACCCCCTCATTTTTTTAAAAATACTAAGAATATGAAAAAATATTTAATCCTTATTGCCATTTTTTGTTTCGGATTTACGTTTTCTCAGCAGAAACAAGTAAAAAGAGCCGCTATTGGATTTTTGAATGTTGAAAACCTTTGGGACACCATCCCTTCTGCTGATTATATCAACGGAACTCTAGCTGTTTCTAATCCTGCATTTCACAGAAGTGTTCCATTAGATTCGTTAAAGTTTTTAGAAACTACTGAAGATTATAAGGGAGAATGGAGTGATGATCTTCTAATTGGTAAAAAAGTAATCCGTAAGCAAATCTTAGCAGACGATTTTACAGCCAACAGTCCTAAAAGATGGGGAACAAAGTTTTATAATCAGAAGTTAGCAAATGAAGCGAAAGTCATCTCGGAATTAGGAAGACAGTATACCAATGACAACCCTGCAATCTGTGGACTTATTGAAGTAGAAAACAGACAAGTAGTTGAAGATTTGATAAAACAACCTGCTTTAGCCAGAAGCAATTATGGTATTGTGCACTTTAATTCTTATGATGCCAGAGGGATTGATGTGGCTATTATTTATCAGAAAGGAAGATTTTCTGTACAGAATTCGTATAAAAAAGAAATCAAAATTTTTGATGAAGATGGAAAAAGAGAATACACCCGTGATATTGTAGTGGCTATAGGATTATTGGATGGTGAAAAAGTCGGGATCTTTATGAATCACTGGCCATCCAGAAGAGGAGGAGAGGCTATTTCCCAAGCTAAAAGAAATGCCGCTGCAACTACTTTAAAAAATGAAATGGATAAAGTAACAGCCGAAAATCCGGGCATCAAATTATTCTCAATGGGAGATTACAATGACGATCCGGTAAGTCCAAGTTTGAAAAAATATTTAAATGCAGTAGGAGATCCAAGTGAGCTTTCAGATAAATATCCTTACTATAATTTAATGTACAAATTATATAAAGCCGGAGTCGCTTCTCTAGCTTACAGAGATGCTCCTAACTTATTTGATCAGATTATTATTTCTAAGAATTTGTATTCAACAGAAAAAATAACCCCTACTTATTCTATTTATAAAGCAGAAATTTATGCTCCGTCTTATTTAGTTAATAAGGAAGGACAGTGGAAAGGCTATCCTTTACGTTCTTGGGACGGAGACAGATTTACCGGAGGATACAGCGACCACTTCCCAGCGGTCTCAATAGTTCAGAAAGAATATATAAAAAAATAAATTCAAGATAAGCACTCATTTTGAGTGCTTTTTTTATGTAAATTTATATATATGAAAAATATAATTTTACTTATAATTATTTCACTTTTACCCTTCAGTTGTATAGCGCAAACTGAAACTAGAAATAATAAAGAAAAATCCGAGATGAAACCTTCAAAAAATGAAGATGGAGAATGGGATCTAACTGTATTAGACACTCAATTTGACTATTTTTTAAATGCGGTTGCGAAACCGATAAGCCAATATTCAGAATCTTATTTGAAAACAAAAAATACTTTTTTAGTTAACGAATGGAATTCCTATTACTATTCAGGAAAATACAGAAATATTATCGAATCGTCTATTGATTATGATCCGAAAGAAAATTACGGAATTAAATTTGAATACAAACTCTACCAGGTTTTTGCTTATGTCAGCTGGAAATATAAACTTCGGATGAACGGACTTTCCGGAGCCGATGTTATTAGATAGCAAAAAAGGTTCAGAATAATTCTGAACCTTTTTTGCTATAATAATAAGCAATTATTTGTTGAATAACTCCTCAACCTTATCCCAGTTTACTACAGAGAAAAATGCTGCTACATAGTCAGGTCTCCTGTTTTGGTAGTTTAAGTAGTAAGCATGTTCCCAAACGTCAAGTCCTAAAACTGGAGTTCCTTTTACGTCTGCAACAGGCATTAAAGGATTATCTTGGTTCGGAGTTGAAGAAACAGAAACTGAGCCGTCAGAATTTTTTATCAACCAAGCCCATCCTGAACCGAATCTTGTTTTAGCAGCATCAGAAAAGTCAGTTTTGAATTTTTCAAAACCTCCGTAAGCTTCTATAGCAGCTTTTACATTGCCTACAGGCTCATTACTTCCACCCGGAGTCAGAATTTCCCAGAATAAAGAGTGGTTGAAGTGACCTCCACCATTATTTCTTACCGCTGGTTTATCAGTACCTGTTTGGCAGACCTCTTCTATTGTTTTTCCTTCCAGATCAGTACCTTTGATTGCATTATTTAAATTGTCGATATATGCTTGGTGGTGCTTTGTATGGTGGATTTCCATAGTTCTTGCATCGATAGTCGGTTCTAATGCATCATAAGCATATCCTAGTTTTGGTAATTCAAATGACATAATTTTATTTTTTAATGTTATTAACCCAAATTTAGCCATAATTTAACCTATATTCAAAAAATGAAGATTACTTTAATAAATCTTTAACATTGATATATTGATTTAGAACGAATTAATTTTAAATAAATATTTACTGTCACAAAAACATCTTTAAATTTGTGATCATGAACACCAGAACAACTTGTATTCTCACCATACTTTTAATAAGCAGTTGCAAAATTTTGCAAGCACAATCCAAACCTGCAGATAGCATAATCCTGCCTCCTCTGCATTACACCAACACCTTTTATCAATTGAAAGAGGATGTGGAAAATTTTCAGTCAATCTCAATAGATATAGAAGTGAAAAATTATATCCCTAAAAATTATTATTTCTACATTGCGCCCTTGAATCTTGAATTCAACGAAATCCCTATCTATTCAGGTCTACAAACCAAAGGAGACGGGATTGATTTTAAAACTAATCAACAGGAAAACTCCATTCCATTTAACGGTATCTTTTCCAGATGGAATGAAAGAAATAAAAACGCTTTAAAAACTACTGGATATTATATAAGTTCTGACACAGAAGGAGATTTCATCAGTGTAAGGAACCCCATTGGATGGAATAAAGGAAATTATAGAATAACGATCAAAAAAGATGGCTACGTACCGGGTACATCTATTCAAAATGTTGATATTGATAAAACCTATTTCAGCTGGGGAAAGTACGAGCATACCTGGCTAACAATGACTGTTGAAGATTTGAAATCTCATACCATAACAACCATAGGGTCTCTCGCATTTCCGGGAAAGAAAATAAGGATGAATAAAAATATACTATCATTTTTAGAGCAGTACAGATATACCATTGATTTCGCTGAAAAACCAAGATTCAAAGAAGATTCAGACTATCTTTATTATAAAGATATTCCTTATATTAAAATAATTCAAAAAAATATACTGATCAACGGAAACCCTGTTACTTTTGAAAAGGTAAAAACACTTCATAATAATACTGTGCATTCTGAACAGGAAACTATAAAGAAAACATTTCCTATACTTTCAACAGATCAGTTTACTGCAAAAAACAATGAACTAATTCTCGAAACAGGAATTTTAAATCCGAATAAAAAATAAAAAAGCACAAACCTTCTAAGGTTTGTGCTTTTTCTTAACAATATTAAATTAATTTACTTATTCATAGACATTAGGAATTCCTCATTGTTCAGAGTTCCTTTGATATTTTTATCCACAAATTCCATAGCCTCTATAGGATTCATTTCAGAAAGATATTTTCTTAAAATCCACATTCTCTGAGAAGTTACTTCATCCAAAAGAAGGTCATCTCTACGGGTACTGGATGCTACTAAATCTATGGCAGGATAAATTCTTCTGTTTGCAATTTTTCTGTCTAGCTGAAGTTCCATGTTACCCGTTCCTTTGAATTCTTCAAAGATTACTTCATCCATTTTAGAACCTGTATCAATAAGTGCTGTTGCGATAATTGTTAAAGATCCGCCTCCTTCAATCTTTCTTGCAGCCCCAAAGAATCTTTTCGGCTTATGAAGAGCGTTGGCATCAACCCCTCCTGATAATACTTTACCTGAAGCAGGTGTAACCGTATTATAAGCTCTTGCCAATCTTGTAATTGAATCTAATAAAATAACTACATCATGACCGCATTCTACCATTCTTTGTGCCTTAGCAAGAACTAAATTGGCAACTTTTACGTGTTTATCTGCCGCTTCATCAAATGTAGAGGCAATTACTTCTGCATTTACACTTCTTTCCATATCGGTAACTTCTTCCGGACGTTCGTCAATCAGAAGAACCATCATATATACCTCAGGATGATTAGCCGCAATAGAATTGGCAATATCTTTCAGCAACATTGTTTTACCCGTTTTTGGCTGGGCAACAATCATTGCTCTTTGTCCTTTCCCAATTGGAGCAAACAAATCAACAATTCTTGTAGAAATTGTGGATCCGCTTCCTGCCAGATTAAATTTTTCTTCAGGGAAAAGAGGTGTTAAATATTCAAAAGCAACACGGTCTTTAATAAAAGCAAGATCACGTCCGTTAACTTCAGTAGGCCTTAATAAAGAAAAATATTTTTCGCCTTCTTTTGGTAACCTTACAATACCTTTTACAGTATCTCCTGTCTTTAATCCGAAATTTCTGATCTGTGCAGTAGAAACATACACATCATCCGGAGAAGAGATATAACTAAAGTCTGAGGAACGTAAAAAACCATAATTATCCGGTAAGATTTCTAAAACTCCTTCAATACTTACCATTCCATCAAAGTTGAACTCCTTCTTCGGTTCCTGGTGTTGATGTTCATCATTTCTTTCAGAATGCTGCTGATGTTGCTTATTCTGATTTTGATGTTGATTATGGTGTTGTTGATTTTTATGCTGGTTTCCGTTGTTTTGCGGATGATTTTGACCTTTTTGAGGTCTAGCCTGATGTTGAGGAGAAGCCGGCTTTTCGTCTGCGGAAGCAGTTTCTGGAGATTCTGTATTGTTTGAAACTTCTGTTTTTTCCTGGGGATTTTCAGAGTTGCCTGCATTAGCGGAAGGAACGCGTTTCCTTTTCTTCTTAGCATTCGCTGCAGGAGCAGATTCATTAGGAGTATCTTCAGTATTAATTTCTATTTTTGGTTCCTCTTTTACTGGTTCCTCTACAGCAATTTCTTTTTCTTCTGCCTTTTCTTCAATCTGCGGCTTTGCTTCTGCTTTAGGTTTTGGAGCGGCTTTTTTAGGAGCTGCTTTTTTTGCTGGAGCCTTTACTGCTTTCTCTACAGGAGGTTCCTCAGTAGTCATGCTACTTTCTGTGGCGTTGAAATAATCTTTAGCAACTTTAGGGTTGGAAGCCTGAAAGTCAAGAATCGCAAAGATTTTATCATTCTCATTGCTGTTTCTTGCAACTTTAACGCCTAAATCTTTTAAGATTTTAGTCAAGTCCGTTACGGATTTTGACCTTAACGTTTCAATGTTAAACATATTTAATGTAAAAATGTAATTAATTGTGAGTAAGAAAAGTAAGTCCGGTGACTGTTGTTTTCAAGTACATTCGTATAATGCAAATCTACACTTATTTTTGAATTGTGCAAAATTTATATTATTTTTGCCTAGAATTTAATATTCAATGCTACAAAGAATACAGACTATATGGACTTTTTTAGCAGTTTTGGCTGCTGTGTTTCTGTTCGTTACAGGGCAAGATGTTATCATTTCTGACAGTTTCCCTGTACTTAATATTGCCTGTATTGTACTTGTTTTGGTCGGATTGCTGAGTGTATTCAGCTTTAAAAATAGAAAAAGACAGATTTTGCTGAATACGATCAGCATCATTATAAACGCTTTGTTGATTGGTATATTGATTTACTGGTTACTAAAATTATCCGGAGGAGTTCATTTTCCTGAGAAGGGTATTGAGCCAATTTTTCCATTGATCGCGATGATCTGTTTGTTTATTGCAAATATTTACATCAAGAAAGATGACAGGCTCGTAAAATCTGTAGACAGGCTTCGATAACCTTACAACGATTTTTTGAGTGAGAACAGCTTCTTTTTAGGAGCTGTTTTTTTATAGATATTCCCACAGATTACTCAAATTTCACAGATTATTGTGCCTATTTTTCTTTTAAAAATTTATAATATCATGAGATAAGTATTTGTGAAATCTGTGCAATTTGTGAGAAAGGAAAATTCAGATGCAACATTTTTATTAAACTTGCGACAGATTATTTAGTAAATCTAAAACAATGAAAAAACTAACCTATCTTACATTCTCACTTTTCTCTATATTTTCTTTCGCACAAGAAGTTTCCAGGGAAAGAATCAACACCGTTCTGGCTACATTGGCTTCAGATGAAATGAAAGGTCGTGAAATCGGAACCCAGGAAAATGAAAACGCAGCCAATTACATAGCCAAACTCTTCAAAGAAAACAATCTGGAATATTGCACCGGAAATTCTTACCTGGTTCCATTTAATTATAAAGGAAAAACAGTCTATAATGTTTGCGGAGTAAAAAAGGGGAAGACAGATAAATACCTTGGTTTTTCAGGGCATTTTGATCATATAGGAACCAGCAATAAAAGCGGGGATAATATCTACAACGGAGCCGATGACGATGCAAGCGGAATTACTACATTGGTAGGAATTTCCGATTATTTTAAAAATGAAAAGCCTGAGTTTTCCATGGTGTTTATGGCTTTTAATGGGGAAGAAAAAGGAATGCTTGGCTCCAGAGCAATTTCCGAAGATAAAGCATTAGACAAAATTTATAACAATATGACCGCTCTTTTCAATTTTGAAATGGTGGCTACAGAATCCCAGTTCGGGAAAAATGCATTATTCATGACAGGTGACGAGTTCTCCGATCTTGATGAGCTATTCAATAAAAATGCAGTGAATGGCTTAAAGATTCATCCTGATCCATATGCTTCGGAACAATTATTTTACAGATCAGACAACGTAAATTTTGTGAAAAAGAAAATTATTGCTCATTCTTTTTCAACGGTTGATATGACGAAAGCTTCTCATTATCATAATGAAAGTGACGATCTCCATGTGGTTGACTTTGAGAATCTGACTCAAATTATCAATAATCTTGGTAAAACTTTAAAGAAGATAAATCCCCAAAATTTTAATCCGAAATATAACGACAAAGTAAATTTCAATTAGAAACGTCTTATCGTTTAAATTATGTAATTTTGCTATCCAATTTTTTCATTGAATGAATAAGTATCAAAAAATTTTAAAATTCGCAAGACCACACCAGAAATACATTTATGGAAGTTTATTTTTCAATTTGTTGTATTCTGTATTCCAAATTGCTTCTTTAGGAACAATTTTGCCGGTTTTGGGAATGCTTTTCGGAACCATTGAGGCTAAAAAATATAGCCATCCACCTGTTTATTCGGGAAAAATTTTAGACTTTTTTTCTTACATAAAAGAATATGCCAATTACTATGTACAAACATTGGTTACTGACTATGGAGCGCTTAAGGTACTGGCTTGGCTGTGTATCATCACTGCTTTTATGTTTTTACTGAGAAATCTTTTCAGATATTTGGGTTCATTTTTACTGATCAATTATCGTGTAGGAGTTACCAAAGACCTTCGTGGAGCTATGTACAGAAAGATTCTTTCTTTGCCGGTTTCTTTTTTTACAGAAAGCAGAAAAGGAGATTTAATGTCGCGTATGTCAAACGACGTGGGTGAAGTAGAAGGAAATATTTTGGGAAGTCTGGTAGAATTGATCAATGCACCATTTATGTTGATCAGTACATTGGTAACACTATTCTTCCTGAGTACAGAAATGACACTTTTCTCACTGTTGGTATTACCCGTAATGGGAACCATGATTGCCTTAATCGGGAAAAGTTTAAAAAAGGATTCTCATGAAGCTCAAAACGAAATGGGAACCATTTTCTCTATTGTAGATGAAACATTGAAGTCCACAAAAGTAATTAAGATCTTCAGTGCAGAAAAAATAATGGACAACCGATTCATGCAGTCTATGCAAAGATGGATCAACAGCTCCATAAGATTGGGAAGAAAAAAGGAGCTTGCATCGCCAATGAGTGAGTTTCTAGGCTCAGTGACATTCTTAATTATCGCTTGGTATGGTGGGAAACAAATTATCGTAGAACAAAGCATTTCTCCTGCAGATTTCCTTGTATTTCTGGGTATTTTCTTCCAAATTTTACCTCCTGTTAAAAGTTTATCCCAGTCAATCTCCAATGTTCAGAAAGGAGAAGCATCTCTTGAAAGAGTTTTAGAAATCCTTGATGCAGATGTAAAAATTGATGAGGTAGCAGAACCTGTTGCAATTTCTACCCTGAATAATGCTATTGAATTTAATAATATTGGGTTCTATTACGATAAAGACCATACCATTCTTAAAAACTTCTCATTAAGTATTCCGAAAGGAAAAACCGTTGCGCTTGTTGGACAAAGTGGTAGTGGAAAAACAACCATTGCGAACCTTTTAGCCAGATTTTATGATGTTTCCGAAGGCGAAATTTTAATTGACGGAGTTAATATTAAACATTTAAAACTAAAAGAATACCGCAAGTTATTAGGAATGGTAACTCAAGAGTCCGTTTTATTCAACGATACTGTTTATAATAACATTTTGATGGGTAAACCTGATGCGACAAGAGAAGAGGTAATTGCAGCCGCGAAAATCGCCAATGCAGACTCATTCATCACCAATCTTCCTGATGGATATGATTCCAATATCGGAGACGACGGCGGAAAACTTTCCGGAGGTCAGAAACAAAGGGTTTCTATTGCGAGAGCCGTATTGAAAAATCCACCGATTATGATTCTGGATGAAGCCACTTCAGCATTGGATACAGAATCCGAAAGATTTGTTCAGGATGCGTTGGAAAAAATGATGGAAAACCGAACATCCTTAGTCATTGCTCACCGTCTCTCAACAATTCAGAAAGCGGACTGGATCGTGGTAATGGAAAAAGGTGATATTATGGAACAGGGAACTCATCACGATCTTATTGCCAAAAGAGGAGTGTATCACAAATTGGTTGAGCTTCAAAACTTTGATTAAAAATATTTAAATCATTTTAAAAATGAATCCTATACAAGAGTACTTCTACAGAATCGATGAGCCTGAAAGAAGTACTCTTCTTTTTTTACGCAAAAAGATCCTCGAATCTGATCCAGACAATATCACGGAAACATTAAGCTTTGGATTGCCGTTTTTTAAGTATAAAAAGAAAATGCTGTGCTATTTGTATTATAGCAAAAAACACAAGAAGCATTATATAAGTTTCTATCATGGGGACAAACTAAATCATCCTTTACTCCTACAGGAGGGCAGAAAGAGGTTTAAAATCCTTTTAATCGATGGGAATGAAGATTTGCCTTTAGATTTTATTTTAGGCTTAATTAATGAAGTAAAGCAATACATCAAATAAAATAAGAGAACCCCAATGGATTCTCTTATTTTATTTGACAGATATTAGATTATTTCTTAATGATCTTATGTTTAAATTGGGTTCCTCCTTCCAACGTAATATCCAGCAAATATGTCCCGGCAGAATACGGAGTCATATCCACCTTAGAATCTTTTACCTCATTTAATTTTCTTCCGTCTAAAGAATAGACAAGAATATTCTTCACTTTTTTATCCGATCTTATGTTTACAAAATCTGCAGTAGGATTAGGATAAATTGACACATCTATGGTAGAAACATCTTTCACAGACAAAAGCTGATTATTGCTTTGCATATAAATAGAAAGAACTATCCTTCCATCCTGTCCGTAAAAAACAGCAGTCGGAACTTCATACTTTAGTACATGACTTCCAGCAGTAAGCGTAGGAGATGTAAAACTTCTGATTGGTACGGAATCTCCGGGACACCAGTTATTCCAAGAAGTCCACCAAGCCGTAGTTTTTACAGATGTTCCGTATATTCCATTTCCTTGCGTGTTGTACATTCGGTACGGTTCACAGGATTTTCCACCCGGAGTAAAAGTTAGAACCTGGGCATTATCTAATGAAACCTGATTTTGCCTTCTTACATATTCCTCTCCATTGGTATTGGCTCCATGGGGTGTGGAAATTATGAAAAACTTAGCGTTATCCGTGCTTTGGTTTACATTAAAATTAACCAACCTTACTGTTTCTCCGGCTTGGTCCGTATTATTATAATTATTCAACTCATTGGAGTCTAATAGCGGAAGCAGATTATTATACGAAGTAGTAACTGAAGGATCATTATACGTTACAAAATTCAGAGTGCCCTCAAAAACATCATTTCTCCCCGAACAGCCTACTACCTGGGTATTGGCTGCATAAGGAACTCCAAAAACATCAAGCTCCACATAAATATCATACGTATTTCGTAAAGTTACATTACTGAACACCGCATACAGATTATCTACTTCATAAGTGTACGGAACTGTAGTTGGAGAAATATTTTTATTCATGAAAGGAGTAATATACCTCCCTATTTCAAATCTTTTCACTCCTGTATCACTCAATGTATAAGTTGCCTGATTTTTGGGAACTAAGGCAATATGTACACCTCCTATTCGGTCATAATTATCGCAGAGCGCTCCGATATTTACATTCATCTGAATTTTATTCTGAAAAGAATTCAGTTCAGTATCACTTAGTTTTCTGGCATATCTGTAATTCGCCAATCGAATTGTATTTGCCGGAACCGGATTGGAAACATTTGCAGCATATCCGTCGTAAAAAACAACCTGTGAAAAGACATTTATAGTAGTCTGTGCTGCCATTTTAAAAAAGCCGGCAAAGAGCATTAAAGGAAATAGAATTTTTTTCATTCAAACCTAAATTTTATGATTTTGCAACAAAAATACAATTTTGAATAAAAATAAACAAGGTTAAACATTTAAATATATTAAAAAATATAATTCGTTGAAATATAATTTACATTTTAATAAATCAAACTTATTTAAACAAAAAAGACCGCTTCTTCCGAAACAGTCTTTTTTAATATTTTGATAAATCTTAATCTTTTAGTTTGGCGATCACATCTAAACCTCCTTTAGTAATATCACCTATCTTGCAGATGATTTCAGTATCCAGAGGCAGGAAAACGTCCATTCTTGAACCGAATTTGATAAACCCAAACTCATGTCCTGCTTTTGCTGCATCTCCTTCATTACAATAGAAAACAATTCTTCTCGCTACATATCCTGCAATTTGTCTGAAAACCACTTTATGGTTTGTTAAAGTTTCGACAGCAACTGTTGTTCTTTCGTTTTCTGTGGAAGATTTCTCGTGCCAGGCTACCAGATACTTTCCAGGATGATATTTCTTGTAAATTACGTTTCCTGATACAGGATATCTACAAATATGAACATTTAGCGGAGACATGAAGATAGAAACCTGAATTGCTTTTCCCTTAATAAATTCATCTTCGTCCACTTCTTTGATCATCACCACCTTACCGTCAACCGGCGCTATCACATTTTCTCTGTGATCTAAAATGTTACGATCAGGAACCCGGAAAAACCAAAATACCAAACTATATATTACCAACAAAGGCAGAATAATAAGTAACGACCAGATTTTAAGGAAATAAATAGCTAATACGCCTAATATGACGAACAATATGGTAGCTACTGTAATTGTTCCTTTCGACTCTTTGTGTAATTTCATGAGATTATATAAATAAATTTAGCTAAAATAAAGTACAAATATACGACAGGAACACAGATTAAAAAACTATCCAGCCTATCTAATACTCCACCATGCCCCGGAATGATATTTCCACTGTCTTTTACACCGAAATTTCTCTTCAGCTGACTTTCCACCAAATCTCCCAATGGAGCGAATGCAGCCACCAAAAAACCTACGATCATCCAGTTCCCCCGAAGATCAGGATGATAATGTTCTATAAAATAAGATAAAACCAATGTCAGTACTACTCCACCAATATAGCCTTCCCATGTTTTTTTAGGAGAGATTTTAGGAGCCATTTTATGTTTTCCGAAAAATTTCCCGGTTAGGTAAGCAAAAGTATCGCTGCTCCATATCAAAATAAAAAGAAATAGCACTTCTAAAGAAAATGTATCGTCGTAAGAGGTAAATTTCGGAAGTCCCAATGCGAAAGAGAAAGGGAGAGCTATATAGATCACTGTAAAAATCAGTTTTCCGCTGTCATAGTATAATTCACTTGAAAACTTAAATAAGGTAACCACAGCGATTAAAATTAGAACAATCGCCAATATTTCGCTTAATCTGAAATCAAAAAAGAAACCATAGTTAAAATATCGCTTAGAAAAGAGATAAAAGATAAATGCAATAAGAGGCAGCACCACCCATTTTTCATATCCGTTGCCAAACTGCATAATTTTTACGCATTCCCAGGTTCCTACAAGCATTAAAAATGTAATCAGTCCGTAATAAAGATATTGTTGTTTAACCAAATCCGGAGAAATAGAATTAATCAGTTTCGCTCCCAATGGAGTAACACATAAAACAATAATTGCAACATATACAATTCCGGAAAGGGTTCGTTGAATAAGGTTTTTGTCCAAAATTTAAAATTTAGAAAGTTGATGCTTAATCTTCAAGCAGCAATAAAAACAACTTCGTATTAGAATTAGAAGAAGTGTCCATTTTTGATTGATTACCGCTGATTGAAGTCAGATTTTTGATGTTACCATTTCTTTTGATCTTTCCCATCGCATCATTGAGGTTATTTACTATCTGAGAAACATTTGCGATGATGATAATTTTGCTTGGTAACCTTGAAGAGTGATAATGAAGAATATTATTATGGGACAGCATTATTCTCCCGTCGTAAGCAATAAGATATTCGCAGGTAATAAAAGCACAGTCGTTAGAAGATTCCAGATCCGGAGTATAAGGAGCCTTTACAACATTTAAAAAATTCTGAAGCTCTTTATCCCAGCAAAAAAGATTGGTAATCCCCTCTATTTTAATGATTTGATTTAAAGTCTGTAACGCTTCTCCTTCATCTGCACAATAATTAAAAAAACCTCCCGAATGCGTAAACAATTGCGCAAACTTATAATCAAGATCCGCATTTTTCAACGAATCTCCAAGTTTCTCCAGGCTCTGTTTATCCTCTTCCTCAGGCTGGTTGGTAAGTTTGCTTACAATCTTCTTGAATAAATTCAACTTAATCTATTTTTAGTCAACTTTATACAAAAATAGAAAATAAATCATAATAGATTCCAAAAATATGGTTATAAATATGAAAAAACCTGACAATTTAGAGTTGCCAGGTTTAAACTTATTTATTTTTTAAGATTTTATAGTTGAGAAGAGCTTTCAGGAGCCTGAATTTCGCTTTCCTCTTCTTTATCTTTAATTTCTATTTCTTCTGTATTTTCTTTCCCATTAGGAATAGTATTTGTTACAGGCTTTTCCGTTAATTCCGGGTCCCAAGCTCTTTTTCCGAATACTTCTTCTAAATCTTCACGGAAAATTACTTCTTTTTCCAACAGTTTGTTTGCCAAAGCATCCAGTTTATCTTTATTTTCAGTCAGAATCTGAACCGCTCTGTCATATTGATTTTCGATAATTGCTTTAATTTCAATATCGATTTTTTTCGCCGTTTCTTCAGAATAAGGTTTTCCGAAAGAATATTCAGACTGGCCTGAACTGTCATAATAAGAAATATTACCGATGTTCGGACTCAAACCATAAATCGTAACCATTGCCTGAGCTCTCTTCGTAACACTTTCCAGGTCAGAAAGCGCCCCTGTAGAGATATTGTTAAAAATAACCTGTTCTGCAGCTCTACCTCCTAATGTTGCACACATTTCGTCCAGCATTTGCTCGGTTGTTGTCAATTGTCTTTCTTCAGGCAAATACCAAGCCGCCCCTAATGAACGTCCTCTCGGCACAATTGTTACTTTCAACAATGGTGAAGCATGCTCAACCAACCATGAAATAGTAGCGTGACCAGCTTCGTGATAAGCCACTCTCTTTTTTTCTGATGGCTTAATGGCTTTATTTTTCTTTTCAAGACCTCCAATAATTCTGTCTACAGCATCAAGGAAATCCTGTTTCGTTACCGAAGTATGATTATTTCTTGCAGCAATTAATGCTGCCTCATTACAAACATTTGCAATATCCGCTCCACTGAATCCAGGTGTTTGCTTTGCCAAGAATTCTCTGTCTACATTATCATCAAGCTTGATTTTTTTCAAGTGAACATCAAAAATCTGTCTTCTTTCATGCAGTTCCGGAAGGTCTACATAAATGGAACGGTCAAAACGACCTGCTCTCATTAAAGCTTTATCCAAAATATCCGCTCTGTTGGTTGCAGCCATTACGATAACATTCGTATCGGTTCCGAAACCATCCATTTCAGTCAATAACTGGTTCAATGTATTTTCTCTTTCGTCGTTTCCGCCTGAGAAATTGTTTTTACCTCTTGCACGACCAATTGCATCAATCTCATCAATGAAAATAATAGCAGGAGATTTTGCCTTAGCCTGAGCAAATAAATCTCTTACTCTCGAAGCTCCTACCCCTACAAACATTTCTACGAAATCTGAACCTGAAAGCGAGAAGAAAGGTACTTTAGCTTCACCGGCAACCGCTTTTGCCAATAAAGTTTTACCCGTTCCCGGAGGCCCTACTAAAAGTACACCTTTAGGAATTTTACCTCCTAATTTTGTGTATTTTTCAGCATTTTTCAAGAAATCTACCACTTCCTGTACTTCTTCTTTCGCCCCTTCTAATCCCGCAACATCCTTGAACGTTACCTGTATTCTTTCTTTTTCGTCAAAAAGCTTAGCTTTAGATTTCCCGATAGAGAAAATTTGCCCTCCAGGTCCACCTCCGCTTCCCATTTTTCTGAAAAGGAAGAAATAAAATATTCCTAAGATTGTAATCCAGATTAATGCCTGAACAAGAATTTCCATCATTGGATTTTTTCCTGTTCCGTAGTCTTTTGTAGTTGCTAAAGCCGGATTAGCAGCTTTTACCTGATCAAATTTTTGTAAAAAAAGCTGAAGATCTCCATATTTAACCGTAAAATCAGCTTTCGGAGCTACTGAAAAGGCAGCAAGAGGATCATTTTCTTTTGATTTGTCCACCGTTGCTGTTTTCGCCGCTTTTGTAAGGAATACATCCGCTCTTTCAGTATCTTTATAAATTATAATGTTCTGAACTTTTCCCGCCTGCATTTCTCTGAAGAAAGCATCTTCATCCATAGATTTTGCACCGTCTCCTCCTAAAAAATTGGAGCCAACGAATAACAAAAGAGCAATGATTATTATTGGAAAAAACCAGTTAAATCCCTTATTGTTCATTTATACTTTTTAAAATTTAAAATTCATTCTCAATTTTTGTGATTTTGGCATCTCCCCAAAGTTCCTCAATATCATAGTACTCACGTACTTGTTTTTGGAAAATGTGAACCACCACAGAAACGTAGTCTACCAAAACCCACATTGCATTTTCTGTACCTTCTACATGCCATGGTCTTTCTTTAAGCTCGTTTCTTACTTTTTTCTCAACACTTCCTGCCAAAGCAGCAACCTGTGTATTCGAGTTTCCGCTACATATCACAAATGTCTCAGCTACAGAGTTTTCGATATTGGAAAGATCAAAGATCATAATATCTTCACCCTTTACATCCTGGATAGCCTCAACGATTTTATCTAATAATTCTTGTTTTTCTGCTGTTTTATTCATTAAAAAATACTATAATCTGCAAATTTATTGTTTTTCTTTTACTTTAGCCTTACTTTTACCCCCTTAATGTCTTAAAGTTTTCTTAAATGAGCCAATTATTCTATCTAAAAGAATGCTCTTCTACTAATGACGAAATATCAAAGTTTTTACTTTATGATCACTCAGATTTTATTTCGGTGCACACCTATAATCAGACTCAGGGTCGCGGACAGTACGGAAATACATGGGCTGCGACTGCAGGGAAAAATTTAGCTTATACACTGGCGGTAAAGATCCAAAACATTTTGGTTTCAGATTTTATGTTCAATTATTATACCGCAATTATCATTAGAGATTTTCTTGCCAATCTGACTGAAAATAAAGTAGAGATAAAATGGCCAAACGATATCATCCTTAAAAATAAAAAAATCGTTGGAATTTTAATAGAAAAGAAAAAAATTAATCAAAATAATTATTTCATCATTGGGGCCGGATTCAATATCCTGCAGGAAAAATTTGACGAAATATCCAATGCAGGCTCCCTTTTAACGCAGACAGGAAAGCATTTTGATATTAATCAATTTACTTTAAACTTACATGATTTTTTGGTTGAAAAACTTCAAAACATTCCTTCAGAACAAGAAATTTTGAATCAATTCAACGACTATTTGTTCCGAAAGGATCAGATTTCGGTTTTCGAGCTCGACCAGAAAAGACAAAATGGCATTATAAGACACGCCGATGAAAAAGGCGAACTCTGGATTGAACTTGAAAGCGGATTACAATCTTTTTACCACAAAGAAATAAAGCTTCTTTACTGATTAGCTCTTTTAAGATATAAATAGGCAGCAAGAGGGAAAAAGACAATATTGGGAAACCACATTGCCAGAATCGGCGACATACTTTTATTTTCAGACACCACTTTTAACGCTTCAAAGGAAAAAACAAAAACAAAGGCTAAAGAAATCCCGACGGCCAGGTTAATTCCTAACCCTCCTCTTTTTTTCTGGGAAGATAATGAAAGCGCTAAAAACGTAAGAATAATAATAGAAACAGGCATTGAAGTCCTCTGATAGAGCTCATTTAAATGGGTATTTAAATTACTGTTTCCTTTTTCTTTCTCTCTGGCAATAAATTTCAGAAGCTCAGGAGTTGTCTTATTCTGTCCTAAAAGTTCATTCGGAAAGAGCTCTTCCGGGCTATGTCCATAGCTTTTTCTTAATTCAGCACCATTTCCAAGCTTTTCTGAATTGTCTTTATTTATTGTTTTTTCAAGATAACTATTAAGAACAAACTGCTTTTTATCCTTATCCCAATATACATCTGAAGCTTTTAGTTCGTAAATCATTTTTCTGTCCTTATCGAACTTTTGAAAAATAAATCCGGAACCTCTTTGCTCTCTTTTATTCCAGGAATTAACGAAAATATATTCCGTACGGCTTATTTGTGCCGAAGCAGGTGCCGTTCCCAATACTTTTTCCTTATTTCTGGCATTGTAAGTATAAGCTTCGAGCTCATTTTTCTTAATATTTGCCCAGGGTAGTACGAAATGATTAATCACAAGGGAAATCCCTGCAATGAAAACAGAGGTCAATAAATAGGGTCTTGCAAAACGGTGAAAACTAGCCCCACTGCTTATTACGGCAACAATCTCTGTATTATTTGCCATTCTTGAGGTAAAGTAAATCACTGAAATAAAGACCAGAATAGACAGAAACGTCATGACCAGATTGATAATCCAGAACGGATAGAAATGGATCAAAAAATAAGTCACGTTTAGTTTAGGATCCAGTTCTGTCGCAGTCTGTATCCTGGGAATCTTTGACTGAACATCGATTACCAATACAACTATAGACAACAATATCAGCATGAAACTGAATGTCCCAAGATATTTTTTGATAATATATTTATCTATAATTGTAATCATCTCTCTTATAGTCTTTGTCTAAGAACCGGAACTACAGATTTTTTCCACTCATAGAAATCTCCGGCAATAATGTGTTCTCTGGCGACTTTTACCAGATCCAAATAAAATGCTAAGTTATGAATTGAGGCAATCTGTTTCCCTAAATATTCTTTAGAAACAAATAAATGTCTCACATATGATTTTGAATATTCTCTGTCTACGAAGCTGGTTCCGAACTCATCTAAAGGTGAAAAGTCTTTTTTCCACTTTTCATTTTTCATATTCATTACCCCTTTCCAGGTGAAAAGCATGGCATTTCTTGCATTTCGGGTAGGCATTACGCAATCCATCATATCAATCCCCAAGCCTATAGATTCCAAAATATTCCACGGAGTTCCTACTCCCATTAAATATCTTGGTTTTTCTTTGGGTAAAATATCAGTAACCTCATCGGTAATTCTGTACATTTCCTCTTCAGGTTCTCCTACAGAAAGTCCGCCAATTGCATTTCCTTCTGCCCCTGCTTCAGCAATAACTTCAGCAGAGATTTTTCTTAAATCTGAATAGGTAGAACCCTGGACAATTGGAAAAAGTCTTTGTTTGTGCCCGTACAATTCAGGATTATTTTCCGTCCATTCAATGCATCTTTTCAGCCAACGGTGCGTAAGCTCCATAGAGGTTTTTGCCTGGTTGTATTCGCAAGGATACGCAACACATTCATCAAAAGCCATGAAAATATCAGCTCCTATCTGTCTTTGGATTTCCATAGATTTTTCAGGAGAGAACATATGATAACTTCCGTCGATATGGGATTTAAACCTGGCTCCTTCCTCAGTCATTTTTCTGCTGCTCGCCAAAGAAAACACCTGAAACCCACCTGAATCAGTAAGAATGGGAAGATCCCAGTTCATGAATTTATGTAAACCTCCCGCTTCCTGCATAGTCTCCATTCCGGGGCGCAGGTATAAATGGTATGTGTTTCCCAAAATAATCTGGGCTTTTATATCTTCTTTTAATTCTCTTTGGTGAACTGTTTTTACACTAGCAACTGTTCCAACAGGCATGAAAATAGGAGTTTGAATTGTACCGTGATCTGTGGTAATTTCTCCCGCTCTTGCCTTCCCTTCCGAGGTTTTTTCTATATTAAAAAACTTTTGCATCTTAAACTATCTTGATAAAGTCGGAACATTCTGAGGATTTCCGTTTTTCTTCAATTTATCTTTTATGTATTGATCTGCTTTCGGATCTTTTTTTAATAAAATTCCCTGAGCATCTTCAGTTATTCCCTGCATCTTTTGCTTTACGACGTAATACTTAAAGCTTTCAACAAAATCTTCTGATTTCACATGATGTGATTTCAGAATATATCTTGTGCCTGCTTCCAGGTTGGTATTCGGGTACATATAAGTTGCCTGGTCATTAATCGCCAGATCCGCAATAATCTCCGCCATCTGGTCTTTGGGAATCAGATTCTTAGGTTTATCAATATAATCCTGACATGAAAACAGGCACATCAAAATAAAAATGAAGACTGCTTTTTTCATAATCTGCCGATAATTGATTTCCATTTTAAGTTTAAAACACCAAAAACCGCTTCATGAATAATTCCTCCATTCATTTTACTTTCGCCTAAAATTCTGTTGGTAAAAATAATAGGAACTTCTACAATTTTGAATCCTTTTTTGAAGGTTCTGAATTTCATTTCAATCTGAAACCCATATCCTTTCAATCTTACATTATCAACACCTATTTCTTCCAATACTTTTCTTGAAAAACAAACAAAACCTGCTGTTGTATCATGAATGGGAAGTCCCAAAACAAATCTTACATATTTTGAGGCAAAATAAGAAAGCAAAACTCTTCCCATTGGCCAATTGACCACATTTACTCCTTTCGAATACCGGGAACCGATGGCCATATCTGCATTTAAACAAGCTTCAAAAAGTTTTGGCAAATCGTTTGGGTTGTGGGAGAAATCAGCATCCATTTCGAAAATATAGTCATAATTATTCTCAATCGCCCATTTAAACCCATGAATGTATGCTTTTCCCAAACCATCTTTCACCTTTCGGACTGAGAGGTGCAAATAGTGTGGGAATTCTTTTTGTAAATCCTTTACGATCTCTGCAGTTCCATCTGGAGACGAATCATCCACAACCAAAATATGAAAGTCATCCTCCAATGCAAAAACCGCGGAAATAATATCTTGAATATTTTCCTTTTCGTTATAAGTTGGAATTATGACCAGTTTTTTCATTTCAGTTTGCAAAGATAGTTTATTTAACCTTTTTATTTTATACAAAATAATCTATAATTTTGCAAAAAACATTCCGTTGTTATTATCACAAAATTTTATAAACCATGTAAGAATACCTGAGAACAACGATTGGGTAATTTTTATATTGCTGGGCTGCATCTTTTTATTTATTTTTATGATGAATGTCATAGAAAGGGACGCCAATTTAAAGGATTTTCTGCTTCAGAAATATTTTGATGCCAGTAACAATTTACCCAGTTGGGTCATTACTTCATGCGTAACCGCACTCACTTTGTCGGTTTTAGCATCTCAATATATCCCAGTTGTTCCTAAATTTGTTTCCGATCTCCAGATTTTGGGATATCAACTCAATAAATTCGGATTTACTTTCATTGCCATCATACTTTTTTATGCTGTTAAATCTGTTTTAGGCTTTTTATTTTACCAAAGTATAGGTGATGGAAAAAAATGGTCAGTTTTTTATTTTACTGCCACAAAATTCTACTTTGTTTTATCATTTTTATTAATAATTCTCTGTGTTACCCACTATTATTTCCCGATAGACAGAAATAAATCTTTTTTGTATTATTTATACTTCTTTTGTTTTGTCTTTATTTTCAAGGTTTTTTTCTATTTATTTCACAGAAACAACGTTTTGCCGGAAAAATGGTATTATAAATTTTTGTATATTTGCACCCTCCAAATCGCACCAATATTATTGCTTTGGAAGGTATTATTTTTATAAACAGTCAATGATGAGAATAAAGTCTATATTGGTTTCACAACCTGCGCCTAGTGAATCTTCTCCATACTTGGATATAGCGAAGAAGGAAAAAATAAAAATAGATTTCCGACCTTTCATCCACGTCGAAGGAGTTGACAACAAAGAATTAAGAACACAAAAGATAGATCTAACGCAATATACCGGTATTATCTTTACCAGTAAAAATGCAATAGACCACTACTTCAGACTTGCCGAGGAACTTCGTTTTTCGGTCCCAGATACGATGAGATATATCTGTCAATCTGAAGCGATTGCCAATTATCTTCAAAAGCATATTGTCTATAGAAAAAGAAAGATCAGTTTCGGAGAGAAGAATTTCTCGGATCTTGCTCCTCTTTTCAAAAAATTCCCAACAGAAAAATACCTTTTGCCATCTTCGGATGTACTAAGTCCGGATATTGTAAAAACACTGGATGCGGCGAATATTGACTGGACAAGAGCCATCATGTACAGAACGGTTTGCAGTGATCTTACAGATATCAACATTAAAGATTATGAAATGTTGATTTTCTTCAGCCCGCAAGGAATTAAATCTTTACAGCAGAATTTCCCGGATTTCAAGCAAGATGAAACAAAAATCGGAGTATTCGGAAATACAACTTTGGCTGCAGCAGAAGAGGCAGGACTGAGGGTAGATTTAATGGCACCTACAAAAGAAACTCCTTCCATGACTATGGCATTGGAAAAATATATTAAAACACTTCACAAATAGTTTTTAATATCAAAAATAAATCAGCCGTCTTTTCATACAAGGAAAGATGGTTTTTTTTTAATTACATTTGAACAAGAATTAATATTGAATGGAAGCTCCACAGGCAAAAAAAATAGAAAAAATATTAGAAATACACGGCGACAAAAGAATAGACAACTATTTCTGGCTTAATGAAAGGGAAAATCCCGAAGTTATACAATATCTGGAAGAAGAAAATGCTTACGCAGATTTCATCATGAAGGATACGGAAAAACTGCAGGAAGATCTTTTTGAAGAGATGAAAGCCCGTTACAAAAAAGACGACGAATCCCTGCCTTATTTTTTTAATGAGTACTGGTATATCGTTCGTTATGAAGAAGGAAAAGAATATCCCATTTTTTGCCGAAAGTATAAAAGTTTAGAGAACGAAGAAGAAATCATTCTTGATGTTAATATTTTAGCAGAAGGCGAAAGCTATTTTGAAGTAGGAAGCGTTGCGGTTTCCCCGAATAATAAACTTGCGTCTTTCTCCACGGATAATGTAAGCAGAAGAATCTACTCTATCAACTTTAAAGATTTACAAACAGGAGAAATTCTTGCTGATAAAATCCCAAATACAACAGGAAAAGCCGTTTGGGCAAATGATAACGAGCACATTTTTTACATCAGAAAAGACGACAGCTTACGTGCGTTTCAGGTATACAGACACAAGCTGGGAACCGATACCTCAGAAGATGTTTTAATTTTCCATGAAAAAGATGATACGTTTGATGTGAATGTTTTTAAAACGAAATCTTTAGAATACATTTTTATCGCAAGTTCGAGTACGATTTCTGATGAGCACAGATTTATTCCTTCTGACAATGTTTTTGCAGACTGGACTATTATTCAGCCAAGAATTGATGATTTAGAATATTCTGTCGAGCATTATGAAGATGAGTTCTATATCATTACCAATGCAGACGATGCTATCAATTTCAAAATTGTAAAAACAAAGATTGACAATTGTGGAATGGAAAACTGGATAGATGTTATTCCCCATCGCGAAAAAGTTTTGCTGGAAGGTTTTGAAATCTTTAAAAACTATCTGGTTCTGGAAGAACGGGAAGAAGGTTTACTGCAAATAAAGATTATTGATGAAAAAACTCAGGAGTCTCATTATTTACCTTTCTCTGATCCTACTTATACTGCCTATATAGGAATCAATTTAGAATTTGATACAGAAGTTTTACGTTACGGTTATACTTCACTCACACAGCCGGGTTCCACATACGAGTATAATATGAAAGGGAAGACCACCAAACTTCTGAAACAGCAGGAAGTATTAGGCGGAAAATTCTTTGCTGAAAATTACATTTCTGAAAGAATCTGGGCAGAGTCAAGAGATGGGGAAGCGAAAGTTCCGATTTCTTTGGTTTACCATAAAGACACGAAAAAATCAACGGACACTCCCCTGCTTTTATACGGTTATGGAAGTTATGGTCATACGGTTGACGCCAGTTTCTCGAATGTAAGATTATCTCTTCTGGACAGAGGGTTTATCTATGCAATTGCCCACATCAGAGGTGGTGAATACTTAGGAAGAGAGTGGTATGAAGACGGAAAAATGCTTTTTAAGAAAAATACGTTCTTCGACTTTATTGATGCAGGGAAATTTTTGATCAAAGAAAACTATACCTCATCAAAGCATTTATATGCAATGGGGGGAAGCGCAGGAGGCTTGCTTGTTGGAGCAGTTGTAAATTACGAGCCTAATTTATTCAACGGAATTGTAGCACAGGTTCCTTTTGTAGATGTCGTTTCAACGATGTTGGATGAAACCATTCCTTTGACAACCGGGGAATACGACGAGTGGGGAAATCCTAATGATGAAGAATATTATCATTACATGAAATCTTACTCTCCTTACGATAATGTAGAAGCGAAAGATTATCCGAATATGCTCATAACAACCGGACTACACGATTCTCAGGTTCAATATTGGGAGCCAGCAAAATGGACCGCTAAATTGAGAGAATTGAAAACGGATCATAACATTTTGATTTTCAAAACAGACATGAGCGCAGGACACGGAGGTGCAAGCGGAAGATTTGAATCATTAAAAGAAGACGCGTTGGAATATGCCTTCTTATTAAAACTAGAAAACAAAAATGATTAACGAAGCAGAATATTGGCAAAAGATAGAACAATTTTTCATTGAAAATTTTGACACTGAAAAAAATGCTCCGATTGAAACTTATTTGTTTTTAATTGGACTCCAGGAATTGGGAAGCGGCCAGCAAAAATACACTAAAGACGATAAAGTAAATTTAATCCATATTGCAGTTTGCAGATTATTAGAACCTTTTGGATATTATAAATTTTCACATTATGACGATGACGGATATCCGCACTTTGAAAAACTGGAAGAGCTTCCGGAACTGAAACCAAATGAGCAGCAGATTCTCATGAAAAAAGCAATCATCCAATATTTCCAGGATGAAGAATTGATATAAATAAAGCTTGGAGTCTTCCAAGCTTTTTTATTTAAATTTAATTCCGACTTTGAAATTAGTCGAGAATTTCCTCCAATTGGTTCAGTCCTGTTTTAAAACCTTCTTCAAAGCCCATTTCTAGCAGTTGCTTTAAAGCGTCCTGCGAGGCAAAGTGAATATTAACGGTTACTTTCGTGCCCTCCTCTACTCCGGTAAAACCAAGCAGCCATTTTGCCTGGGGAAAATCTTCATTAATTGTTCCGTTTTCATCACAAAAAGCATCCATACCGTCAAAACTCCTGTGTTCTCTAATTTCCCCGTACTTCAATAAGGAATAATGTCTTTCTCCTTCCGGACCCACCATTGAGTACAGCCACGTTCCCCCCTCTTTAAAGTCCTGATTTTTAGTCTCACATTTCCAAGGCTTTGGAGCCCACCATTGATCCAAGAGTTCGGATTTGGTAAAATAATCCCACACTTTTGACACCTCTGCGTTGTAAATTTTCATGACATAAACAGAGTTTGAATCAAAATCTTCGTTAAAAGTGATCATAGATTTCATAATAATATTTTGGTTTAAACAAAGCTAGTTTTTTTATGGTCAACCGGAAACCAATTCTATAAAAATGATTAAATATTTATAAATAAATGTTAAAAAACGCTCTTTTAAGAAAAATTATACAATTTTTTGGCTCGTATTTTGTTTATCAAATCTTAAAATGATTAATTTTAACATTCACAATTATAAAAAACTATTAAAATTAAATAATGAATAACAAATTCATCCCAATAATTTCAGTGTTTATGACGATTTCACTGATCGTTTTTGTCACACTCCAATTTTATTGGCTGAAAGGTTATTATGGAGCCTTAGAACAGGAATTCACCAATAAAGTCTATTCTGCTCTGGAAAGTACCTCAAAAACTATTGGCGAAATTGAAGTTGAAAAATATCTGAATGAAGATTTTAAAAATTTCAGAAAAAATATTTTAGCCAACAGCGACCAACCTTCTTTAACAACAATACAGCAAGTAGAAGATTCCGGAACACAACGGCAGATCATCTACTCTAAAAATATTATTGAAAAAACGCAATTGCCCATTTCTCCAAAAGGCGACTCCATTAAACTTACTACTTTATACACTGATGAGGCAGCATACAAGCTGAAAAGAGACACCACCAACCGGGAGCCTCTTACCGCGGATATCAATCAGGATATTGAAACGGGTGATTATTCTATGAAAGAATATGTAAAAGTCTATGGAAATAATCTTCCGATTACGAAAAGAGTAGATCAAAAAGTTCTTGACTCTGTGATTACCAAAGAGCTTAAAATCAGAGGGATCACTGCTAGTTTTGGGTACGGAATCGTAGACAAAAACAACAAACTAACGAGTATCGCCAACAAAATATATAAAGAGAAAAAAGACAATAATTTCTACAACTACCCTCTTTTCACCGATAAAAAGGACAGAACCATTTATGGCTTAACTTTAGTTTTCCCGAAAAAGGAATATTCTTTAGCCATGAACAACTGGCCGATGCTTTTAGGAACCTTTCTTTCACTGCTAACGATTTTAGGAATTTATATTATTTCCATCAATTATATGATGAGGCAGAAAAAACTGGCAGAAGTGAAAACGGACTTCATCAACAATATGTCTCATGAGTTTAAAACTCCATTGGCAACGATTTCGGTGGCAACAGATTCATTAGCTAATGATAAAATTGCGACCAATCCTGATAAGGTAAAATACTATTCTGAATTGATCAAACAGGAGAACCTGAGGATGAAAAAGCAGGTGGAAAATGTCTTGAATATGTCGAAGCTTGAACGGAATGAAGTCAAATTATTCTTAAAGGAAACCAATGTAAGAGAGCTGATTAAAAAGACAACAGAATCTTTCAACCTGATCGTTCAGCAAAGAAACGGAACCCTTAATCAAGAATTTAATGCTACAAACTACACGTTTAAAATAGATGAATTCCACATTTCCAATATGCTGGTGAACCTTTTGGATAATGCCAATAAATACTCACCGGAGACGCCGGAAATTACAATTAAAACAAGAAACGAGGGACATTTCTATGTGATTGAAGTTTCAGACAAAGGAATGGGAATGGAAACCCAGAATAAAACGAAGATTTTCGAAAAGTTCTTCAGAGAAGAAACCGGAAATATTCATAATGTGAAAGGACAAGGTTTGGGACTTTCTTATGTAAAGAAAATTGTAGAGCTTCATAAAGGACAAATCATTGTAGATTCTCACAAAGGAAGCGGAAGTACATTTACCATTAAACTTCCGATGAGCTAAAAAGAAAAGATTTAATAAATATAAACCAAATAACAAATTATAAGAAGAGAAGAGTGACCCGTTCATTCTTAAATATTAATTATTAATTATTTTAAAACTATGAGCAACAGAATATTATTAGTAGAGGACGATCAGAGTTTCGGGGCAGTGTTGAAGGATTATTTGACAATAAATAATTTCGAAGTTACTCTTGCCACAGATGGTGAACAAGGCTTGAAAGAATTTACAGAAAACGAATTCGACATCTGTATCTTCGACGTGATGATGCCTAAAAAAGACGGTTTTTCATTGGCGGAAGACGTTAAAAAGATAGATAAAAATACCCCGATCATTTTCCTGACTGCAAGAAATATGAGAGAAGATATTTTAAAAGGATACCAATTGGGAGCTGATGATTATATTACAAAACCATTTGATACCGAACTTCTTTTATACAAAATCAAAGCTATCCTTCAAAGAAGCTCTACGCTAGAAAATGAAGAGCAGGAACAGTTTAAGATCAGCAATATTTTCTTTGATTCTATGTTGAGACAGCTAAGAGTTGGAGATAATGAATATAAACTATCTCCAAAAGAGAACGAGCTTCTGAAACTTCTTTGCCTTCACAGAAATGATTTCATGCCAAGAGATCTTGCCTTGAGAAAAATCTGGAAAAAAGAGAACTACTTCACGGCAAGAAGTATGGACGTTTATATTGCAAAGCTTCGTAAACTTTTAAAAGATGACGAAGGATTGGAAATTATCAACGTACATGGGGAAGGATTTAGACTACTGGTAAAAAACTAGAAGTTTTTTAACCCAAAACAATATACCCTTCAAATTAGCAAGACATTTCAAAATGTTTTGCTAATTTTGTTTTAAACGATTGAATTTGATATGAGAAATTTACTTTTAGGACTTACAGTGACCGGATTTTTAATCATCTCTTGCAAAAAAGATGAAAGGCCTACTTATATAAAAGACGAAAATGGCAGCCAGCCAGTTTCTACTGTAAATAACACTCCAAAAGCATCTCTAATGGCACAAGCCGGAATTCAAACCGCTCAACCCAACCAAATGGTTACTGCCCCGGGAATGAATCCTCCTCACGGACAGCCGGGACACCGTTGTGATATTCCTGTAGGGCAGCCTTTAAACGCTGCACCAACTCAAAATGCACAGCCCGGAGCTCAAAATATTACCGTAAATACCAACCAAGGTCAAACTATTCAGATTGATCCTAATTCATTAAAACAAGTCAACAACGCTAATAAACCGGGGAAGACCGCTCCGGGAATGAATCCTCCGCACGGAGAGCCGGGTCACAGATGTGATATCCCGGTAGGTCAGCCTTTGAATAGTAAACCTGCAGCTGCCCAGCAATCCGTTCAGACAATTGCCCAAAATACACCGGCTCCGGCTCCAGCTCCTGCACCAACAGGGCCAAAACCGGAATTAAACCCTCCTCACGGAGAACCTTGGCATGACTGTGCTAAAAAAGTAGGAGATCCTCTTTAATTTTTTGTAAATTTGCTGTTGTGAAATGGAGTCAGATTATAGCAATTATTTTCTGTTTGGGAATTTTTCTAATTCCTAAAGATAATTTCTATGCTCAAATTTCACAGGAAAACTGTTGCAAATCCGAATCAGGAATGGATTGCTGCAAAAATGATCATCAACAACATTCTCGAGATGACCATAACAAAAAAGAGCAAAAATCTTCCTGCACTGACAATTGCTGCTCAACTTGTTTAGCTTGTTACACTTATATAGAGACTCCCTTTTCAAAGAGTTTACAGCTAGAATATTCATATTACAAATCCAATAAAAATTTACAGTTCGAATATTCTGATCCGTATATTTCAGACCGTTTAAAAGAAATTTGGCAACCGCCGAAAATAGCTTAATTCAATCAGCAGAAGTTCATTATCACTTTAATGAACCGTTTTTTAATTAATCTAAATTTTAAACAAAATGAAATCATATATTTCCAGGATTATTCTTGGTGTATTCTTACTATCTACACAATTTATATTTGCTCAACATCTTTCTAAAAGCCAGTTTAAAGTTAAAGGAAACTGTGATATGTGCAAGGAAAGAATTGAAACCACCGCCAGAAAAGCCGGTGCTAAAACAGCAGTATATTCTATTGATCTTCAGACATTAACCTTAGAGACAGATAATACCGCTTCCACTGACAACATCATAAAAAAAGTAGCTGAGGCAGGTCATGACAATGAAAAATTTAAAGCCACAGATGCTACATATGAAGCACTCCCCGGATGTTGCCATTACGAAAGAGATTTACATGCAAAACCGCTTGAAAATCACGATCATCATTCAAAAAAAGAGAATGAATTCTATGTAAAAGGAAACTGCGAATCATGCAAAGCAAGAATTGAAAAAGCAGCGAAAGACGCAGGAGCAGACTCTGCCGAATGGAATGCAGAAACACAAACTGTTATTTTGAATTTTAATTCTGAAAAAACTTCCTCAGATACAATTTTAAAGAAAATTGCAGAAGTTGGCCACGATAATGAAAAGTATAAATCCAACGACAATACCTACAAAAATCTGCCTGCGTGTTGCCTTTATGACAGAAACATTCCTTTTGGAGAAACGAACCCGAAGGTTCACACAGAAGAAGGTACAGCATCTGAGCATGCCGATCACAACCAGAATAATATCACAAACGAGAATCATGACAATCAAGAAAAACAGATCGAAGGAGTTATCGTTACCGGATCAAAAGCAGCAACTTCTTTAAGCAAAAAAGAAGCTGGATTGGTTTTTAATATTGATAAAAAAGAATTATTAAAAGCCGCTTGCTGTAATTTATCCGAAAGCTTTGAAACCAATGCTACCGTTGATGTTTCTTTCAGCAACGCTGTGACCGGAACAAAACAATTGAAAATGTTAGGTTTAGATCAAAAATACACGAGCCTAACGAAAGAATTATTACCCGAAATCAGAGGGCTAGCTTCTGCTTACGGATTGAATTTCATCCCCGGAAGATGGATTGAAAGCATTCAGCTTACCAAAGGCGGAAGTACAGTAACCAACGGCTACGAAAGCATTACAGGACAAATCAATACAGAGTTGTTGAAAAATGCAGAAAAACCCGAGACTTCATTAAATCTTTTTGCCGATTTCAACGGAAGAGCAGAAGCCAACATCACAAGCGTTTCACCCATCAACGATAAATGGTCACAAACATTCCTGCTTCACGGAAACGGAACTTTCGGAGATACAGACATGAATGACGATGGATTTCTGGACAGACCCAAAGGAACTCAATTAAATGCAGCTTATTTATTAAATTACAATGATTTAGAGAAATCAGGTTTAGGTTCGCATTTTGGAATTAATTTCATTAAAGACGAAAGAACTTCCGGGCAAATAGGGTTTGACAAAAAAATCCCTCAAGAAAAACAATCGCTTTATGGTGTTGGAATCGATATTTCAAGATTTCAGGTTTGGAATAAAACAGGATATGTTTTTAAAGGAAAACCTTACCAAAGTTTAGGCTGGATGAACCAATATACGTATCATCAGCAAGACAGCTTCTTTGGATTAAGAAACTACTCAGGAAAGCAGCACACATATTATTCAAACTTGATTTTTGAAAGTATTTTAGGAAATACGAACCATAAATATAAAGCCGGAGCAAGTTTTCTATACGATGGTTACGATGAAACGTATTTAACCAACAATTTTAAAAGAAACGAAATCGTTCCCGGAGCTTTTGCAGAATATACGTTGACAGGCTTAAAATATACTTTGGTAGCAGGAGCAAGAATTGATTTCCACAATCTGGCGGGAACACAATTCACACCCAGATTGAATTTTAAATATGATTTTACCCCTCAAACTATTTTGAGGCTTTCTGCGGGAAGAGGCTTCAGAACAGCAAATATTTTTGCGGAAAGCCAGCAATATTTTGCATCAAACAGAAACATTCAGATTTTACAGAATGGCGGAAATATTTACGGTTTAAAGCCGGAAATTGCCTGGAATTACGGAGCGAGTTTACAACAGGAATTTAAAATCTTCGGAAGAAAATCTACAATTGTGGCAGACTTTTTCAGAACCGATTTCCAGGATCAGGTGATGGTGGATTTGGATCGTTCGCCTCAGCAATTAACTTTTTATAATTTAGATGGAAAATCTTTCGCCAATTCGTTTCAGACGCAGTGGGATTTTACACCCTTTAAGAATTTTGATGTAAGATTAGCTTATAAATATTATGATGTTCAGGCTGATTATATAGACGGGAGACGCGAAGTTCCGTTCATGGCAAAACA
This sequence comes from Chryseobacterium geocarposphaerae, assembly GCF_002797535.1. NCBI lineage: Bacteria > Pseudomonadati > Bacteroidota > Flavobacteriia > Flavobacteriales > Weeksellaceae > Chryseobacterium > Chryseobacterium geocarposphaerae. Next base: position 358,986 of record NZ_PGFD01000002.1, read on the forward strand.
CAGAGGTTTTGTGAATCTGGCGTATTCAACCAACAAAAATAACAACGGTGGATTCTGGAGCTTTGATACAACATTAAACTGGGTTGGAAAGCAAAGGCTTCCAAATACCTCATCAAATCCTGAAGAGTTTCAGTTACCCTCCTATTCTGAATCCTATGCTGTTTTAAATGCACAGATTTCAAGGAATTTCAATAAAAAAATCAGAGCATATTTAGGTGGCGAGAACCTGACATCTTACTATCAAAAAAATGCGATTGTCGATTTTAAAAATCCTTTCGGGAATTATTTTGATGGCGGAATGGTGTATGCTCCGATTATGAAGGCAAATTTTTACGTCGGACTTGACGTAACATTTTAATCAAAATTAATTTCCCTCAGATTTTCACAGATTGCACGGATTTCCTGTGAGATTTGTGAAATCTGCGGGAAAATAAACAAGCATGGTTTCAATAATTTAATCATTAAGAAGCCATGCTTTTTTGTACCTTTATCTTAAAGAAAATCTATGTCACAGACACTTATCTTTGAAGACAACTACAAGAAGCTGGGTTTCGAAACTTTTTCCGAACATAATCTGCAAACGTTTAAAGACTCCAACTATAAATCTGAAATTAAAGTCTTCTATGTTCCTTCCGGCTACGAACTGACAGTAGATTTTAAACATTATGCAACAGAGAATCCCGTTTTATTTTTTTTGACCAACCAACATTTGAACGTTGAAAGTGGTATAGAAGAATCTCATCTTTTATATTACAACCGCGATTTCTACTGTATCCAGATTCATGACAAGGAAGTAGCCTGCGACGGAATTCTTTTTCACAATGTCTTTGAAATCCCTTTTGTTGAGTTGGATGAAAATGAAAACTTCATCATTCAAAATCTATTTCAAAACATTAAAGACGAACTGGAATGGAAAGATTCTTCTGCGGAAGAAATGATCCGGACTTACGTTAAACAAATTATCATCCGTGCCACCAGAAAATGGAAAAAGCAAAATCTTGATAACAACGAAATAAAAATTCCGAGCAACGAATTGGATGTGTTCCGTGATTTCAGCCGACATCTGGAAATTCATTTCAGGAAAAAACACAATGTAGCTGATTATGCAGATTTACTGCACATCGCACCGAAAACATTAACTCACAAATTCAAAAATTTAAACCTTGAATCTCCGAACCAGTTTATCATTAACAGGATTCTGTTGGAAGCCAAAAGACTTTTATTTTATACCGATAAACCCGTGAAAGAGATTGCCTATGATTTAGGCTATGAAGATCCGGCTTATTTTAATCGTCTTTTTACCAATAAAATCGGAAGCACTCCGGCAAACTTTAAGAAAAATTACACTTCGGGAAAAAAGTACAATATTTAAGTCGATTTGTGTATTTATCTGCAAGAATATCTCCTATATCTTTGTAACATCAAAAAATAACAATATTTAAAACAACAAAAAACAATTATTATGAGACGTAACGCAACAGCCGTTTGGAACGGTACCATCAAAGAAGGAAACGGACACATCACTACTCAAAGTACAACATTAAACCAAACTCAATATTCTTTCAACAGCCGTTTTGCTGACGGCGTGGGAACAAATCCTGAAGAATTATTGGCTGCAGCTCACGCAGGGTGTTTCACCATGAAATTGAGCGCAGAACTTTCTCAGGCAGGTTACACTCCTGAAGAATTGACTACAAAATCAGTCATCACTTTAGATCCGAATATCGGAAAAATCACAAAATCTGAATTGACCTTAACTGCAAAAGTTCCGGGAATTTCTGAAGAAGAATTCCAGAAATATGCTAAAATTGCAGAGGAAGGTTGTCCTGTAAGTGCGGCTTTCAACTTTGAAATTACTTTGGAAGCTACTTTGGCAAACTAAGATAATAAAGTTTAAGGCACAGAGTTTAATTTCAACATCAATAGGAACGGGCTTCAGCCCGTTTTCTCTTTTAAAACAATTATACGGCTTCAGCCAAAACTCAAAATTAAAGATTAATCTTGATTTCCTTAAATAAAATCTTAATATTTTAATTGATAGATTAAGCACACAACCTATAATTTTAAAATAAAATATACCCATCGGTATATTTTCGTATATTTGCATCATAATCAGTTGAAAATGTCAAAAGCAGAAAAGACCAAACAATTCATTATTGAAAAAACGGCATCTTTGTTTAACACCAAAGGCTATACTTCTACGTCCCTTTCGGATATCACGGAAGCAACGGGATTAACAAAAGGAAGCATTTATGGCAATTTCGAAAACAAGGATGAGGTAGCATTGGAAGTGTATAAATACAATGCAAATGTGCTGAAGAAAAATATGTCCCGTTCTTTCGGAGAAGAATTTCCGACGACAGTAGACAAACTGCATGCTTTTGTAGCCTTTTACAGGAAAAATTGGCGTTCGGTATTCTTAAACGGGGGTTGTCCCCTGATGAATGCAGCCACTGAAGCTGATGATACCTTCCCAAATTTAAAAAAACAAGTTACCCAATCTTTTGGAGAATGGATCTCTAAAATTTCACAGGTTATTGTCCAAGGTCAGAAAAATGGAGAGTTGAATGAAAAAGCTGACGCAGAAGAATATGCTTCCTTGTTTATTATGCTGATTGAAGGTGGAATCTTATTATCAAAAACTACCGGGAATCAGAAATTTTTAAATCAGGCTTTAGACAAGGTTCTCAATATTATAGACAACGAACTAAACAAACTTCCATCATAAACTTCACAATATGGAAACAAAAAAAGTGGCAATTGTAGGATATAACAGAATTCCGTTTGCCAGAATCAATACAGCATATGCAGACAAAGGAAATCAGGACTTACTGGTTTCAGCTTTGAATGGCCTTATCAATCGTTATAACCTTAAAGGGAAACTCTTGGGCGAAGTTGCCGGAGGTGCGGTGATTAAACATATATCTGAAAGCAACCTTATCAGAGAATCCGTTATGGAAACTTTTCTTGATCCTGCAACTCCTGCATGCGATCTTCAACAAGCTTGTGATACAGGAATTGAAGCGGCGGTCTATATCGGAAATAAGATTGCTTTAGGCCAGATTGAGAGCGGAATTGCTTGCGGTGTTGAAGCGATGAGCAACATTCCTTTTGAATCTTCTCCGAGATTGAGAAAAGCTTTATTAAAAGCCAATAAAGAAAAATCTGCCTTCGGAAAAATCAAGCAATTATTAAGTCCGAAACTGAAAGACTGGATGCCGATTCCTTACAAAGGTCAGGAGCCGAAAACCGGTTTGGTCATGGGCGGTCACACAGAAATTACCGCAAAATATTATGAAATTTCTCGCGAAGATCAGGATGAATTGGCATTTAAAAGTCACCAAAATATGGCAAAAGCCTATGACGAAGGCTTCTTCAATGATATGATTACACCTGCTTTTGGTTTAAATACGGACAATAACCTTCGCCGTGATACCAGCTTGGAAAAACTGGCTTCATTAAAACCAGCTTTTGACAAACAAAACGGAACGTTGACAGCCGGAAACTCAACGCCTTTTACCGATGGAGCTTCTGCGGTTTTATTGGCAAGCGAAGAATGGGCAAAGGAGAATAATTTACCAATTTTAGCCTATATCACCTTTTCGGAAGTTGCCGGAATTGAATATGTTGAGAATAAACAAAACCTTCTTCTTGCTCCAATTTTCGCAGCCGACAGAATGTTGAAAAAAGCAGGAATGAGCCTGGAAGATTTTGATTATTATGAAATTCATGAAGCGTTTGCGGCGCAGGTTTTGGCCACCTTAAAAATCTGGGAAAATGATGATCTGGCTAAAAAATTCGGACTGGAAAAAGCATTAGGTAAAATCGACAGAAATAAATTAAACGTAAAGGGCGGAAGCTTGGCTGTAGCCCACCCTTTCGCAGCAACAGGAGGAAGAATCATCGGGACATTGGCAAAATTACTCCATGAAAAAGGCAGCGGAAAAGGTTTTATTTCGATCTGTGCCGCTCGTGGACAGGGAGTAACAATGATCTTAGAAAAATAAAATATGGACAGAGTAGCACAATTAAAACAATTCATCGGAAAAGAATTTACAGCGTCCCCTTCTCCATTTATGAGGTGGCTTAATCCAATCGTGATTTCTGCCGAAGAAGGACAACTGGAATTTCAGTATACGGTAAGACCGGAATGGCTAAATCCAATGGGAAATCTTCACGGTGGAGTTACTGCGGCAATTTTTGATGATGTAATAGGCGCCACCATGTTTTCTTTAAATGAAAAAAACTTTATTGTAACCATAAATAACAGCATCGATTATTTTTCAACAGCAAAAGAAAATGATAATATTGTAGCTGAAACTAAAATCATCAAAAGAGGGAAGCAATTTGTAAACGCGCAGTGCGAAATATGGAACGCAGACAAAACGCGCTTAATTGCAAGAGGAACCTCTAATTTATTCAAAATCAGTAATTAAATGAAAAGAGTTGTCATTACAGGTCTTGGCGCAGTGACGCCTTTAGGAAATAATGTCGAAGAATTCTGGCAAAACAGTATCAACGGAGTAAGCGGGGCCAACAAAATCACCCATTTCGATACAGGAAAATTTAAAGTACACTTTGCTTGTGAGGTTAAAAATTTTGATCCGAAAGATCATTTAACACACCACGAAATCAAAAGAAGCGATCTTTTTTCACAATACGCTATGTATTCAACAGCGGAAGCACTGAAAGATTCAGGTCTTGAACTGGAAAACATGGATCCGTTTGACACAGGAGTAATCTGGGGAACAGGGCAAGGAGGAATGTGGACTTTTGAGAGTGAAGTGATGGAATTTACCAAAGGAGACGGAACACCACGTTTTAACCCTTTTTTCGTTCCTAAATTTATAGCCAACATGGCTTCGGGAATGATTTCCATGAAATTCGGACTTCAGGGAATCAATTACACAACAATTTCAGCTTGTGCTACAGGAAATACGGCATTAATGGATGCTTTCAACTATATCAGATTAGGAAAAGCAAAAGTGATTGTAAGCGGTGGTTCTGAAGCGGCCATTACACCTGCTTCAATCGGAGGTTTCTCCATTATGAAAGCAATGTCAACAAGAAATGATGATTTCTCAACAGCGAGTCGTCCTTATGATGCAGAAAGAGACGGATTCGTAATGGGAGAAGGCGCAGGAGCTTTAATCTTGGAAGAGTATGAACACGCCAAAGCAAGAGGCGCAAAAATCTATGCAGAACTGGTAGGAGCAGCAATGACTGCAGACGCCTATCATATGACAGCACCTCATCCGGACGGAGTTGGAGCCATAAAAGCGATGCAACTGGCATTACAGGAAGCGGGAATCAATACAGAAGATATTGATTATATTAATCCTCACGCAACTTCCACTCCAATGGGAGATCTGGTAGAATTGAACGGTATCAATAAACTATTTAAAGGAAGCAAGAACCTTGACATCAGTGCTACAAAATCAATGACGGGGCATTTATTGGGTGCAGCCGGAGCGGCGGAAGCTATTCTTTCGATTAAAGCCATTGAAAACGGAATTATTCCGCCAACAATTAATCTTCATAAGATCGATGAAAATATTCCGAAAGATATCAATATTGTTTTTGGGGAAGCTAAGGAGAAGAATATTAATTATGCACTAAGCAATGCTTTTGGATTTGGAGGACATAATGCAACGTTGATCTTTAAAAAGTTTTCATAATTTTTAAGATAAATCTCTTATAGATTTGGCAGATGGTGCAGATTTTTTTAAACGCAAACATCTGCTAAATTTTCTTAATCTGTGAGAGAAAAATTTAATCCTTGTGTTTTTAAGGCGCAGGGATTTTTTATGTAGTAAAGTTTTCGTATGTTAGCATTTACACTACAAAATATTTTCATGAAGAAACTACACTACATTTTATTAATTTTTATTTCCAGTTTCATTTATTCCCAAAATAATTTTGAGATTGATCTTACTTCTGATCCATATGTTAATGACAGTCTTATTCTGGGAGCTCCGATGACGAGAAAAGGATTTGGAGATCTGTACACATTCGATATAAAACCAAATAAAAATATTTCAAAATTTGGGTCGGATCATTCCCTGTATTTTATAAAAGTTAAAAAAGAAAATCTTATCAATGGCTTTATAGAATATCCTCAACCGGTAGCTTTTGTTTATCTGGATAAAAAGAATAAATCTGCTTTGGGAACAAAAATATTTTTTCTGGAAAAAGGAAAATATAAAATTGATGTGCCACAAGATATCAATTTCTTAGACTTAACTATAAACACTCCTACCAATAGAGAATATAGAGTTTTGCAGAAAGCATTGGAAAAATTTTATATAAAATCAAACAATCCCTATCAACAAGATAGTCTAACAAGTCTGGACAAAAAGCAGGAATTTCTTGCACAATACATCAAGAAAAATCCAAATTCGTATGTTGCGTTATGGGAAATTGTAAATGATTATACTCAGTACAATTATCACCCTGATTATTTGAAAAACATGAATTTATTTTCAGTAAAATTCAAACAAAACAAATTATACAAGGGCGTCGAATCTCATTTAAAGGCAGAGCAATCCACTTCTATCGGACAAAAGATTCCTGATATTTATTTTGATAAACAGAATAAACTGACTTCTGAAGATTTCAAGAAACATAAATTAACTTTTATCGATTATTGGTCTACCACCTGTGCTCCATGCATAAAAGGAATGCCAGAAATTGTCAATTTATACAATGATTATAAAGATAAAAACGTAAACTTCATTACCATTACGGACGAAAGCACCACCAAAAGAATGGAATTGGCTATATCTATTTTAAAGAAGAACAATGCCAATTGGGTCAATTTCTTTGATGTGAATAAAGACTTTCAAAAGAAGTTAAATGCAACAGGTTATCCTCTTCATTTAATTATTGACGAAAACGGAAAAATAATTGCAAGGATCAGAAACAATATTGAAGAAGCCAGAAGTATCATTAAAGAATATCTACAGTAGTATTTAAAATAAAAAAGCAGTCCCGTAACAGACTGCTTTTGTTTTATGCTTTCAACCATTCCGATTTGGAAAGGTAATTCTGATCAGGATAATAGATAAAGAGAAGATTCCTTCCTTTTATCGTATTAATGATCGGTTGAGTCAGATCTCTTGGAACAGCGGGGCACCCCCAGCTTCTTCCGATTCTTTTGTGCATTGCTGCAAATTCATCACTTACATAATCTGCACCGTGCATTACGATCGCCCTTCTGTAAGCCGCATCATTGAACCCTTTATCCATTCCCAGCAATCTCAGAGAAAACCCGTTGTCTCCGTTATACGTTGCATCGGTAATGTAAAATCCTAAGCTGCTTTGAAGCGAACTTTCCGTATTGGAAAAGTTCGTTGCAAACTCTTCACCCGTGTTTTTTCCGTGGGCAACCAGCGAATTGAATAATACTTTCTTTTCATTAATATCAATTACCCAAAGTCTTTTTGTATTGGAGGACATAGAAAAATCGCATACTGTAAGTAAATGCGACTCCGAATTAAGCAAACCAGCTTTCTTCAAATTCTCAAAACCTGTTAAAGCTTTAAAGAAAACTTCTTCGTTAAGTTCATGCCCTTGCTCAAATGATATAGACTTGTATAATTCTTCTGATGAAGATACTGCTTTTTCAACAGTTTTCTCAGATTTCGTGGCTACTCTTTCAATTTTTTTTGTACTTATTTCATTCTTTACAATTGCCTTTCTTGGAGACAAATAGAATGAAGTAGTTACCATGTAAACAATACTTAATAAACTAAAAAATCCTTTCATTCAATATTATGTTAAATCCAAATTAGTCAGCAAATGTATTAAAACATAATTACTTAACAGGAATAACTCCACAAAGTTTAACTCAATTTAAGAAAATTTAACTTCCTGATTCTGTGAATAAAAGCCTCTTATTTTTCAGAATCAGGAACAAATTCCAGACTTATAGAATTCATGCAATAGCGTAGTCCTGTAGGTTTCGGGCCATCATCAAATATATGTCCCAAATGCGAATCGCATCTCTTGCAAAGCACCTCTACTCGATCCATACCATACGTTAAATCTCTTTTATAATATACCCCTTCCTTATCAGCTTCAAAGAAACTCGGCCATCCGCAGCTGCTTGAAAATTTCGTCGTCGAACGGAATAAATGATTTCCGCAAACTGCACAATAATATTCTCCCAATTCATCAAAATCGTTGTATTTTCCGGTAAAAGCTCTTTCTGTTGCCGCTTCTCTTGAGATTGCGTATAAATCCGGAGCAAGGATCTTTTTCCATTCTTCATTGGGAATATCGAGTTTCGCAGTCTCGGTTCTGGAATAGTATGGATTGTTTTTTGCTTGGTTTTCCATAGGATTATTTTAACTGTTTTTGAAATTTAAATTAAACCACAAAAGTCACAGAAGCTTTAAGCCTTTTTAAAAGAAAAATCAAAGATTTAAAAAAAATGTATTTGATCTTTTGTGACTTTTGTGGTGAGAATAAATCATAAGTTCACAACCAAATTTACTAAATTTGAGCATATGAATGATGAAGCCAAAAGAAAACAATTAAGGAAATATAAAGCATTTGCCACCGGATTATTTCTTCTGATGGCGGTAATTTTCATTATAACCACTCTTTTACAGAAGACCATCGATTCTCATTGGATCGGCTATGTCAGAGCATTTTCCGAAGCCGCAATGGTTGGTGCTTTAGCAGACTGGTTTGCCGTTACTGCATTATTCCGCCATCCGCTCGGTTTACCCATTCCACATACCAACCTGATTGAAAACAGCAAACAGAGATTGGGTGACAACCTGGGAAGCTTTGTAGTCAATAATTTTCTATCGCCTCAAAATATCCGTCCTTACATCCAGAAATTAAAAATTTCGGGTTTTGTAGGTGAATGGCTGGTAAAGGAAAAAAATCAGGAGATTCTCATTAAAAATTTTTCGGATATTGTTCTAGATATTTTGAACAAACTAGATGATTCTGAAGTGAGTCATTTCATCAGCAAAAAGGTTTCAGAAATGACAGATACGATTAAACTAAATGTCATTCTCGGAAACGGGATCACTTATCTTTTGGACAAAAATGATCATCAGAAAATGATCACCAATCTTTCTTCTCAGATTAAGAATTATATCCTTGAAAATGATGAAATGATCCAGGAACGTGTAAAAAAGGGAAGTTATTCCTTTATTCCTGCTTTTGTTGACAATAAAATTGCTGATAAAATTGCAAGTGGACTTTCAGATTTTTTCAAAGAAGTTGAAGAAGACGCCAACCACGAAATCAGAGCTTTGGTTACCCGGAAAATTTATGAGTTCTCCAACGAACTAAAACAGGATCCGAAATGGGAAGATGAATTTAAAAATATTAAAAATGATCTTTTAAAGGGTAATAAACTTGATGAATATTCAAGTGATATCTGGATTTCCATAAAAAATACATTGAAAAAAGAATTACAGGAAGATCAGTCTTCTTTAAAAAATTATATTTCAAAAAACCTGAACGAATTTTCACAAAACCTGAAAACCGATGAAGTCCTTCAACATAAAATTGATCACTGGATTCGCGTAACGGCTTATAAGTATATCCTGAAAAACACCCATCAGTTCGGAAACCTTATTAGTTCAACCGTTGGAAACTGGCAGGGAAAAGAATTAAGCGAAAAACTGGAACTGGAGGTGGGGAAAGACCTTCAATTCATCAGAGTTAACGGAACTTTGGTCGGTGGATTGGTAGGGTTGATTATTTATACTATTTCCCATTTTTTCCTTTAAAAAAGAATATCTGTTTTTGTAACAATATGACTTGTCATTCTGAATATAAACTGAAGGTTTACGAACGATGTTCAGAAGTGTAATGAAGAATCTATTAATAATGACTTAGATTTCTCCTTTCATCGAAATGACAATCTCTAACGTTTTTGCAATAAAAAAGAGAGTAAAAACCCTCTTCTGATTTATTTTGGTAAACGACTTGCTCTCGTTAAAATCGCTTTATTAATATTATTAATCAATTCAGGACCTTCGTAGATAAAACCTGTATACAACTGAACCAAAGTTGCTCCCGCATCCAGTTTCTCCAACGCATCTTTTGCAGAATGAATTCCCCCGACTCCGATGATCGGGAACGCTCTGTTACTTTTATCCGAAAGATATTTGATCATTTTTGTACTTCGTTCACGGATGGGTTTTCCGCTTAAACCTCCATTTCCGATTTGTGCTAAAACTTCAGGAGAAGTTTTCAGCCCTTCTCTGTTAACTGATGTATTGGAAACTACAATTCCGTCGATCTTTGTTTCAGCAATCAATTCAATAATTTCATCAAGCTGATTGTTATTCAAATCCGGAGCAATTTTCAATAAAATTGGTTTTTGCACAGCTTTTAACTGGTTGATTTTCTTAACTTCAGTAATCAGTTCACGAAGATATTCCACATCTTCCAGTTTGGCGTGGCTTCCTACATTCGGACAGCTCACATTCAGTACAAAATAATCTACATAGGGATGCAGTCCTTCAAAACAGTCAAGATAATCCTGCGTGTAGTTTTCCGGAGCGGTATCTGTATTTTTCCCGATGTTTCCACCGATGATTATTTTTCCTTTATTACATTTCAGTTTTTCGATGGCAGCTTGTAGCCCATCATTGTTGAAGCCCATTCTGTTGATAATTCCACCATCTTCAATGAGTCTGAACAATCTTTTCTTTGGATTTCCTGCTTGAGCTCTTGGAGTTACCGTTCCGATTTCTACAAACCCGAAACCTAAATCTCCCAATTCGTTAAATAAAACTGCATTTTTATCAAAACCGGCAGCCAATCCTACAGGATTTTTAAATTTTAATCCGAAAACTTCCCTTTCCAGACGTTTGTCTTGAATAGGTTTTGGGAAAAATAATTTAGTGAGAAATCCAAAATTCTTTAGCATTGAAAAAGTAAAGTGATGTACTTCTTCAGGATCGAATTTGAAAAGAATTGGACGAATGAGCGATTTGTACATTGAAAAAAAGTTTTACAAAAATACTCATTTTAAAATTAATGTTTGGTTACTACATGATATTTTATGGAAAAATGTATTATAAATACTGTCTATATTCCAATATAATTGATTACCTAATCATTTGTAAAGGAAGACTTTGTTTAAACGCAAAGGCCGCAAAGATTTTTTTGACTACTATTCGTTTTTAAGTTCGCAAAGGCGTTTCACTTAACTAAGATCTCAGAGGAAGAATTAAGAATATGCGCTTAAATCTAAATTCAAAATGTTCCCTACTCTTTTGAATTCGTCATCAATAGTAGCATTTACAGTAATTCTTTCATTAGAAATCGGATGATTAAAAATCAATTGATGAGCATGAAGTGTCATTTTGTTAATCCCAAATGTTTGAAGCCACAATTTGTTTTGTTTATTACAGCCATGTTTTCGACATCCTAAAATCGGATGTAAGATATGTTTAAAATGTTTTCTCAACTGATGAAACCGCCCTGTTTCAGGAATCGCTTCTACCAGACAATACCTTGAAGTCTGATGCTTTAAAAAAGGTAAATCGATTTCCGAAGTCTGTAAACGATGATAATATGTAACGGCGTTTTGTTTGACTTCATTTTCGTTAACTAAATCGTAATCGATTGTTTCTTCTTCTTTTGCCCAACCTCTGAGAATGGCGATGTATTTCTTTTCAACTACCTTTTCCTCAAATTGAGAACTCATCATTCTCAGTGTGTCTTTATCTAAAGTAAACAATAATACGCCCGAAGTTTTTCTATCTAACCGATGTACAGGATAAACTTTTTGTCCAATCTGCTTTTTCAACTCCTGAATTGCGTAAGTATCTGCATCTCCCGAATAAAAAGACTTGTGAACCAACAATCCGCTGGGTTTGTTGATGGCAATAAGATGTTCGTCTCGATAAAGAATTTCTAACATGGGGCAAAAGTAGAGATTTTTCAGTTGATATTTTTAGCTCTGATTGAATGGCATGTTTGAGTTCATTTCTTTGATTTGGTTGCGGCGGCGGAGCCGCCGCAACCAAATCATAAAAATAGCGAGTAGCGAAAGCAGGTTCCCAGCTCCTGGGAATTTAAATTTTAGATTTCAACTAAAATTCTTTACATTGGTAAATACAAGAAAGTTAAAATTATGAAAGAATATTCTAATTTTTTCACAGCATTAATAATTATTTCGATTGTTATGGCTACCATCACATTGGCAGTCACAGATCCAAAAAAACATAAAATAATAAGAATAACTTTACTTGTCATTGCTGCTGTTTTTTTGATCGCCGGATTAAACGGGTATTTTTTAATAATGGTATCTAATGTAGGTTCTTCCTGAGATTCATATTTTCCCGATAAAAAACATTATTTTTGCACTTTAGACGATTAAAAAATTATGGCAAAGCAAGAAGATGTTTTCAAGAAAGTGATTTCTCACGCGAAAGAATATGGTTTTATTTTTCCTTCGAGTGAGATCTATGACGGTTTATCGGCTGTTTATGATTATGGACAAAACGGTGCTGAATTAAAAAATAATATCAAACAATATTGGTGGAAAGCGATGGTACAGCTTAACGAAAATATTGTCGGCATTGATTCAGCAATTCTGATGCACCCCACAACATGGAAGGCATCGGGCCATGTAGACGCTTTCAACGATCCTCTGATTGATAATAAAGATTCTAAAAAACGTTTCAGAGCAGACGTTTTGGTGGAAGATTACTGTGCTAAAATTGAAGATAAAGAGAACAAGGAAATCGAAAAGGCAGCAAAAAGATTCGGAGAGTCTTTTGATAAAGATCAGTTTGTTGCGACGAATCCAAAAGTATTGGAATACAGAGCAAAAAGAGAAGCTATTCTTTCAAGGCTGGCAAAATCTCTGGAAAATGAAGATCTTGCTGATGTAAAAGCTTTAATTGAAGAATTGGAAATTGCTGATCCGGATACGGGCTCTAAAAACTGGACAGAAGTAAGACAATTCAATTTGATGTTCGGAACTAAACTGGGAGCCTCTGCAGATTCGGCGATGGATCTTTATTTAAGACCGGAAACCGCTCAGGGGATTTTCGTTAATTTTTTGAATGTTCAGAAAACTTCACGTCATAGGCTTCCTTTTGGTATTGCCCAAATCGGAAAAGCATTTAGAAATGAGATCGTTGCAAGACAATTCATTTTCAGAATGCGTGAATTTGAACAAATGGAAATGCAGTTTTTCGTTGCTCCGGGAACAGAGTTGGAATTCTACGAACAGTGGAAACAAAAACGTCTCAACTGGCACTTGGCTTTAGGTTTAGGTAATGAAAATTACAGATTCCATGATCATGAGAAACTGGCTCACTATGCCAATGCTGCAGCAGATATTGAATTTAATTTCCCATTCGGATTTAAAGAACTGGAAGGTATTCACTCAAGAACGGATTTCGATTTAAAAGCTCACGAAGAATTTTCGGGAAGAAAACTTCAGTTCTTTGATCCTGAAAGAAATGAAAATTATGTTCCTTATGTTGTGGAAACTTCGGTTGGTTTAGACCGATTATTCCTTGCTATATTCTCTCATTGTTTAAGAGACGAAGTATTGGAAGACGGTTCAGAAAGAACAGTTTTATCTTTACCACCGGCTTTAGCGCCCATAAAAGCTGCCATTCTTCCATTAATGAAGAAAGACGGTTTAGCAGAATATGCAGAGCAAATCTTCAACGACCTGAAATACGATTTCAACTTATTCTACGAAGAAAAAGACGCGATCGGAAAACGCTACAGAAGACAGGATGCGATCGGTACGCCTTACTGTATCACCATAGATCACGATTCTTTAACAGACCACACCGTGACGATCAGAGACAGAGACACGATGGAACAGGAAAGAGTTCCGGTTTCTGAACTGAGAAGAATCATCGACGAGAAAACGAATTTCAGAAATTTACTTTCAAAAATATAAATGTATAAAGCCCTGATTTCTCAGGGCTTTACTTTTTATCGCCTATGTCTTATTTTGTTATTCTCATGTAATTTGAATCATAACCATAATTCTAAAAACAGATAAAACAAAAATTTGAATTTGGAACCCTTAGAAAATAAATCATTTCATTCCATGTTTTTAAAATTATTTTAAATTTGTTAAAGATCAAATGATATGATAATCTTCTTCTACTTCATTACGGGTATTATTGCTTTGGTAGGCATCATGTACCTTTCAGGGTATGCCTATCTTTTTAACGGGATTTCAAAAACCTATCTGCGCGGGAAATCCAGTGCCAATATTGATGATGGTAAGTTATTCTCCAGTAACCCCGTCACTACGCAAATGCCCAAACTCTGGGAAGAAGCTGCTGAATATAATAAAACAGAATTACCGAAAAATATAGTTGATGATTTAACTCAGTCCAATACCGCTTCTTTTCTTGTTGTAAAAAACGGAAAACTGGTTCATGAACAATACTGGAACGGCTATAATCAACTCTCAAAAACCAATTCTTTTTCTATGGCAAAGGCGGTTACCGTAATGCTTTTGGGAAAGGCTCTGGAAGAAGGTAAAATAAAAAGTATTGATGATAAATTTTCCGATTATTTTGAAGAATTTAAGAATAAAGAATTCGGAAATCAATTGACACTTAGAAATTTAGCGCAGATGGAAGCCGGCCTGAACTGGGATGAAGACTATAAAAATCCTTTTTTACCCAATGCAAAAGCGTATTATGGAAAAAGCCTTATCGACGCTACTTTTTCAAGGAAATTCAAAGAAAATCCAGGTGAAAGGTTTGAGTACCAAAGCGGATCTACACAGCTCCTCGGTTTTGCTGTGAGAAAAGCCATCGGTCAATCATTAGCAAGCTATTTATCAGAAAAATTCTGGATTCCTTTGGGAATGGAACAACATGCGGAATGGAGCACCGATGAAAGCGGGATGGAAAAAACATACTGCTGTATTCATTCTAATGCACGAGATTTTGCCAAACTGGGACAATTATTTTTGGATGACGGAAAAGCAGATAACCAGCAGATTTTGAATCTTGATTTCATTAATCAGATGAGAACACCAACTAAAAAATCTGAGGATATTTACGGAATGGGGTTCTGGATCAATAATGATAATCCCATAAAACATTATTATTTCCTAGGACTTCAAGGACAATACATTATCATGATCCCTGAGCACAATATGGTCATCGTAAGAACAGGAAGCTACAACAATCTTCCAAAAACAGACAGGGGAAGACCGGATCAGGTGAAATTTCTCGTGAATGAAACCGTATCATTATTTCAGTAGTATCTATGGAAAAATACAATACAAAAGTCGATGAATATATTGAGAAATCCCAGGATTTTGCAAAACCTATTTTAAACTATATCCGGGAAACCGTTCATGAGGCATGCCCTCATACGGAAGAAGCCATCAAATGGAAGTTCCCCACTTTTATGTATCAAAATAAAATCCTTTGTTCGATGGTTTCATTTAAGCAGTATTGCAGCCTGGGATTTTGGCTGCATGACTCCATGAAAACACTTAAGAACATTGAAACCGATGTCGAAAAAACCAATATGTTCAGCTTGGGAAAAATCACTAAAGTGGAAGATCTCCCTGCAAAATCTCTACTGAAAGAAATGATTTTGGAAGCCATGGAACTTACGGATATGGGAGTTACCCTGAAAAAGGCACCTCCTTCCAAAACGGAAACCGAAGTTCCTGATTACTTCCAGGCTGCCCTGAAACAAAATAAAAAAGCTTTAGAAGTATTTACAAAAGGTTCACCGTCTTTCCGTAAAGAATACATCAACTGGCTCACAGAGGCTAAAACGGAGGCTACCAGAAATAAGCGAATGGAGCAGGCTATAGAATGGCTTTCTGAGGGAAAAGCAAGAAACTGGAAGTATATGAAAAAATAATTTAGGAAAGTAAATAGAACCATTCATATAATATCTCAAAACACGAATCTCGCATTTCTCTAACTAAATTCTTAGTGGAACCTAAAATTCGCTTCAGGAAGGGTATTATTTTTTAAAAATGCTTCATACTCCGGAGATAATTTTGCACGTCCGAAAGTATTTTGTCCGCTCATGCTTCCGAGGCGTACTTTATCTTTTCCGAATTTTTTATTCATCGCATCCATTGCTTTCATTACCGGCAAATGCTGATTTTGGGTATCCTCTTCAAAAAAACTGATCTGCCTTTGATCTTCAGGAACAAAATCATTGACAAAAACTCCCGCTCTTTTGTAATGAAAACCTTCTTTATAAATGGCTTCAAATAATTCATTCACCACTCTCCCTATCAGAATTGATGAATTTGTAGGATTAGGAAGAATTTGGGTCATAGCCTTTCTATATTCGGGGAGGTCTTTCCTGAAACGGTTGGTTTGCACAAAAACCGTTACCATTTTACAGCAGGTATTTTGTTTTCTTAAACGTTCCGAACAATACATTCCAAAAGTTTCTACACGCTCCCGAACCTCTTCTTTTGTTGTCAGCATTTCCATAAAACTTCTGGTCACTGCAATTGATTTTTTCGGAGATGGAACATCCAGCTCTAATTGACGGATTCCTTTTAGTTCATTCACCATTCTTACACCATGGATTCCCATAATTTTACGAACCCACATTTCCGGTTTCTGTAATAAATCCCAGGCTTTGAAAACTCCATTGTCCTGCATTTTTACAGCCAATCGTCTTCCGATTCCCCAAACATCTCCTATATTAAGCCATTTTAAAGCTTTTTCAATTTTTTCAGGAGTATCTAAAGCAAAAACTCCATTAAATCTTTCAGGATCTTTCTTCACAATTCTATTGGCGACCTTACAAAGTGTTTTTGTAGGAGCAATTCCAATACTTACAGGAATTTTTTCTTTATCATAAATTTCATTTTTTATGTCAATACAGTAGTCGTAAATATTAATGTATTTAAAACTTTTAAGATCCAGAAACAGCTCATCGATAGAATACACTTCAAAATCAGTTTTGTCAACATACGCTTTCGAAATTTCAATAACACGCTGGCTTTTAAAATTATACAACTCAAATTTTGCAGAAAAACACTGTACATCATGCTTTTTGAAGAGTTCTTTATATTTAAAAGCAGGAGCCGCCATTGGAATTCCCAGGTCTTTTGCTTCTTTACTTCTGGATACAACACATCCGTCGTTGTTGGAAAGTACCACAACGGGTTTATTATTGAGTTCCGGATTCAAGGTTCTCTCACATGAAACAAAAAAATTGTTGCAATCGACTAAAGCATACATGATTCAAAACTGCATTTCAATACACAAAATTATGATTTTTAAAACAGAAAAACTGTAATTATTTAAAATTTTAAAACTAAATTAAACAACTGATTTACAAAATATTAATTTATTTTAAACACGTCAAGTTTTGTCGCTATACAGGCTTAATTTTGTTTTCCAAAAACGCTAAAAATTTGATACTATGGATAAAGTAACGCTACAGAGGATTGAAAAACTTCACCCCTACGTAAGAGATGAAGTGAAACAAATTATTAAGGAATGTGGTGAAGCCTTAACCGGAAGGGCCAAAGTAAGAATTACACAGGGCTTAAGAAGCTTTGAAGAACAGGAAAAGCTATATGCTATCGGAAGAATTACCTCTGGGAAAAAAGTGACCAATGCCAAAGCCGGTCAAAGTATTCACAATTATGGGCTTGCTGTTGATATCTGTCTGATCATCGACGGAAAAATCGCAAGTTGGGACACCGTAAAAGACTGGGATAATGATCGGGTCGCGGACTGGTACGAATGTGTGAAAATTTTTGCAAAACACGGCTGGGATTGGGGCGGAAACTGGAAGACCTTTAAAGACCTTCCTCATTTTGAAAAGAAGAATATTCCCACCAAGAAAGGACTGGTGAAAACAAACTGGAGAACATTAATGAAAATGCCTATTGATAAAGAAAATTATGTGATTTTTTAAGTCTATTTTATTTTAAATTATTTTTAATACGACACGTTCTGTCGCCTTCCCGAACTATTTTTACTGTATAGAAAAACAACAAAATATCCTTGTATAATAAGTTAAAACCAATAATTATTTTTAAAAAAGTTATTGGTTTTACTTGCCTAAAGGACAAAAGTGTTTCTAGAAAAAGTAAAAAATCATATGAAAAAGACAACCATTCTTTCTTTAGACGGCGGCGGAATCAGAGGAATTGTCACCTGTATTATTCTGCGCTACATGGAAGAACAGCTGCAATTGCTTGACCATCCCACTGCAAAGCTCGGCGATTATTTCGATCTTGTTGCGGGAAGCAGTACCGGAGGATTAATTGCATCCATTATTCTATGTCCCGATGAACACCGGAAGGCAAAATATTCTATCCAAAAAGGACTGGAATTATATGCTGAAAAAGGGGGAGACATATTTCAGGTATCTTTTTGGGAGCGTTTAGTAAATCCTTTCGGATTACTGAATGAAAAAATATCGCAGGAAGCCCTTGAAAAGAATTTAAATGACTTTTTTGGAAATCTAGAACTTAAAGAATTGATAAAACCCTGCTTAATCACAAGTTATGATATCGAAAACAGAAGGGCAAAATTATTTAACTCGTGGAACGCCTATTTAAGCACCGATAATTTTTATGTAAAAGATGTCTGCAGGGCTACTTCTGCAGCACCGACTTATTTTACGCCGGTTCAGATCAGATCCATGTACGGACAGATCTTCAGCCTTATCGATGGAGGAATGTTTGCCAATAATCCGGCACTTTGCGCGTATGCCGAAGCGAGAAAAATTCCTTTTGCGGAAGTGTTGAAAAATCATCAGAAAGCCAATCACCCGACTGTAAATGATATGATTATTGTTTCGATCGGGACCGGAATTGAATCAAAGTCTTATTCTTTCAAAAAGCTTCAAAAAGCCGGCAAAATCGGTTGGGTAAATCCTATTATTGATATCCTAATGTCAGCAAATGCTGAAACTGTAGATTATCAGCTTTGTCAGATGTTTCAAACATTAGGATCAAGAAATCAGAAAAATTATTATAGAATTAATCCGTCTTTAAAAAATGCTTCTCCGGCAATGGATAATGTAAGAAGATCCAATATTGAAAACCTGATACAAGCGGGACTAAGCTATATTGACGACAACAGAGATATTTTAAATCAAATTGTTCAGAAATTAATTAAAAGCAAAACATAAGCTTTTTAGCTTATAAAATATTAATATAAGCTATTTTGATTATATTTATTACAGTAGCTTATATATTTTATTCTGATTTAGAAGCACTTAAAAAAGATAATTATTTTTTCTCAAATATTTAATCACGTCAAGTTTTGTCGCTTCTCACCTCTACTTTTGAGGTATAAATAAAAACACAAAAATTCATTATTAAAAACTAAAACATAACTTTTTGAATTCAACATTCCCTAATGATGAACAGCCAAAATTCTGTTCAAACCTTAATGAAAAGCTCAAACAACAAGGCATGGAAATATCAAAATCTGATTCGCATATCTCTTTAGATGAAAATCTTTACACCATAGAATGGAACGACATTGAAAATATGGAGATCGATTACGACAATTATCTTAATGACATCGAAAACTTTTTCCGAGAAGATTTTGAGAAAGATATCCTTGAAGAAGATATGTAAATCTTGTTTTTAAAGCACAGTTCAGAAGCTTCCAACAATTTCTTTTGATACTTACGTAGTACACCAATCCATTCAATAATATCTCAAATACCCTTTGAATTAACCATTCACACCATGTTGGACAGCCTGAACTGTGTTTAAAATCAAACTAAAAGAATACCATGAAACAAAAACTATAAATAAAGTGGATGTCAAACCACTCAAGAAATAGAAGTGATCTTAATGAACAAGACCCTCAATATTAACTTTTAAAACCCAAAAATTACAAAATGGCAGAAAACGAAACTCCTGCAACGCCGATTGCAGAAAACACACCAACACAAACTCTTTTCAGATTTGTAAGTTTGAGAAGTCCGCAACTTTCTGATGATAAGGAGCAAGACAAAAGATTTATTTTAATTCCGGATGCTTTAAAAACAGATAACCATTTTTACATCCCCGTTACAACAGGAACAGGAGCTAAAAAAGATCTTTTAAAGAGATATGCAGCAGATTACAAAGTGACATCTGAATGTATCAATGATGTAAATTATCTAAAAAATGACTTTGGTGATCTTTACAATTTTGCCACATGGTTGGCAAGAAATAAAAGTACCTCTACTTATGCAAAATTTGTTGCCAAGAAAGAAGAAATATTCCCTCCTATTTATGCACTTCCAGAGCTCACTCAACTGTGGAATAATTTAATCTATCAGGTGGTTACCCAGAAAGATTTCTACATTAAGGAAGTTGTTATGCAAATGTTATTGGCTCTGCATACTTTATCTGTAACTAATGAAGCAGATTTCAAATTGGCCGTAACGGCAAGAGTAGTCCTTCCAAAAGAACTAATGGTAGATGAAAGTCCTTCTTTATCTCCAATTGCTTCAAGAATTGCTGACGGTGCAGTAAAAGAAAGCTTTCCAACTGAGGAAATGAAGCAACAACAGGCAATTTCAGCTGCGAAAACAAAACTTAGCAGGATTGAAGGCTTAAAAAGGAATCTTACTACTGTTGAAAAGCAATATCAAAAAGAATATCAGGCAGAGTATAAAATCCAAAATGAAGCCCATCAAACAAGAATAGAACCTCTTATTCAGGAATATAATGAAGCTGTTGAAGCAGCAAGGGCAGAATATTGCGGAGTAAGACCGCCCGGAACAGAATACAATCCGGAAGACCCTTGCCAACAACCGAGAGAAATCCCATTCCCTAAACTTCCAACCTTTGAATTTAATTTCAGAGATGAAGTTGCTGCAGAATCTTTAGCCAACTCATTAAAACCGGAAAATATTGAATCATTACTGGATGTCTTAGGCTATAAATTTGAGCAAACAGCATCACCTACCGAACGTTCTTCAGAGCAGGATATTGCTGATCTTGAGGCATCATTGGAAGGCAGAAATACATTTGCAGAAATCACTTCAGCAATCAATGAAGCTGTAGAAAAGCTTAACAATACAATCCTTGAAAATACACAAGGAAGTGAAGAAACCTACACAAGTATCGGAGGTATAATTGTTCCTGTCGCAAGAACAATTTCTGTTCCTTTCACCTATCAGGTTTGTCCAAAATTTGTTTATAAAGCGTATACTCAAGACTTAGCTTTAACTGTTCCTGATTCATCGTGGGATGTAAGCTACATTTCTTATAATTTGATTCCCAAGAATTCACCAACAAGTATTGATAGCGATTACTTTGTGAAATCAAGAAGCGGAAATACCATTTTCTTAAGTGATATGCATTACCCTGGTGTAGATTTTTACAGTATTCAGGATGCTACTTTGAGAGTAAAAATTGTTTTTTCTAACGGGAGAAGTACAGAAATTCTAGTTCCAGGAATTCAGGCAAGAGCATGTAGCTCAGGCTCATTTGAACTAGAGGTTGAGGAAGGACAACCACCAGTAGCTATTGAGGATGAAAATACTTTCATTCCTTCCGGATTTGGATTCAAAAATATTGGGGTTGCAGATTATTTGAAAGTCGAACAAAGTACTCATGCTTACGTAGAGGGTGAAGTTGCCCATATCGAAAACGTAATGGCCAGAGAATATCGCGAGAAATCAACCAGAAGATTACGAAGAAGTGAAAATACTACAACCTCATCTACCGATACGGAAAGAGAACAACTTACCGATACAACGACTGCCAATCGTTTCGAAATGCAAAGTGAGGTTTCAAAAATTTTACAAGAATCAAAAGATGTCAATGTACAGGCTCATTTCGATGCCAGCTGGAAAACAGGGGCTGGTCCTATGGCCGCAAATATAAATACAGGCATAGCCGGAGGTTATTCCAGTCATTCATCAAAAGAAGAAAGCACAAGACAAGCAGTTACACAAGCTCAGGATATTACTTCTAGAGCAATGGACAGAATCGTTACAAAAGTTCACGAAGAAAGGATTGAAAAAATCATTGATGAATTTGAAGAAACAAATTCTCATGGCCTAGACAACAGAAAAGGAGATAAACATGTAGTAGGCGTTTACAGATGGGTTGATAAGTTGATGAAAAATCAGATTTATAACTATGGTAAACGTATGATGTTTGAATTCATGATTCCCGAGCCTGCCAAGCTTCATTTGCTAGGAATGGATAACATTAAAAGTACTGATCAAACAGACTTGATAAAACCTATCGATCCACGTGCTGCCGGAAATATGCAAATTAATAATTACAGTGAATTAACTGAAATAAAGTTAAAATACTGGGTAGGAAAATATAATGTTGAATTGGATGAAAAACAGGCTGATGTTTATTATTTAAGTAAATCATTTAGCGATAGAGATCCTTCATTTGGAGGTTCTGATGATAGTAAAATTCAAATTGTCTCAGGTGCTGGCGAAATGGAAATCCCTCAAGGATATGAAGTTCAAGAAGTTGATTACAAATTCAACACATATCCTCACGGTTTTAACGGAAGCCACCAAGCATTTATGACAATTGCTGGAAAAAGTACTTCTTGGATTACTTCTATCTACAGCACACAAATTGGGGGAACTTTAAAAGACTTTAATGTCAGAGAAAAACTTGCTTATTCTTTCACAACTGGTGAAAGTCCAATTATAAACGGTAGTATCAATGCTAAATGTGTATTAACTCCTGAAGCTAAAACAGCTTGGCTACAAAAAGCATTCAATGCAATTATTAATGCATATGAAGAAGCTCTTGTTGAATATAACAATGCTATTTCCGAAGAAAATAACAAAGCTGTACAAATCAAAGATTCAAATCCTAATTTCTACAGACAGCTTGAAAATACTGTATTGCGTAAAAACTGTATTTCGTATATGGCAGACAGAGCCACAGATTCTACGCATGGCTATGGTTTATCGGGATTAACCCAAGGAAGTACTTTTAAAGACTATGAAACTAAACTTTCGTCAAACTTAGATAAATATACTGCTTTCGTAAAATTTATGGAACAGGCTTTTGAATGGGATAATCTTTCTTATTACCTGTATCCTTATTATTGGGGAAACAAACAAAACTGGACAGATCTTTACCAGGCGGAAAATACAGATCCTTTATTCAGAGCTTTTTTACAAAGTGGAATGGCAAGAGTGATTGTAACGGTTCGTCCGGGGTTTGAAGATGTCGTACAGTTCTATTTAGCAACCGGAAAAATCTGGAACGGTGGTGAAGTTCCTGTAATCGGTGATGAACTTTATCTTTCAATCGTTGACGAAATGAAGCAGCCAAAAGGAGAAAAACAAGGAAAAGCCTGGTTAACAAGACTTCCTACAACATTGAATATCCTTCAGGCAGAAAGTATCGGATTGAAAGTAGCACATGCATTACCATTTACAGCCGAAAATCCGGATGATTTTGAAGTTCCTTCTGAAGTCATTACTGAAGAAAAATTCAATTTTGATACGAATGAGAATCTTTTGGGAGGTGAAAACGGTGGAGATGAGAAAATCATTTCAGGAGACTGGATCTAATTATCAATAATCTTTTAAAAGGCAGAGCCTTAACTCTGCCGTTATTAAAAAATTCATTAACACAAAAAAATAAAAATATGTCCGATATAGGAAGAATTATAAGAGTAAATGCATTGCCTCCTGCCGGAGCAAGAGAAACAAATGTTATTTATCAGGTAGCTGCAGTTGGAGGAGCTACTTATACAGACTACGCCATTGATGCCAATGGAGATTTAAAAGTACATGCAGTCGTTGACGGATCAATTCCGGTAGAAATTTCTGATGATCATGTAAACATTTCTGACCTTGATCTTATCTCAGAGGGAATTTCAACTCAAGCAGAATACAATTCATCCAGCCGAGAAAAAATTAATCAAAAATTAGATAAACCAACTAATGACGGGAATGTTCAGGATTACAACAAAATTGTGGGCCTAAATGCGAATGGTGAAGTTGCAAAATTACCAGCAGGAGATCTGGGAAAAAATGTCGCCAATTCATCTTTAACATCGATTGGCGGAGCAGGACTTACATTAGGAGATGACTGGGAAATGAAAACTGCCGGTAAAAGCTATATTATTTCTGGATTGTCTGATGTTTCTAACAACCCATCTTTCAACACTTTTTTATCACAAAATGCAGAAGGAAAAATTGGCAAAACCAATGGAAAACAACCTTTTTTAAGTTTACCATCAACACTTTCCAATGCAGAAAAGACAGCATGGAAAACTTCCATGAATGGAGGATGGACAACAAATACAATGAGTGTAGGGATAATTACTCCACCAATTGTAGACAAACAAGATAAAAATTATTGGCTTTCTTTAAAAGGAGCAAATCTAAATCTGGAACCAACTTCTTTTTCCATAGATATTATGGCTATAGATGGTGTCACTAAACTAGCTACTATTCCTAATTCACAAGTTCAGCTGTATAGCAATGGTGTTGATTTAAGTTTTTATTATAATTTTAAAAATCTACCGACAGGACAATACAAACTAAGATTATGGAATGGAATAGCTTATTATGTGACTCCAATGACTATAAAAGTAGTTGATGTTCTGAATAACTATAACCTAAACAATCTTACTTGGGAAACAAAACTTTACACTCCGGGAACCCCCAATATAGTAACAGTTTCCGGAGGCACAATGAATTATAACGCAAGTGCAGCCAATAAACCTTTTGCAAGAGAAAGCACAGTAGTTGCAGCTTTAAAAAGTAGTGAATTTGCTGCAGCAGGACAAAATTTTGTCATGTCCGGAACTATAAAATTAAGAGAAACTTATAACTCAATGATGAATATTTCATTTGGAGTAATGGATAAAAATAATATTTTGGCTCTAAGCAATAATGCAAGCTTTCAGGTAAGTATTGAATGTAATAATATCGGTAATTACACAAAAACAATCAAAGGTGACAGTCTTCTTGAAACATTGAGTATAAATCAGATCCTGACTACCGTAGATTGGAGCATTGCTCGTAATGGCAATATATTCACCGTTATCATTCAGTATGCAGGAAATACTTATATCAATACTAAAACAGGCATTCAGGATGCATTATCATTAGTTTGTTATATTAGTAATTCGCTTAATATAGAAAATTCAGGATCTGATGCTGGATTTAATATTCAATCGGCTTATTTATTTTAATAAACTATATGAATCATTTGGCAGAGCCTAAAAAACTCTGCCTTTTTAACCTTAAAAATCACAAAATGAGTTTAGAAATATTAAATAATCCACTTATTGGAAATTCATTCGATAAAATTATGGGTGGAAATAGTCCTAATCCAATACAAGAAACTCCGGCTTTAAAAACACCTGTTGAACTAAAACAAAAAACGGTAAAACAAATAGCCAATACTTATTACAATGGTAAGCCAGTTGCAGAGAGTAAAGGATTTCAAATCTATTCCGATGAGCCAATATTCACAAAAGAGATTGAAGAAGTAACAATATATAGAAACCGTTTCGCAGAAACTATTGGAGGTATTGATGTGGTTCTTTTTGCCAGTAAAAATGGAGCTTTTCTTCTTCAACGCTATATGGAAGCATTACCACAAAGTAATGAACTTATTCTTTTTTTAGAAATAGATGATAAGTATAATTACAATACAGTTTTAAGAGCAGTTGCAGGAGCCAACCTTACCAACAAAAAAGATATTCCTTTTGCTGAACTTCTAACTTTTACCCGAAAACATGAAATAACCATAACACCTGATAAACTCAAAGAGTTAATTGAAGATGGGATCTACAGAAATAAAGTCGATTTTATAAGTTGGTTTTTAGGATTAAAAGATGTAGCAGTTGCAAAAGTATTTAATTTTTTCACAAAACAGATCTTTCAAGAGGCGGAAAAGTTTTTTGCAGGTATTGCAACTGGTATAGAAGGGTTAAAGATCTCCGAAAAAGGATGGAATCCTAATCCTAAAGAAGGAGAATATAACCCGACTTTTATTCCCGATGTTCTTTACAATGAACTGAGAAAATTCTATGAGCATGAATCTTCTAAAAATCCATATGAAAATCTTAACGGACAAAAGCAAGTGATTTCAAAAGTGGTAAAAGCTCTCTTTGAAAAAATTGATGCTGTAAAAATGTATTTCAAAAACTTGCTTAGAGCAGCTTCTCCTCTTTTTCCTGATTATATCTATAACAGAGTAGATAAAGCATTGGATCTTTTTTTTAAACAAATTGATAGTATTGAAGATTACCTGACTGATCCATTAACCGGAATGCAGCATATTATTTATAAAAGCTTCCAAATTGCTAATGCTTTTTTATGTGGAATCTATAGTAGCATTATTGATATTATTGCCGGTATTTTCTCATTGATTGGTTTTGTATTTAAAGCCGTTTATGAAATGAGAAACATCTCAGATAACAAAGTTGAATATGGAGAAATGTTCTTGGAGTTAATTGAAGATGTAATTGGAGGGATTATGAATTTTGATTATAAAGATTTTCTATATCAATCCATCACTTTTCAACTTAGAACCATAATACGTTTGGTTAAATGGATCGAGAATACAGCAGCCGGCTTTTCTTTAGAAAAAGCAGCTTATTATTATGGTTATATCATAGGAATCATCATTGACATTATCATTGAAACACTCCTCACCGGAGGAACCGCTGCGTTAGCAAAATTGGCTAAAAGTGTAGAATCTTTCATACTAAAGCCTTTAGAAAAAATTACTCAGAGTATTGAAAAAACTTTTACTTTTACCAAAGACTTGATAACAAAAGTCCTGGATTTTATCCAAATGATTCTTCGTGAATTTAAAAAGGGAGTAAAAGAACTTTTTGCAAAAATGAACAAGCTTGTGGATGAAGTTTTCGGCTTGGGAGAAGAAGCTGCAAGTACGCCTAAAACGAGGGCTGAGGAAAGATGGAGAGATAGACAGCAGAGAATACAAAAAAAGATTGATAAAAAATACAGCGAATTTATTAGTAAATGGGAAAATCTTTCTTTATTAACATTAACTAAATCTGAAATTATCGACATTTTAACTGGATTTACTAAACATAGTGATGAAGTAGCCGAACTTTTAAGAACCAATAAAATGCAATATGAGTTTTTAGATGATGTTGATTTTGAGGATTTATTGCGTGATTAT
The DNA here is from genome assembly GCF_002797535.1 of Chryseobacterium geocarposphaerae. Taxonomy (NCBI): domain Bacteria; kingdom Pseudomonadati; phylum Bacteroidota; class Flavobacteriia; order Flavobacteriales; family Weeksellaceae; genus Chryseobacterium; species Chryseobacterium geocarposphaerae. The sequence goes on from NZ_PGFD01000002.1 coordinate 386,077, forward strand.
GATTTCGATAACGAATTGACAGATGAAATAATTATGGGAACTAGAGCTGCAACTTTAGATGGAAAAACATTTTATCGTTCATCAGCTTCTGTTGATCAATTCTTAACAGAAATAATTCATGAAGGATCCCATGTTATTGATAATTTACTAAAGAAAGAACTAAAAAAACAAGGAAAAACCCAGAAAGAAATTAATAAAATTATAGGAAATAATTGGGATCAGGAAATTAAAGCTTTTTCACACGAAAGAGATTGGCAACTAAAAATTGGTGTATCTCCTGAATACGAATCTTTAAAAGAAATTGAGACACATGTTCAAGCCAAATATCCTAAATACTAAAAATAATTTTTAAATATGAAAAATTTTAATATAATAACACAATTAGTCGATTTTAATGAAACTGAATATCCTAACAGCTTTTTGATTAATGCGGTTGAAACGATAGGAAAAGATAAATTAATTATTTTGATACGAAACTTATTGTTTTGGCAAAAAATAGTTTTTACTTCTCCTACAATGGCAAAAAGAGGAAAGATAACCAATTTGCAATATTATCTTTTAGAAGATGATTTAATAATTTCTGATTATAATAAACTATTTAAAGCCTGCATTGAATTAAACGACTTTTTTGTTTTAAAACAAAACAAAATTGTACTTAATGAAGGTTTGTCTATTAAAGATATTTATAAATTAAGAAAAATAATTGATGAGGGCTATGAGTTAGAATTGAAAATAAATATTGGTAAAGGGTTAAAATAATTTATAATAAATTGTTCAAAAAATAAAACACGACACCTTTTGTCGCATTAAGCCCATATATTTGTCTTACAAAATTAGATCATGAAAAAAGATTTTTACCTGACGAGATATGCCTTAATTATAAAAAGATTGGAAAGTTCTCCGGCTACCTATTCTCAGCTGGAGGACTATCTTCTCAACTCTTTCGAATTTCAGGATGCGGATATCAAGAGCTACTCTATCCGTACTTTGCAGAGGGATATCCGGGAGATTTCTGATCTTTTCAATCTTTCCATTCACAATAAAAAGAAAGGGGACAATCGTTATTATATCGAGAGTCGCCCGATCATGGAGGTGGATGAATACAACCAGAAACTACTCGAGTCTTTTCAGGTAAGTAACGCCATGAATACGCATCCGGATTTTGCTGATTTTATCTTTTTTGAAAGCAGGAAACCAACCGGAGTTGAAAATTTCTATGATTTATTTTTCGCGATCCGGAACAAAAGAATCGTCTCTTTCGAGCATTACAACTACAAAAACAAACTGATGACTTCCAGAAAAGTTCATCCATTGGCTTTAAAAGAATCCAAAGACAGATGGTACCTGATTGCTATTGATACGAAAGACAAAATGCTGAAATCTTTTGGATTGGACCGAATCAATTATTTGGATGTGAGTGAAAAACAATTCAGGGAAAAGTATAAGTATAATTTCAGGGAACATTTTAAAAATGCATTTGGTGTAATGAATCTTTCCGAACAGAATCCTGAAAAAATCGTCCTGAAATGCAGCAGGCATCAGGGAGAATACATCAAAAGTTTTCCGCTTCATCAGTCTCAGAAAGAGCTGAAAGAAACTCCCGAAGAGATTTATTTTGAATTCTTCCTCCACCCTACTTACGACTTTATGCAGGAAATTCTTTCCTATGGAAAAGAAGTACGCGTTTTAGAACCTAAAAATTTAGTTGATGAGATCCGTAATCATCTGCAGCAGTCTTTGAACAGCTACCTCAGTGAATAAAAAAGAATGAAGAATTTCGGTTATTTTTGATTACATTTACATAAATATTTCAATTTGAAACCTATATTCTTTTGTCTGTTTTGCCTTATTTCTTCTTTTTGTTTTTCGCAACAGACGGAAGAATTTAAAAATGTAAAAAACTTTTACAATCAACATCGCGGTATGCTTAATACTGAGTTTAAAAAGAAATTCGACGCGGAAACCAATACATTGACCAAAGCAGCCATAAAACAGGATTACCTTTTGTTTATGAAGAAAATGGACAGCATTGAAAATGTTGCCATGATCGGAGCTTTATTAAAAGTTAAAAATCTGGAGGATTTAAAAAAAATCAACCATCGAGGCGACAAAGTAGAATTATCCAACACCCAATCCAAAGGAGGTTCAGCAGTAAGTAAAAATGCCGATTACCCAGGTGGAATCAATGCATTGAGACAGGAGATTGCTCAGATTTTTTATACACCGGGAGTCTATTCCGAAAGCAAAACAATCAAAGCCAATGTTGATTTTATTGTCGAAAAAGATGGAAGCATCAGCAATGTGAATGCTCAGGGAGATAATTTTACCTTCAACAGGCAGGCTGAAATTGCGCTATACTCTATTCCTGAGAAATTCTCTCCGGCGACAGTCAATGGGGAATCGGTGAGATTCAGCTTCAAGCTTCCTTTAACAATGAATATTGAATAAATGTTTACGGACGAATATTACATGAAAATGGCTTTACAGGAAGCCGAAATTGCCTTAGAAAAAAATGAGGTTCCCATTGGATGTGTCATTGTTTCTAACAACAGAGTTATTGCAAGAGCCCATAATCTCACAGAGACGTTAAATGATGTAACCGCGCATGCAGAAATGCAGGCCATTACTTCTGCTGCTAATTTTTTAGGCGGAAAATACTTGAAAGACTGCACGCTTTACGTGACACTAGAACCGTGCGTAATGTGTTCAGGAGCGCTTTCGTGGTCACAGATTTCAAAAGTAGTGATCGGAGCACGGGACGAACACAGAGGGTTTATCAATAAGCATCTTTCTCTTCATCCAAAAACGGAAATCATTACCGGAATTATGGAAAACGAATGTTCATCAATAGTAAAGGAGTTTTTCAAATCTAAAAGATAACGTCTTACTTTCTATGGGATAACAGAGTATCTCTTAATGAAAATTTTATCACTTTGTATTGAATTATTTATTATATTTGATCGATTTCAAATTAAAAAATAATTACTATGAGAAAATTATCAAGAAAAGAGACAGCCAAAATCAATGGTGGAATTCGCCCGGATCAATGTTTTTACATCGACGACAATGGCGTAAGAAAAATTGGATGTAGAATTCTTCCTGTTGATGATGGAAATGGAGGCTGGATCTATCCATTAAAAGAATGCGATTCTTGTACAGGAGGTCTATAAAATAAAGGAAGCAGCTTTACAGCTGCTTCCTGTTTTATTTATCTTTTCCTAAAAAATAAAGTCCTTTCAGGGTATGCAGTCTGTCTGCAATATGAATTTTATTCGTCAAAGGCTTGTAAACATGGGAAACACCGCCTGTTGCCACCACAAAACAATCATCATTTACCTCATCATTAATTCGGTCTATAAATCCTTCTACCATTCCTAAAAAACCATATACCATTCCGCTTTGCATACAGGTTACCGTATCTAAGCCCAAAACTGATTTGGGTTTCTTCAATTCAATTTCCGGAAGTTGCGCCGTTTGACTGATTAACGAATTAAGAGAAGTAACAATTCCCGGAGCAATAATAACTCCCATCGTTTCCCCATCTTCAGCAACGCAGCTTGCAGTAAGCGCAGTGCCAAAATCCAGAATGATCTTTTTTCTGCCTGGATACAGATTATGCGCCGCTACAAGATTCGCATAAATATCCGTTCCCATTTGTTTCGATTTCGCCTGAACTCCCGAAGGTGTGTTTCTGTCAACAATAACAGGAGTAATATCATGTATTTTCTTGATCGCAGAACTCATCACTTTGGTAAGCTGCGGCACAACAGAACCAATAATTACTTTACTGATTTCTTTAGGTTCAATTTTATAGGTTTGATACAACATACTCATTTGAACGTATAGCTCGTCTGTTGTTCTGTAAGGTTTTGTATTGATTACCCATGAAAGATCACAGTTATCACCATTAAAAAGACCAAACCTGATATTGCTGTTCCCAACATTTATGACAATTGAATTCATTGATTTATGTTTCAACCTGGCTTATTTAGTAATAGAAAAGCCATGTTAATTTTAAGGCTCAAAATTAATGATTTTTGATAAAAACAAGATGCTGGAACGTTTTAAATTATTTTGAAATTTTCATTTTTTAAAACAATTAATTATATTTAAAGTCACAACCACTCAAATTTTATCCTACCGATATGAAAAAATTCGTTCTGATATTTTTTATAATGATCAATCTGTCTCTTTATGCACAAAAAACTTCCATTAAAGACATCTATCCTGACCTAAAGAAAAAATCCCAAATTGATAAATCCGATAAAACGATTTACAATCTCTTAACGACTTTTTATGAAAAAAACCTTCAGGCAGATCAAGAAGAAATGACTCCCGAAGACATCCAGCAAATAGAAAAACTGGTTTCCGATCCCAACACTAAAAATCTTCATATCCTTATGCTTTTTCTGATGTATCAGCAGCATATCAGCAAAACAGCTGCGGTAGGAAAAGAACCGGATGCAGACTTTCAGATTGAGACCATGAGCATTCTTGAAAATGAAACAAAGGACATTTTCGGAAAAATTCCTGCTATTATTTATATTTATAAAGCAGAAGCATTAGAAAGCGGCCATAAAAAAGAAGAATCTCAAAATACCGTAGCACAAGGCTTAAAAGAATATCCGGATTCTATTCCGCTTAAAGTATACAGCTATCTGAATACCAAAGACACCACCATAAAAAATGATTTGATTAAAAATCATTCGAAGCATTGGATGGTACAGCAGTTTGAAATACAGTAAGTATTTATTTTCTTTAAGTAACCTTTTATTAGAAATGATTAAGAATCTAATTATCAAACGAAATTTTTTAAAATGATTTTATCACACAAATTAAATTCACTACTTTAGGATAAATTTAAAGCGGAATCCGAAAAGCTTAACAAAGAGTAGGAAACACAAACAAACTATTAATCGCTATGAAAAATCTTAAAAAAATTTCAAGAGAAAATCTAAAAACAGTAAAAGGAGGATATATACAGGAATGCGTAGATAATATGTATGCTATGGGATGCCAACTAAATCCAGGACCTGATTTAACTTACACGTCTATTCCAGGTTGTCCAAGTTCTGTAAAAAGATATTGCCTTATATAGTAAAATTTAAACTTACTGAAAAACCACTCATCAAAATTGATGGGTGGTTTTATTTTATAGTTATCCATTTAAACAAGTAGATTTATAAAAAAAACCACAGAGTATCTGCAGGATTTTTATTTTATATTTTTATAATTCTATTTCACTTCAACAAAATTATCCTGCAAATTGATATCTGCCATTCTTTGGCTAAAATCAATTCCTACTGCAGACAGTTGAGATTTTGTATACGGTACCGTAATTGAATACTCTTTCTGTGTCCAAGGCCAGTAAGCCATTGTTTTAAAATCTCCGTAAATATCCTTTTCTTTCCACGTATGAGTCATATTCATGGGAATCTGGTAATTCACAATCTTTTTATCTGTTGTTATAATGCTAAAATCAATAGGCATGGGAACTTGTCCATTATTTACCAAAGTGATGGTTGTTGATTTTGCCTCGTATTTTACGTCTTTAATTCCGTAATCAATCGTTTTTGTAGTATTGATCCAGTAATTCTGAAACCATTTCAAATCCATTCCGGAAACTTTCTGAGCAATGTGTAGGAAATCCCTGTCTGAAGGATGTTTCATGCTCCACTGGTCATAATATTGTTTCAGTGTTTCTACCAGATTCTGTTCTCCCATAATATAACCTAACTGCACCAGATACAATTCTCCTTTTACGTAAGAAGCGTATGTATAAGCAGTTCCATTATCATGATGATCTCCTAACCAAACGGCAGGTTCTTCAATTCCTTTTTTAATAAAATTCCTGTAAGCATCCAAAGAATGCGCGAACGGATTGGGAAGATCTTCCGGAAATAACTGATACATTACATAGTTTTCTGCATAGCTTGTAAACCCTTCATCCATCCAAGGACGCATCGATTCATTGGTGGCGAGCATTTGCTGATACCAGGAATGAGCACCTTCGTGAGCCATTAATCCCATCAATCCTTTAATATCTTTTGCTTCCCCTAAAATCATCGTACACATTCCGTATTCCATTCCACCGTCTCCTCCCTGAATGAAAGCATAAGTCGGATAAATATATTTTCCGAAGTGAGAATTCATCAATTGGAAATATTTTGTAATATAAGGCTGCGCTTCTTCCCAAACCTTTGTCTTTTCATTATTCTGATACACCAAAAATACTTTCGGACCTTGCGGAACATCAAAACTTTTTACCACATAATCTCTATCTGCGCTCCATGCAAAATCAAGCATATTTTTCGCTGTCCATTTCCAGGTGGCTTTATTTTTATCGGCTTTGATTTTTGCATTAGTATCATACCCTTTCACTTCTGCCGGGTTTTCAAGAATTCCTCCTGCTCCGATAACGTAATCTTTATTGATTTTAATCGTCACATCAAAATCTGAAAACGGCGCGTGAAATTCTCTTCCGATATAATCGAATGTTGCCCAGCCATCGTAATCATATTCTGCGATTTTAGGGTACCACTGTGTCATGGTCATATCAACGCCTTCCTTATTATTTCTTCCGCTTCTTCTGATTTGTTGAGGGATTACTGCATCCCAATCCATCGTGAATGTTGTGGTTGAATTTGGCTTAATCGGTTCTGCCAGATAGACTTTCATGATGGTTTCCTGAATTTCAAACTTCAATGTTTTTCCATTTTGCTTGATCCAGTGAATATTTTGTGCTCCTTCCTGATCTTTCGGAATAGATGCCAATCTTGAAACCCCGTCTTTCTGCAATCTTGAATCTCCGTTTTTTCCTTGCCCGGCAACTCTTTGATCCATCATGGAATTGGGTTTAAAAGCATTCCAATACAAATGGAAATAAACAACATGAAGCTCGTCCGGTGAATTATTGGTGTATTCTAAAGTCTGATTTCCCTGATAAGTAAATTTTTCAGCGTTCACATCAATATCCATCTTGTACTTTGCACTCTGCTGATAATAAGCTCCCTGCTGAGCATGAAATTGTGAAATTATAAACGCAAATAGGATTGCAGCCGATTTCTTCATTTAAAATTTTTTAGTTTTCTAAAGATATGTATTTTAAGTAAGAACCTCAAACGTGGAGGTATTGATGAGGTTTTATTCTATATTATAGTGTTAGATTAAATTTATTCTAAATGTTAAATACATCCGCAGATTTCACGGATTTCACAGAAAATTGTTTTGAAATTAATCCGCGGGATTTATGTAATCTGTGGGAATATGATTTACTAGTTTTTCAATATTTTTTTGATCAAAGTAACCTGCCCAAGATGGTAATACGCATGCTCAATCATTCCGTCAATATTCCTTAAATATGTTCCGTATTTTTCATCGACAAAAACTTCATTCATTTTAGAATCGGGCATTTGTTCCAATAGATTAGCAAACTTTTCAGAATCATTCCAAAGTTTATTTAAAAGCTCTTCCCAATGTTTCTGAGATTCAATTGGTGGAAGATCAAAGCTATATTCATCCCTGATTTCCAGATTCCCGCCTTCAAAAACATTCACCAAACCTGCAATATAATAATCAATATGAAAAGTAAGCATAGCAATGGTGTTCAAAGAGCCGACTTTCGTTGTGGCCTGTTCCCATGAAACGTCTTTTAATTGATCTTTAAAATTGGTGTTGGCGATCCATAAACCATCCAGCATTACTTCTCTGAATCTTTTAGCTAATTGTGATGTTGAGCTCATTGATTTTAATTTTCTTAAAGATAAATATTTTTCATGCAATTTATTTCTCCCACAGATTACACAGATGTTTATTATATAGTTTATTGTAAATATAAAGACATAACTATCTGCGCTATCTGTGTGATCTGCGGGAAATAAAAATCCTTCAAGTTTTGAAATCTTGAAGGATTATATTCTTAATTATAGTTAAAAATTATTTTTTAGCAGAAACTTCTTTCTTTCCGCTTTGTAAGATCTTTTCTAAGATTCTTAAGGTAATCAGATAGGTTGGCTTTACTCCTGTTAATCCCAAACCACCTGAAGAAAGTGTACTTCCCGTTTCCAAAGGATTATCCGAAGCGTAATACGCGTACATCACAAATAAATCAGGTGAAATATGGTGTCTGATCTTAGATGCCACCTGAATAGCTTTTTGATAATGTGCCCCTTCCATTTCAAGTCCGATAGCTTTCCAGGAAGTATTCATAAAGTATGATAAAATATCCCTGTTTTGAAGTGAAGTTCCTAAAACGGTAATCATCGGACCTTCAAACGCTTTCAGTTCATCATCGTGGAAATCAGCCAGCTTCAAAGTATTTTCAAAAGGATAGTTATCTGCCGTTCCTTCAAAAATATGTGAAGTAGGAATCATAATATCTCCTTTTCCACCAGCAAGAATTCCTGCTTTACCCATAATAGAAACGGATTTTACTTTCATCATATACACTTCTCCTTTGTGCTCGTAAGGTCTCAATAATTCGTCCATTACTTCATAAGCCTGTTCACCGAAAGCATAATCAAAAACCATAATCACATCGTCTCCGCCAAATTTAATATCGTGGAAAGGAGTGTTTTTAAGATTGGTTTTGCTTAGATCAATGATCTGAACATCAATATTACTGCCGCTCTTATCATTAATATAGATCATTCCTTCTTCCAAAGCATATTTGGAAACCTTATCACGAAGCTCTTTTTTATCGGAAATTTCTCCGTATAATTTATAGTCTACTTCCTTGTGATCTTTTTTCTTCAATGCATCATTGGCATACAGCATATTTTTCACAGAGTGCATATTGGCGGAAATAATATGTAGCGGACGCATATGAAGATTGTTTTCAAATAAAACCTCTTTCACTTTATCTGCCCACTTCTCACCAAAATAGTGATGTCCTACTCTTTCTCTTAAAATAGCACTGAAATGAATTTCTCTTTCTCTTGTCTGTTTTGCATCCTCTAAACTTACTTTCGCTAAATTGTAGATGATCTTAAATAACCGGTCAGGATTATGATCGTCCCCGAAAGTATTGTAAGCCGTTAATGTTTCATCAAACGTTCTTCCGATTAAAGAAGATAAATGAATCAGGGCAACTTCTTTTTCCTTTCTACTGAATTTCTTTTCGCCTTTTACGACTTCTTCAATAATTTTAAAAGCACGCGTCGGTTTCCAGTTTTCATCCTGGATGAAAGCCAGATTTCTAACCTTATCCGCTTCTATAAATAAGAAGGTTAAGTGAGTAAGAATATCATAAATCTCGGAACGTCCCAAAAGAACTTCAATATTCATTTGGTGCTCATCAATTCTGTAACAGTTTCTTCTTCTCTTTTTAGGTACAATTGGTTCGAAACTTCCTTTATCAAAACCCTCATCTGATGTAAGATGAATAAAAGCACATTCTTCAATTCCTTCCGGAAGTCTGTCTAAAACATACATCAAGCCATCCAGTTCCAATTTACTCGGAATATTCATACTCCCATAAATCTCCGGATTGATGGTCTTCAACAAACTTCTGATACTCTCCCCTGAAACACCGGCGGGTTTAAAAAAACCTCTGTAAAAGAGGTGTCTCATAGAAATATACAATCTTTCAATTGCTTCCGTTGTTTCTCTTGCTCTAGAATTTGTCATAAAATAAATTTCACACAAATATACTACATTCAAAAATTATTATTTAAAAATCCTATTAATTATTATTTATTTTTTCATTACATTTGGTAAACAACAAATAATTTACTATGAAAAATCTAAAAAAATTAACACGAGAGCAGTTACGCTCAGTATCAGGAAAGGGTAATTCTTGTCCTGCAGAACCAGCTTCTGTTTGTGGTCAATGGTGCAATATGTCTTTATGGCAACAACGAAATTGTCCCGTAGAATTTGATCCGTCAACCTGTGATTGCTTATGTCTTATTGGAGGAATCTGCCCAGAAAACCCCTAAAGATTGAAAACAAAATAAAAAAAAATAAAAACACCCCACATTTTTTAGGGGTGTTTTTATTTTATCTTATATTTTTTTGTAAATTTGCCCCGTAAAAATTAACCTATATGTCAACTTTAAGATTCAAAGCGTTAGAAACTTTACCATTTAAGGACTTTAGAAGAGATAACTCTGTGGAAGTTCCTGTGAAATTGTCAGAATTATTCTGTCAAAATGTTTTCTCAGAAGAAACGATGAGAGAATATTTAACAAAAGAAGCATTCCAGTCTATTATGGATGCGGTAAAAAAAGGAACTAAAATCCAGAGACACATTGCAGACCAGGTAGCAGTAGCTATGAAAGACTGGGCAATGAGCAAAGGAGTAACTCACTACACACACTGGTTTCAGCCTTTGACAGGAAGTACTGCAGAAAAGCACGATTCTTTCTTCACTCCTATCGAAGGAGGCAGAGCCATTGAAAGATTCAGCGGAAACTTATTGATCCAGCAGGAACCGGACGCGTCTTCTTTCCCGAATGGTGGTATCAGAAACACTTTCGAAGCAAGAGGTTATACCGCTTGGGATCCTACATCTCCGGCATTCATTATGGGTACTACATTATGCATCCCTTCTATCTTCATCTCTTATACAGGAGAAACTTTAGATTATAAAGCTCCTCTTTTAAGAGCATTGAATGCAGTAGACGAAGCTGCAACCAACGTAATGCAATATTTTGACAAAAACGTAACAAAAGTAACTCCTACTTTAGGTTGGGAGCAAGAATATTTCTTAGTTGACTCAGCATTATACCAATCCCGTCCGGATTTAGTTTTAACAGGTAAAACTTTATTGGGACATTCTCCTGCAAAAGGACAGCAATTGGATGACCACTATTTCGGTTCTATTCCTACAAGAGTAATGAACTTCATGAAAGAGTTGGAAATCGAATGTATGAAATTGGGTATTCCTGTAACGACTAGACACAACGAGGTAGCTCCAAACCAATTTGAGCTGGCTCCAATGTTTGAAGAAGTAAACGTAGCCGTAGATCACAACTCTTTGTTGATGGACGTAATGGCAAGAATTGCTCACAGACACCATTTCCACATTTTATTCCACGAAAAGCCATTCGCAGGCGTAAACGGAAGCGGAAAACACAACAATTGGTCTTTGGCAACTGATACAGGGGAAAACTTATTAAGCCCGGGAAAAAACCCTAAGAAAAACTTACAGTTCTTAACGTTCTTTGTTAACACAATCAAAGCAGTTCACGAATATGCTGATCTTTTAAGAGCAAGTATCGCTTCTGCAAGTAACGACCACAGATTAGGGGCAAACGAAGCTCCACCGGCAATTATTTCTGTATTCATCGGAAGCCAGTTGTTCAGAGTTTTGGAAGAGCTTGAAAAAGTAACGGAAGGAAAACTTTCACCGGACGAAAAAACAGATTTAAAATTAAATGTTGTTGGAAAAATTCCTGAAATCTTGTTGGATAACACTGACAGAAACAGAACTTCTCCATTTGCATTTACAGGAAATAAATTCGAGATCAGAGCGGTAGGTTCTGCGGCAAACTGTGCTGAATCTATGACCGTAATGAATACCATCGCAGCAAAACAATTAAACGATTTCAAAAAAGAAGTTGATGCTTTAATTGAAACAGGTCTTAAAAAAGACGAAGCAATCTTCAACGTATTGAGAGAATACATCAAGCAGTGTAAAAACATTATGTTTGAAGGTGACGGATATTCTGATGACTGGGCAAAAGAAGCTAAAAAGAGAGGGTTGAACAACTTAAAGACTACTCCGGAAGCTCTTAAACAGGAAATGGATAAAAAATTCTTAGCGCTTTACGAAGAAATGGGAATTTTCACGCACAGAGAAGTTGAAGCGAGAAACGAAATCAAATTAGAAAAATATTCTACAGTAATCGACATTGAAGCGAGAGTTCTAAGTGATATCGCAAGAAACCACATTATTCCTTCAGCTTTAAATTATCAGAACAGACTGATCGAGAACGTAAAAGGTCTTAAAGAAATCTTCGGAGACAAAGAGTTCAAATCGTTAGCAAAAGAACAAATGAGCTTAATTACCAGCATCTCTGAAAACGTTTCTAAAATCAAGGTTGGCGTTGAAGATCTGATCAAAGCGAGAGAAGCTGCAAAAGCGGTTTCCGACAGTCAAAAACAGGCAGAAACTTACTGCAACAAAGTAAAACCTTTATTCGACGTTATCAGAGAAGCTTCTGATGACTTAGAAATGATGGTGGATGATGAGCTTTGGCCAATGACGAAATACAGAGAAATGTTATTTACAAAGTAACATTTGTAAAGTTCCATATTAGTGAAACTCCTCGATTAATCGGGGAGTTTTTGTTTTGTTTAATCTGATTTCAATATGAAATTTTCGCCAGTTCAAGTGTTTTTCATCGTGATATTAAGAAAAATGTATCGAGAACTTAATTAAATGAACTTCTCGATACAAGTTTTTTCAAAAATTTATTCGAAGTGACGACCGATCTTTTATCTAAATTAAAATTTAATTTAAAACACTAATAGACAAAGACTTCCATAACTTCAAAATTCATACAAAATTTAATTTTAATTTTGCTTCAATTATGAAAATCCTGATCATAGAAGACAACAGAGAACTCGCCCAAAGTATGGAATTTTACCTCGAAGGTGAGAGCTATATCTGTGAATGTGCTTATAATTACAACGAGGCATTGGAACGATTAAATTTCAATTCTTACGACTGTATTTTGCTGGATATTATGTTGCCCGACGGAAACGGATTGAATATTTTAAATCATATCAAAAGTGAAAAAATCAACAGCGGAATTCTCATTATTTCTGCAAAAAACGCCTTAGACGACAAAATCAACGGATTGGAAAAAGGCGCCGATGATTATATCACAAAACCTTTCCACTTACCGGAACTACATGCCAGATTGAGGGCCGTTTACCGAAGAAATAAAATGGATGGTTACAACGAAGTAAAGTTCAATGAAATCATTTTAAATACTGATACTTACGAAGTTGCCATTAATGAAACAAGACTTGAAGTCACCCAGAAAGAATTTGAATTGCTTCTTTACTTTCTCGTCAACAAAAACCGGGTATTATCCAAACAGTCTATTGCCAATCATCTTTGGGGTGATTATACCGATAATTTGGCTAATTTTGATTTTGTTTATCAGCACGTTAAAAATCTCAGAAAAAAAATCGGCGCTGCAAAAGGTAACGATTATATCGAAACGATCTACGGCTTGGGGTACAAGTTTAATGCTTTAAAATATAGTGGTTCATGAATTTAGTGAATAAAATATCAGTCTGGTTTATCGCCATTATTTTACTGGTCACCCCCGTGAGCATGTACATTTCGTACACAAGCATTAAAAAGCGGCTGGATAATGTTGAAATTGAAAGATTGAAAACCGTCAACAATTATGTGATCAATCAATTAAGAAATGGAGAAACTCCTGCGAATTCAACACAAGGACTTCCTATTTCCATTAATGTCTTAAACGGCAAAAACCTTCCTGCGGAACCGGAAATTCTTCACACCTGCCTTAAAGACAATGGCATTTCTAAGAATGAATGTAAAATCCAGATCAATTCTTTTGCAAATATTGATAATAGAATTTATAAAATCTCTTCCTACACCTACATTACCGCTACCAAAGAAATTATGGGCGGAATGCTGATTGCTCTCTTCTGGAAATTATTATTAATTACAGCTATTGTTTTTATCACCGCAAGGATTTTATCTAAATTCATATTAAAACCTTTCCACCACGCGATTGACGGAATTCAAAAATTCAGTATTCAGAAAAAAGAAAGACTTGAACTTTTACCGACAAGCACAAAAGAGTTCAAAAAATTAAATGAATTCCTAAAAACCATGACCGACAAGGCATTGGAAGACTATGCTTCTGTGAAGGAATTCTCCGAAAACGCTTCTCATGAAGTTCAGACGCCTTTAGCCATTATTCAAAGTAAAATTGAATTGTTAGCAGAAACGGAAATCAATGAAAATCAAGCGATTTTATTGACAGATATTCAAAATTCTATTGATAAATTAAGCCGCATCAACCGCTCTTTAATTCTTTTAACTAAATTAAATAACAATGAGTTTTTAACAAACAAAGAATTGAAATTCTGCAGGGTTGAAAAAGAAACGCTATGTATGTACGAGGATCATTTGGCGTTGAAAAACATTACGTTAAACAGAAATTGTGAAAAGAATGTTTATATTAAAATTCACCCGACCTTAGCCGAAATTCTGTTAAGCAATCTTCTTTCCAACGCAATCCGGCATAATCTGGAAGGCGGAAAAATTGAAATTAATCTTACCAAAAACTACTTCCAGATCAGCAATACCGGACTTCCGCCTGATGTTCCGCCCAATGAATTATTTAAAAGGTTTAAAAAAAGTAACCAGTCCCAGGAAAGTATCGGCCTTGGCCTTTCTATTGTGAAACAAATCTGTGAAGTCAATAAATTTGCTGTTCATTACGATTTTGCCGACGGATGGCACAACATTACAATTTATTTTGATCAAACCGCGCTTTATGAACCATCAATTTCTGACAAGATCTTAAATGAAAACAATTTAGAATTCGAAAGTGTTGAACAAGTTGTAAACTTTGCTGAATAAAGCGATTTACATTATTTTTCAAACTTCAAATTTGCTTCAAAATGTATTTTTTACTTTGAAAAAAGAAAAATACGTTAGATGCTTTCAAGAATTTTTATTCTCGCCTTATCATCCGTTTTTTTTGCCAACACAGCGAAAGCACAGGAAATTCTCACGCTGAAATCTGCACTGCAAACCGCTGTTCAAAATTACGGAACCATTAAAGCCAAAGAATCTTACCGATTGTCTTCACAGGAATCGATAGAACTGGCAAAACGGCAATATCTGCCCAACCTCAACATCAGCCTGCAACAGGATTACGGGACAGTGAACGGACAAAACGGGCCATTGTACGGTTTCGGGGGCTACGGAGTCGCTTCTTCGGGACTCCCCCTTCCCGATCAAAACTGGAATGCCTCTTTCGGAGCATTGTATTTAGCCAATATCAGCTGGGAATTCTTCTCTTTCGGGAAAGCCAAGCAAAGGGTAAAAGTTGCAGAATCTAAAAACCTCAGGGATACCAAAGACTTGTCTGATGAGATTTTCCAGCACAAAGTGAAAGTTGCTGCGGCTTATTTAAACGTTTTAGCGGCTAAAAAATTAAAACTTTCCTATGCCCGAAACCTCGGAAGAACAGATACGATCAGAAGAATTGTTGAGGTAAAAGAAAGAAACGGAATCGTTCCCGGAGTTGATTTATCCCTTGCTAAAGCCGATTACGCCAACGCGATGATTACTTACACCAAAGCAAAAGACAACGAACAGGAACAGGAAAACAAACTGGCTCAATTGTTAGGAATTCCAGCCCAGGAATTTGTGCTGGACAGTACTTTATTAAAAAGAGTTCCGACCGATTTTCCGACCGAAGCCAATTCTTCTTTGGAAAGTCATCCTTTATTGGCTCTATTTAAAAGCAGAATCAATGTAAGCGAACAGGAAAAACAACTTCTGAAAACACAGTATTATCCGTCATTTTCGATGGTTGGAATTTTCCAGACGAGAGGTTCAGGATTTGGAAGTGGCTACGCTCAAAATCAAAATGATTATTCAACATCTTATTGGGACGGAATTCATCCAACGAGAAGCAATTATTTGGTTGGGCTTGGCGTTTCTTGGAATTTCACTCAGACCTATCGATTATCAAAAGAAATCAGCGCGCAGGATTATGTAAGTCAAGGGTTAAAACATGAATATGACCTCGCCGAACAGCAATTAAAAGCTCAATTGGATTTATCCGAAAACAAATGGAAGAATGCCATCACAGTGTACGACCAGGTTCCTGTTCAGTTAAAATCTGCCAATGACGCATACATCCAAAGATCGGTTTTATACAAAAACGGATTGACGGATCTGGTGGATTTATCGCAAGCCATTTATGCTTTAGTAAGAGCCGAAACCGACAGGGATATCGCCATCAGCAACGTCTGGAATGCTTTATTATTAAAAGCTGCCGCGTTGGGTGATTTCACTGTCTTTGAAAACGAATTGTAAGATTAATATCAACTATAATCAAGATTATCTCAATGAATTTAATAAGATTTGCATTAAGAAAACCCATTACGATTTTAGTGATTGTTGCTGGACTGTTTTTCTTCGGAATACGATCAGTCAACTCCATTAAAGTCGATATTTTTCCCAAACTGGATTTACCGGTAATCTATGTTTCCCACCCTTTCAGCGGATACACACCGCAGCAGATGGAAGCGTTTTTTGCCAAACAATACATCAATATTTTCCTTTTCGTTAACGGAATTAAAAGTATTGAAACCAAAAATATCCAGGGACTGACTTTAATGAAAATTAATTTCTATCCCGGAACCAATATGGCGCAAGCCGCCGCAGAACTGAACTCGTTTTCAACCAGAATTCAGGCCGCGTTTCCGCCAGGTTCCAACCCGCCGTTTATCATTCGTTTTGATGCTTCAACTCTTCCGGTCGGACAATTGGTTTTAAGCAGTGATAAAAGATCTAACAACGAATTGCTCGATCTCGCGAACGTATATGTTCGTTCCACATTTACTTCTATTCCCGGAATTGTTTCGTCTCCGCCTTTTGGAGGAAATATTCGTACGGTAGTCATTAATGCCAACCCGGATTTGCTCCGTCAGCATAATATGACGCCGGATCAGCTTGTGGAGGCATTAAGATTAAATAACCAAACCGCACCTTCCGGAAATGTAAGAATCGGAGATAAATACTACATCACTCCGACCAATACGATGATAAAAAATGTAAAAGATTTTGAAAATATTCCTTTGTATAAAGGCAGTGTTCAGAACCTTTATTTAAGAGATGTCGCGACCGTTACCGACGGAGCGGATATGACTTCCGGTTATGCTTTGGTGAATGGCCGTCGTTCGGTTTATTTAAGTATTGCTAAAAGTGCCGATGCTTCAACCTGGGATGTGGTTCAGAATCTGAAAAAACAGTTACCGCAGATTCAGTCCAATCTTCCGGATGATGTGAAAGTCAGTTTTGAATTTGACCAGTCAACTTACGTAATTAATTCCGTTAAAAGTTTATTGAGCGAAGGAACAATCGGAGCTGTCCTCACAGGATTAATGGTCATTTTATTCCTCGGCGACATCAGAGGGGCGTTGATTGTAATTCTCACCATTCCGACTTCCATTATTTCGGCGGTTTTATTTTTAAACCTTTTCGGTCAGACCATTAATATTATGACGTTGAGCGGACTTGCCCTCGCCATAGGAATTCTCGTCGATGAAAGCACCGTTACCATAGAAAATATTCACCAGCATCTGGATATGGGAAAACCCAAATCGATCGCCATCTGGGATGCTTGTAAAGAAATTGCCTTTCCAAAATTGCTGATCTTATTTTGTATTCTGGCAGTTTTTGCTCCGGCATTTACAATGGGCGGAATTCCGGGATCATTATTCTTACCATTGGCTTTAGCAATTGGTTTCAGTATGATTGTCTCTTATTTTCTTGCACAGACTTTCGTTCCTATCATGGCTAACTGGATTATGAAAGTGAAACATCACAAGGGAAAAGACGGTCACAATTTATCAGATTCCGAAGAATTAAAAGCTGCCGGATTGAGTGATGAAAATGACACCTGGAGCCAGAAAGAAATTTTACTTCAGAATGAAGACAGCAACCGCGACGGAAAAGTTAGTTTGTTTGAAAAAATAAGATTCCGTTATCTGAAATTTTTAGACAGAATCATGCCTTATCGTAAAATGGTGGTTTCAGCTTATATTTTATTAATGATAGGAATGATTGCTTTATTTCTAAATAGCATCGGACGAGATGTTTTACCGCAGGTGAACGGAACACAATTCCAAGTAAGAATGAGAGTTCCGGACGGAACCAGAATTGAAAAAACCGAGCTTCAGACTCTAAAATTATTAGACGGAATTGAAGAAATTGTCGGAAAAGACAATGTTTCCATCACCTCTGCATACGTAGGAACACACCCTACTCTTTTCTCGGTAAGCCCGATTTACCTTTGGATGGCAGGTTCTCATGAAACGGTTTTACAGGTGGGTTTAAATGAAGATTATCATACCAATATGGATGATTTAAAGGATAAAATCAGAGAAAAAGCGAAAACCATTAATCCTGATATGAAATTATCCTTCGAGCCGATTGAATTAACTGAAAAAATTCTCAGCCAAGGTTCTCCGACTCCGATTGAGGTGAGATTATCGGGAAGAGATAAAAGCGTAAATGAAAATTATGCTAAAAAAATCGTAGAAGAATTAAAGAAGATTCCTTATTTGAGAGATGTTCAGATTGGTCAGTCTATCAAATATCCAGCCTTAGATATTAATGTTGATCGTGTCCGCGCTGCTCAATTGGGAGTGGATATGTCGGATGTCTCGCGTTCTTTGGTAGCATCAACTTCATCATCAAGATTTACGGAAAAAAATATTTGGACGGATGAAAAAGGTGGTTATAGCTACAATGTTCAGGTTCAGATTCCTGAAAATAAAATGAACAGCAAAGAAGAAATTGCAGGAATTCCATTACAGAAAAATTCCAACAGACCGAATTTGGGAGATGTTGCAACCATCAAAAACAGTTTCACCTATGGAGAAACCGACAACTTGGGAGCAATGCCGACTTTGACAGTGACTGCAAATCTTAATCACACCGATTTAGGAACTGCTTCAAAAGATGTACAAAAAGTAATTGATAATATGGGTGAACTTCCAAGGGGTTTAAATATTCAAATGATTGGTTTAAGCCAGACTTTAAATGAAACCTTAAGCAGTTTACAAAGTAGTTTGATTATCGCGATTGTTGTGATTTTCTTAATGTTGGCCGCGAATTTTCAGTCATTCAAAGTTTCTGCGGTTGTATTGGCAACAGCGCCTGCAGTTTTGGTTGGATCTTTAGCTTTATTAATCATCAGTGGATCAACGCTTAACCTTCAATCTTATATGGGAATCATCATGTCGGTAGGAGTTTCGATTTCGAATGCTGTATTGTTAATTACGAATGCAGAACAATTAAGAAAACATAACGGAAATGCATTACTTTCCGCAAGAGAAGCCGCAGCATTGAGGTTAAGACCTATTGTAATGACCGCATTAGCAATGGTCGTGGGAATGATCCCGATGGCGCTCGGATTGGGAGAAGCCGGAGATCAGGTTTCACCTTTGGGAAGAGCCGTAATCGGAGGGCTTGTAGCTTCTACTTTTGCCGCTCTGTTCATCCTTCCGCTGGCATTTGCCTGGGGACAAGGAAAAGCGACCACTCAAAGTGTTTCTCTTGATCCGGAAGATAAAGAAAGCATTCACTTTATGCCTGAAATTGTAAAATAATAACCTAACTATTAATGATAAAATATGAATCGATTATATAAATATTTAATTCCGACAATATTGGTTTTCAGCTTACAGAGTTGTGGACATGAGGAAAAAAAGGAAGCGAAAAAATCCGCGGAACCTTCTTCACCGGAAATCGAAGCGGTGAATCCAAAGCAGGAAGATTTTGCTTCATCAACAGCAATTCCGGGAGAATTGCAGCCTTATCAGAAAGTTGATGTCTATGCGAAGATCAGCAGTTTTGTTAAAAAATTATACGTTGATGTCGGAAATGAAGTAAAAGCAGGACAATTGTTGGCAACTTTAGAAGCTCCTGAGATCAATTCCCAACAAAGTGCAGCTTCATCAGCCTTAAAATCAAAAGAAGCCTTATATATTGCAAGTAAAGCAAAATATGACCGTTTAAAAGAAACTAGCAAAACACCAGGGACAATATCCGCACTTGATCTGGAACAGGCTTTAGCAGCACAAAAATCAGATTTGGCACAATTGGAAGCAGCAAGAGCATCATATCATGAAGTTGCTGATGTTAAAAATTATTTGCAGATCAGAGCACCATTCAGCGGAAATATTGCGACGAGAAACGTAAGTGCGGGAGCGTATGTTGGTCCCTCAGGAAAAGGTTCAGATTTACCTATGTTCAGTCTGGTCCAGCAAGACAGATTACGCTTGGTAGTGAATGTTCCTGAATCGTACACCGGATTATTGAATAAAAATGGCGATATTAAATTCTCTATTCAATCCATTCCCGGAGAAACGTTTACGGCAAAAGTAGCGAGATTTGCAGGAGCTTTGGACAACAAACTTCGCTCGCAATGGGTAGAAATGGACGTTTATAACAAAGACAAAAGATTATTGCCTGGGATGGTTGCCAATGTGATTTTACCTTTAAGTGAAAACAATAAATCTTTGTCTGTCCCTTCCACAGCCGTTTTAAATTCCACTTTGGGCGTTTTCGTTATTAAAGTTGAAAAGAATATTGCGCATTGGGTTCCAGTAACGGCAGGAATTGCTAACGGAGAAGTCACGACAATTATCGGAAATATTTCTACAAATGATATAATTATTAAGAATGCATCCGAAGAAATTCGTGATGGGCAGAATATTAGAGTTAAACTGCTTAAATAGGCTTGTAATCAATGTTTTATTAACAAAATTTAGGACACTCCTTTCTTTGACATTCATCAGAAAAAATCCTTTGATAGGAATAATCTATAATAATTATGTTAAAGAATCTTAATAAAAAAAACCGCGGACTCGCCTAAAATAGGCGGTTGCGGTTTGTTTTTTTTTAACATACGTAAATAATATGTTAAAATGTGTTAAATAAAGAACCTGACAATTATCATATCAGGAGTCTTTTTATCGGAATCTCTATTTTTGTAATGCTTTTGAAAAATAACGATTCCTTTTAACACGGATAATCAAATATATATGAAGAAAAGAGTTTTGTTTTATTTAGTTGCTGTAGTTTCTACAATGTCTCTACAGTCTTGTGTTACAAATTATGTAGTTTCAAAACCAGCAACTTATACTAAAGAATACAAAACAGATGCCAAACTAGCTTCTTTCGATCCTAAGAAAGCTGAGCTTGATAAGCAAAGATTAATTGATTCTTTCCTTGCTGAAAAAGCGGCATCTATTGCCAGTGCGAAAAACGCGGTTAAAAATTCTGAGATTGCAAAAGCAATCAAACACAATACAACAATTGACAACATTTTATCTGAGGCAGCTACTTATTTAGGGACACCTTACAGATATGGAGGAACAACAAGAAACGGAATTGACTGTTCTGCTTTCGTTCTTTCAGTTTTCGGTGCAGCAGCAGGTCTTAGTTTACCAAGAGTAGCATCTTCTCAGGCACAGGAAGGAGAAAAAGTAGAAAAAGAGAATCTACAGAAAGGAGATTTGATTTTCTTCTCTCACGGCAGAAGAATTTCTCACGTAGGAATTGTTGAAAGTGTTTCCGAAGACGGAGAAGTTAAATTCATCCATGCTGCCACATCAAAAGGAGTAATGGTTTCTTCTCTTAATGATTCCTACTGGGGACCAAAATACAGATTCGCAAAAAGAATCATTAATGAAAACGGAGAGGCTTACAATAATCTGGCAGCAGTAACTCCAGTATCAAACGGAACAAGTTTTTAATTTTAAATAATTGATTTAAATAATGAAAAGCCTTCAAAATTTTGAAGGCTTTTTTTTCTTTGTTCCTGATGAGATTTTATGGAAGCTTGTTTTAACTAGGATTTACTTTACATGAAGTAAAGTTTTAACCTCCTTAACTATTCTTATCTATTTCTATATTCAATTTATATAGAAGACCATGGATTTCAGAAAGTGAAAATTTAGCCTTTTTAAGCCTGTTTTGGGAAGGATCTATCAAATAGTTAACCGATGTCCTCAAATCTGATTTTTCCATGTTGGTATTATCAAAAACAGCTCCGGAAAAGTCACAATTATTAAAGACTGCATTTGAAAGATCACATTCGGTAAAATCAACTTCTATAAGCTTAGAATCTTTAAATACTATTTTCTTTAAGGATGTCTGGTAAAAAACAGAATTATTTAGGGAGCAACCTTCAAATCTAAAAGAAAGCCCGAATTCATTGCAGTCATTGAACTGGAGCCCGAACATTTTACATCCTTTGAAATTCACATCCCGAAAAGCGGTTCCGACGAGTTTTACCATACTTAAATTACAATTTATGAACTCGCAATCATTAAAGTTGAATCCGGAAAGATCCAGGTATTCGAAATTACAATTCCTGAAAGTACAATTTTCGTATTCGCCTTTTTCTAAGGATTTTTGGATAAAGTCTGTGCTCTCAAAATTTTCGTCCGAGATGTATGGGTGCTTCATTGAAATTTTAAAGTAAAGTTATTTTTATTTCACGCAGATTTTTCGGATAGAGCAGATGAAAAAAAGCATGATTATAAATTATTCCTTTCGTCTTCGCTTTTACACCAGACTGTTTTTGTCCGAATAGTTCAGCTTAAAGAAAATAAAAGTCATAATAGAAAAGGCAAGCAATGAGCTTCCTCCGTAACTGAAATACGGCAAAGGAATACCTACAGTCGGGAAAAGCCCCATAACCATTCCTAAATTGATGGTAAAGTGCATTAAAAGGATGGAAGCAAAACAATATCCGAAAACCCTGTTAAATGAGGATTTCTGCTGTTCTGCGAGATAATATATTCTTCCTATGTAAATCATGTAACATAGAATCAAAACAGTACTTCCTACAAAGCCCCATTCTTCCCCTACTGTACAGAAAATATAATCGGTTTCCTGCTCCGGAACAAATTTCCCCTGAGTAACAGATCCTTCACGGTACCCTTTTCCCAAAAGACCTCCTGAACCAATTGCCGTCTTCGAATATAGTAAATTGTATCCGGAAGTATCTCTGAATGCTTTCTCTCCTTTAAAAAGAACCTCAACTCTTTCTCTTTGGTGTTTTGGCAATTTTTCTAAAATATAAGGAGAACCAAAAGCCAGACCACACAAAACAAGAACAGATCCTACAATACTGGAAATTGAAATAACATTCCATGACATTTTATAATAATTCAGTGCAATCCAACCTCCTACAATAACCAATATTGCAATCACTACATAAATAGGAGGAATCGCGAGGGAAATCAAGAAAACTCCTGCAAAAAGAAATCCGACAGCGAATAGCATCCCGCTTAAACCCTCACGATATAATGCAATGAAAAATGCTATAAAAACCAACATGGATCCCACGTCCGGAATGGCCAATACAACAGCTGCAGGAATTCCTATAATAGCTAAAGTGGTGAGTAATGATTTTCTATTATTTAAATTAAATTCTGGTCCTGAAACGTAATTCGACAGCATAAGTGCCGTTCCGATTTTAGCAAACTCCACAGGCTGCATGGTAAAGCTTCCGAATTTGTACCAGTTTTTTTGTCCGAGGATTTCTTTCCCAAACGGAAACAAACCAATAAGGAGCAGAACACCTCCGATATAAATGATTCCTGACATATTTTCGAAGAATTTACTTCTTCCTACAAAAATAATCAGTCCTACAAAGAGAGAGATACAAAAGAAAATAAGCTGTTTCTCGCCCAGCTTTTGATCAACACTGTAAATATTCGCAATGGCAAAAATACAAAGCAGAAAATACAAGCCTAGACCCAGTTTATCTATTCCTTCTGTCCACTTCATTGTTTTACCTTTTTAGTGTTGTTAGTACTCTTTGTTTTTACTTCTGCTTTCTTTTGCAATTTGGCCTTTTGCTCTTTAATTAACTTTAGGCTGTCCTGCATTCTTTTGAGCTTTATGGAATCCGGTTTAGGCTCTTTATACAACCCTTTACGCTTCAAATCAGCAATCCACTGTCTTTTATATTCGGGCATGAAGCTGGAGGTTACCATTTTTTTATACAGATAGTCTCTTTTTATATCTCCGGTCAGATATTTTTCAGCAATTAATGTACAGGCTGGTCCTGCCCATGTAGCACCGAAACCAGCATGCTCCATTACGGCTGCCACAACAATTTTCGGTTTGTCTGCAGGAGCAATTAAAACAAAAATTGAATTATCTTTTCCCTGAGGCACCTGCGCCGTACCTGTTTTAGCTAACTGAGTAAAATCCTGAGATTTCAGACCTGCAGCCGTTCCACGAAGTACAACAGCCTCCATTCCTTTCAAAACGGGTTCAAAATGTTTTTTATCTACTAATGTCTGATGTCTTACCTTAAATCTTGGATCGGGGTTTGGCTTGCCATCAATAGATTTAACAATATGAGGTGTATAATACCAGCCACGGTTGGCAATGGCCGCTACATAATTAGCCAATTGGATTGGAGTTACAAGAACATCTCCCTGCCCCATTCCGTTGTAAATAGCTCCTGTAGGCATTTCGTCCCAATTTTTAAAATCAGTCCTCTGTGATCCACTTGCTTTCATAATGGCTTTAAAACGTCTTTCGTAGAAATCTCCCGAAGGAATCCTTCCTTTTGCTCCAACCGCAAAGTCATTATTTAAGAATTCTCCCACGCCGAAGCTACTCATGATCTTTTTCCATTCATCAACCCCTTTTGAAGGATTTCCCGGATATTTTTTAATAATTGCAATGAATGCATAAGTGAAAAAGCAGTTACTCGAAACCTGAATAGACGGGATAAGCGGATCTGCTCCTCCATGACCTTTAATCCTTTTTCCTCTGTAGAAAAAGCCGCCACCACAAGGGAAAATCGTTTTTTCATCCATCACCCCCATCTGCATGGCAGCTAAAGCTGTAAGTAATTTAAATGTGGATCCGGGAGGATAAGCCGCCTGAAGTGAACGATCAAAAGTAGGTTTATTTTCGTAAATCGTATCTTTCGACAGAGCGTAAAGATTTTTAGATTTGTTAGGACCTGTAAAAAGATTCGGGTCAATATCCGGCCCTGTAGCCGCCACTAAAACCTCCCCATTATTAGGGTCTAATGCAACGATAGCACCATGCTTATTGACCATCATCTCTTCTGCTAATCTTTGAAGATCGTAGTCTATAGTGAGCGTAATATCTTTTCCTGTAACAACTTCTTTATCTAAAGAACCTTGCTTATACGGACCTACATTTCGAAGTTTAATATCTTTTTGGATATACTTCATTCCTTTTACTCCGCGCAATTCTTTTTCATAAGATTTTTCAATTCCCGTTTTTCCGATGAAGTCGCCCGGCAAATAATAAAGAGAATCTTTTTTAATTTCGCGTTCATTGACTTCACTTGTATATCCTAAAAGGTTTCCAGAGGTAGAGACTTCATATTGACGTTGAGGTCTTGATACAATACTGAACGCCGGATATTTAAAAATAATCTCCTGAACTCTCGCAATATCTTCTCTGCTCAAATCTTTCATGAAAGTCATCGGAGTGAGCTTGGAATAATACTTTTCCTTTTTAATTGACTCTATTCTTTTGATAAAATCAGGCTTTGTAATTTTCATTAAACTGCAAAATCCTAAAGTATCAAAATCAGGCTTCATCAATGCCTGTGTAAATGAGATTTCATAGGCAGGCTGATTTCCCACCAAGATCTTCCCATTTCTGTCGAAAATGACTCCTCTTTGAGGAATAACATATTCGATTTTAATAGAAGTATTGGCTGCATTCAGCGCATAACGATCTGTAAACAACTGTAAATAAGAAAGCCTAGCCACGAAAATCAGGGCTATAACTACAAGGACGGAAAAAATCTTTAAATAACGCGTATTCAAACTTTCTGTTTGATTTTAAATATTAATGCATATATAACTATAAATATAAACGAAATTATACTTGTTACCAATACATTAAGTAATATTTCAAAAAATCTGCTCAACTTAAAGAATTCAATATACTGTACTAAAAGCTGATGTAAAAAGATACTCGAAAAAAGAAACAGCAAAAACTGCGCCCATTGAAGGGACTGGAAAGAGAAAAAATCTGTAGAAGTATCTGTAGAAGTTCTGAAAATTAGGGTTCTGAAATAGGCAATCGAAGTGGTTGCAAATGCGTTGATCCCTCCTGTCTGTAAGAAAGTATCGATTGCAAGACCTATTAAAAAACTTAAAGCTAAAAACTGAAATTTATTTCTAAAAAAAGGATAGAACATCACAAACACCGGATACAACACCGGAGTATATTTACCGAATAGCGTAATCCTGTTCAATACAAAAATTTGTAATGCAACCAGAAAA
This sequence comes from Chryseobacterium geocarposphaerae, assembly GCF_002797535.1. Lineage (NCBI taxonomy): Bacteria > Pseudomonadati > Bacteroidota > Flavobacteriia > Flavobacteriales > Weeksellaceae > Chryseobacterium > Chryseobacterium geocarposphaerae. The sequence continues at coordinate 412,123 of NZ_PGFD01000002.1, forward strand.
ATCATGATTAATATATCCGTAAATAATGTTCTGCTAATCATTTTCCTTTTTTATTACAGCTTGCATTGTATCCTGAATCTTTTGAACCTCAGCTTTTTTCAGGTTTTTAACCACATAGACTTTGCTCAGGGCTCCCATTTTCTCACTTAATTCAACAGAAATGTCCCAAAACCCCGTCTTGTTATCCACTGAATACCCTGCAATAGTTCCTATCATTACTCCTTTAGGGAAAATTGCCGATTTTCCGTCTGTAACTACAGTATCGCCAATCTTTAAGGCAACATATTTGGGAACGTCAGCAAGATGCATTATTCGGGAATTGTCACCGTTCCATGTTAAAGTTCCGAAATATCCTGAGTTTTTTAATGCAGCGTTGATTCTGATTTTATTCACACTTAAAACAGATTGAACCAAAGCATAGCTATCTGTAGAGTTAATCACAATACCTGCAATTCCTTTAGGTGCCATTACTCCCATTTGCGGAAATACACCATCTCTTTTTCCTCTGTTAATGGTAAAATAGTTATTTCTTCGGTTAATACTATTGAAAACAATCTCACCGTCTACGAAAGTATAAATCTGTCCGCCGCCCAAAGTATCGTGAACTTTTCTGAAAACAGGATTTTTTGCTCCCTGCTTCCCGTAAAGCTCCATCATTAAAGATTTGTTCTGAGCAACAAGATCTTCATTGATTTGCTTTAACTTAAGATATGAAACTCCTTCATCGATATACCCGGAAAACCAGGAATTCAATGCGGCTGACTGACCCGCAATCCAGGATCTTTGCATTGCGTTTCTAGAGAATATCAGAACCAGAGCAATAATTTGCAGAAATATAAAGAAGACAAAAAGTGCGTTCTTCGAAAATAATCTCAGCAAAAATCCCATTCAGATGTGTTCGTAAAAAGTTAAAATTATTTTATTAAGAAATTGAATTTATCCATATTCTTAAGCGCAATACCCGTTCCGCGAACAACCGCTCTCAACGGATCTTCTGCTACAAAAACAGGAAGACCAGTCTTTTTATGCAATCTGTCTGCAAGACCTCTTAGTAATGCACCACCACCTGCAAGATAAATACCTGTTTTGTAAATATCCGCTGCCAATTCAGGCGGAGTTAAAGAAAGTGTTTCCATTACAGAATCTTCAATTCTGATGATCGATTTATCCAAAGCTCTTGCAATTTCCTTATATCCAACCATAATTTCTTTTGGCTTACCTGTAATAAGGTCTCTACCCTGAACCGGAATATCTTCAATATCAACTTCCAGATCTTCAACTGCAGAACCCACTTCAATTTTAATTCTTTCAGCAGTTCTTTCTCCAATATAAAGATTGTGATGTGTTCTTAAGTAATAAGCAATATCATTCGTAAAAACGTCGCCTGCAATTTTTACAGATTTGTCACAAACAATACCTCCTAAAGCAACTACAGCAATTTCAGTAGTACCTCCACCTATATCGATAATCATATTACCCTCAGGCTTCTGAACGTCGATTCCAACCCCTATTGCCGCAGCCATTGGCTCATAAATCAAACGTACTTCTTTAGCATTTACTTTTTGAGCAGAATCTCTTACCGCTCTTTTTTCAACCTCAGTAATCCCGGAAGGAATACAGATTACAATTCTCAATGCCGGCTGAATAAATTTACCCTTAATTCCAGGAATCTTTTTAATAAACTCCTTAATCATATGCTCAGAAGCATGAAAATCTGCAATTACCCCATCTTTCAACGGACGAATTGTCTTAATATCCTCATGAGTTTTCCCCTGCATATGTTTTGCCTGCTCTCCTACAGCAATCGGCCTACCCGTAGAACGTTCAATTGCTACAATTGACGGCTGATCTATAACAATTTTATTATTATGGATGATAAGGGTATTAGCTGTACCAAGGTCTATCGCAATTTCTTGCGTAAACATATCGAATAAACTCATATTTTACTTCTGATTTTTTTTAAAGATTTACAAAGATATAAATTTAACACTACCAAAGGAATTCTCCAAGCATATAATTTGGTTAAAATTTTATTAAATTTTCTAACCGCTTATTAACTTTTACTTTAGATATTTACGAACTTTGAACTCAACCAGATTTAAGGTGATTTAGAGTAAGAAAGGGAAAAGACGGAAGCCTCAGTATTTAACATAATAAAAATCTATATCACAAACAATTTCGAGCTATCTTAAAACTTTTAACATTCCGCGTAAATTCTCAGTTTAATTTTTGATTATAAGAAATAGTTTTTTACGATAATTATCATATATACTATCAGAGGATGATTAATTAAAAAAAACGTAAATTTGCTGCGCTTATGTTACAGTATTCCAACATCCATCAAACTGCGAATTTCTCGGTACTTTCCATTAGCTTTGAAAAGGCTGATGTGGAAACCAGGGGAAAGTTTGCCTTCTTTGATGAAAACATCAAAAATTTTGTCACCCGAATTCATGATGAGAACCTAGGGGATGCATTTGTAGTATCCACCTGTAACAGAACCGAAATCTATACCACTTCACCCAATTATCTTTTAATTGCTGAAGAGTATTGCAAAACGATTGGAGTTAACCTGATGGACTTCTTACAATTTGCCAATATTTTAACTAAAGAAGAGGCTTTAACCCACCTGTTCAGGGTTGCAGCAGGTCTAGAAAGCCAAATCATTGGGGATTTCGAAATTATCGGGCAAATCAAAAAAGCGTATAACCGTTTTAAAAAAGAAAGACAAAACTCGAATCCTTTTTTAGAAAGAGCCATAAATTCCGCGATTCAGATTTCTAAAAGAATCAAAAACGAAACCGGAATCTCTAACGGGGCAGCTTCCGTATCTTATGCGGCGGTTCATTATATTTTAAATAATCAAAAGAGAATTGCTGAAAAAAACATTCTGCTTTTAGGAGTAGGTGAAATTGGACAGAATACGGTTGAAAATCTGGTAAAGCACGTTTATCAGCCAAAAATTAAAATTGCTAACCGAACTCAGGAAACAGCCGCAAAAATTTCAGAGAAATACAATATTCCTCATATCGATTATGCTGATTTTGATAAAGAGCTCAGCGGAACCGATATTCTTATCGTAGCAACCGGAGCAAGACATCCGATTGTTAACAAATCTCATTTCCCGAATGGAAAAGAAACTTTAGTTATTGACCTTTCTATTCCCAATAACGTTGATAAAAACGTGATGGAAAATGAAAATGTAACATTAATTGATGTTGATGAGCTTTCGAAACAGATTCAGGAAACCATTCAGCAAAGGGAAAAAGAAATTCCAAAGGCAGAAAAAATTATTAAAGAGCTGACAAAAGATTTCCTTGAATGGGAAAAAAAGAGAAAGCTGGCTCCCAACATTCATCATTTCAAAGCGGTTTTAAAGAATATGGAGCGCAATGAAATGCACAATTTTTACAAGAAGAACAAGTACATAAACATCACGGATATGGAACTTTCCGATAAAATGATTCAGAAAATTACCAACCGTTTTGCAAAATATATCATCGATAATCCTTTAAAAGCCGAAGAAATTAGTAAATTAATGCACGAAATATTAGTTGAACAACCAAACAACGAATTCAATGAAAAGCATTAGAATCGGAACCCGAAACTCCGCATTGGCACTTTGGCAGGCAAGAGAAGTTGCGAGGCATCTTCAAAACAGCAATTATTTAACGGAAATCGTCCCTATTGTCTCTTCAGGCGATAAGAACCTTACTCAGCCGCTTTATTCTTTAGGAATTACGGGTGTTTTCACAAGAGATCTTGATGTTGCATTATTAAATGACGAGATCGATATTGCCGTGCATTCCCTGAAAGATGTTCCTACACAATTACCTCAAAACATTGAGATCGTTGCTTATCTGGAAAGAGATTTCCCACAGGACGTCCTGATCAGAAAAGAATCTGCACGAAATAAAGAATTCCATGAACTGAAATTAGCAACCAGCAGCTTAAGAAGAAGAGCTTTCTGGTTAAAAAACTTTCCTAATGCTGAGTTTTCAGATATCCGCGGAAACATTCAAACCCGTCTTCAGAAATTGGAAGAAGGAGATTTTGACGCCACGATTTTATCCTTAGCCGGAATTAAAAGAATGAAAATGGATATCGATTATGAAATGCTGCCATTTTTAATTCCTGCTCCGTCGCAGGGCGTTATTGCCGTTGCCGGACATTCCGATAAAAAAGACATCAACGATATTTTAAAATCAATCAATCACACTCCTACCCAAATCTGTGTAGAAATGGAAAGAAATTTCCTGAGCACTCTTGAAGGCGGATGTACAGCTCCCATCGGAGCTTTTGCTGAAATTTTTGAGGATCAGATCCGTTTTAAAGGAGCCCTTTGTTCTTTAGACGGCAAAAACTGTATCGCAACAGATGAAAGCTTCATCTATAATGAAGAAGAAAATTTTGGAGAAAAATTTGCAAAAGTTGTTCTCGAAAATGGCGGAAAAGAACTCATGACGGAAATTAAAAGTCAGATTTAATTGATCTTAAATTCCTGAATAATGAGAAAGTATTTCACCATTCTTATCATTATGTTTTGTGTCTTAACTTTAAAAGCACAGAATCAGTTTGCCCAAAAACTTTCTGATGCCGCTTTAAGTTTAACAAAAGACAAAGTCACCTACGATCCCGCTTATTTTACGATCAAATATCCGAATGGAGATATTCCCTCGGATAAAGGAGTATGCACAGATGTTATTATCAGAGCCTACAGAAAATTGGGAATTGATCTTCAGAAAGAGGTGCATGAAGATATGGTGAAAAATTTTTCAAAATATCCTAAAACATGGGGCTTGAAAAAGACCGACACCAATATTGATCATCGCAGAGTTCCTAATTTAAGGGTATTCTTTGCCAGGTTCGGAAAATCAAAATCAATAGAAACCAAACCGGAACTGTATATTCCCGGAGATATTGTAACCTGGATTTTACCCGGAAATTTAACGCACATCGGTATTGTGGTCAACAGAAAATCGGCAGACGGAAAACGATATTTAATTGTTCATAATATCGGAGGAGGACAGGTTATTGAAGACTGTTTATTTAAATTTACCATTACCGGACATTATCAATATCAGAAATAAAGAGTATGAAAAATAGTATTAGCTTTCTATTTATATTGATAATAGGTTTTGCAGCAGGACAGAAAAACGAACTGAAAATCATTAATAAACCGATCAGCTATTCCGAGGAAAGAGTTCGATTAAGTTTAGAATATCTGAAGGAACATCACGGATTGGTTCAAAAAACGCCAACAATAGTTCCTAAAATGATCGTTCTTCATTATACTGCAGGCGGAAATGTAGAAAGTAATTTCAAATATTTTAATAAAACAACTCTGGAAAGCGGAAGAAGTACTTTAAAGAAGCAAAGTACACTAAATGTTTCTTCCCAATTCATTATTGATCGTGACGGGACAATTTATCAGTTAATGGAGCCTACTCAATTCGCAAGACATACCATAGGATTAAATTACTGTGCAATAGGAATTGAAAATATCGGAAGTAAAAAGGAACCGCTTACAGAAAAACAAGTTGTAGCTAATGCACAACTCGTAAGATATTTAACTCAGAAATATAAAATTGAATATCTTATCGGCCATTCGGAGTATGGTATTTTCAGAAACTCAAAACTCTGGAAAGAATCTGATCCCAAATATTTCACGGGAAAAGAAGATCCGGGAAAAGATTTTATGAACAAAGTGAGATTTCAGGTCGCCGATTTACATTTAAAAGATCAACCTTAATGAAGATTTTATTTACCAAAACCATAGATCCAGCTGTTATATCCAAAGAATTAGGAGAGGATATTTTAGTTGACTGTGTCGAGGTAATTAAAACAAATCCTATAAAGGTAAAACCGTTTGATCTGAAAAATTATTCATTGATTTTTACAAGCGCAAAAGGAGTAAATTCCTTTTTTAAAAACGGATTTAAGCCCAACGAAAATTTTACCGCAAAAAACTACAATAAAATTTACTGTGTGGGTGAAAAAACAAAACGTGAATTAAGAAAAAACGGCTTTGGTACTTTTAAAATGCTGAAAAATGCTGACAACCTTTCAAAATTTATTATAGCTCACTGTCAGCATGAAAAATTTTTACACTTCTGTGGAAACATAGCACTGGATGTGCTTGACGAAAATCTTCCTTTACAAAACATCAGCTATAAAAAAGTCATCATTTACAACACAGAGCAAATCAATCCGTTGATAAATGAAAAATATCATGTCACTGTATTTTTTAGTCCGAGCGGAGTTCGTAGTTTTGCAAATCGAAATTCCTTTGATGATACTACTCTTGTTTCAATTGGTGAAACCACGGCCAATGAATTAAGAAAGTATACTTCAAACCCGATTTTAGTTTCAGAAGGAAACAATCTGATGTGTGTTTTGAAACTGATTAAAAAGGAAATTCTAAACAAAAATTGAATATTTAATTGTCTTTTTGGCAATATCAGTCTATTATATTATGATTAAGAACGACCTATACTTAAAAGCACTTCGCGGAGAAACCGTAGAAAGACCACCAGTTTGGATGATGAGACAAGCGGGAAGATATTTACCGGAATTCATTGCGCTGCGTGATCAATATGATTTCTTCACAAGATGTCAGACTCCGGAACTGGCTTCTGAAATTACAGTACAGCCGATCAGAAGGTTTCCGTTGGATGCTGCGATTTTATTTTCTGATATTTTGGTGGTTCCGCAAGCAATGGGAATTGACTTTAAAATGAAAGAATCTGTTGGTCCGTGGCTGGATACTCCGATCAGAACAATGGAGCAGGTTCAGAATGTTGTGGTTCCGGATGTGAATGATACGTTAGGATACGTTTTTGATGCCATTGAACTGACTTTGCAAAAATTAGACAATGAAATTCCATTAATCGGTTTTGCAGGTTCTCCCTGGACAATTCTTTGCTATTGTGTAGAAGGAAAAGGAAGTAAGGCATTTGATATTGCTAAATCTTTCTGTTTCCAGCAACCGGAGGCGGCTCATTTATTACTTCAGAAAATTACGGATACTACCATCGCTTACCTGAAAAGAAAAGTGGAAAAAGGGGTTTCTGCGGTTCAGGTTTTCGATTCTTGGGGAGGAATGCTTTCTCCGGCTGACTACCAGGAATTCTCTTGGAAGTATATCAATCAGATCGTTGAAGCTTTAAGTCCTTTAACTCACGTTGTTGTTTTTGGTAAAGGATGCTGGTTTGCTTTGGAAGATATGACGATGTCTAAAGTTTCGGCTTTAGGAGTTGACTGGACGATTACCCCGGAAATGGCAAGAACAATGACGAACCATACCATGACGCTGCAGGGAAATTTTGATCCTGCAAGATTGCATTCTACACCTGAAACTATTAAAAAGATGGTGACAGAAATGATTAACCGTTTCGGAAAAGACAGATATATCGCGAATTTAGGTCACGGAATTTTACCGAATATTCCTGTAGAAAATGCAGAAGCGTTTATCAGAGCGGTTGTGGATTGGAAACCCAACATTTAATTCTAAAATATTTTCCCACAGATTTCGCAGATCACACTGATTATTTATTCTGTGAAATTTGTGTAATCTGTGGGAAACCCAAATAAAATCCCTTTCAGTAATTGAAAGGGATTCTTCTATGAGTAAAATATTAATTGACTTCTGTAATGAAATCTTCTTTTGATTTTCTCACCTTAGTAAGGTTTACCAACCAGTCGTTTGATGCATCTCTGTAACCTAACGGTAGCAATAGAACGCTTTTTAGCCCTTTTTCTTTTAAATTTAATACTTTATCCACTTCTTCCGGAGAAAAGCCTTCCATTGGTGTAGAATCTACCTCTTCGAACGCCGCAGCGATAATGGCTGCACCAAATGAAATATAAGCCTGTTTCGCGGCATGAGTAAAGTTTTCTTCAGCAGATCTTTGTGGGTATGTACTCAACAGCATCTGTCTGTAGTTTTCCCAGCCTTCGTTCTTAAAGCCTCTGATATCATTTGTCAGATCAAACATTTTATTGATTCTTTCCTCTGTATACGTATCCCAAGCCGCAAAAACCAAAAGATGAGAACAGTCTGTAATCTGTGGCTGATTCCATGCGTGAGGTTTAATCTGTTCCTTGATTTCCTGATTGGTAACCACGATGATTTCAAAAGGCTGAAGTCCGCTTGACGTAGGTGCTAATCTTGCTGCCTCTAATATTTTATCCACTTTTTCCTGTGGCACTTTTTGACCGTTCATTGCTTTAGTTGCAAATCTCCAGTTCAATTTTTCAATTAATTCCATGCATTAAATTTTGACTGAACAAAATTACTCCATGCGACATGATATTCAGATACTAAATTTTAAATTTGTTATATTGTCAACATCTATTATCAATAAATTAATACCATAATAAAATGACAGAAAACACTGAATTTGATATTGAAGAATACAAAAGACAATCTGAAACACAAAGGCAAACTATCAATAATGAAGTATACGATGAAATATTAAAAAGTGCGAAATTCTTTTTACAAAAAAGAAAAAACAATATCGTAAGTGAAGAAATTGTTACTGCACTGGAAAGGATGGAAGAAGCATCCAGAATTCCTAACCTGAATGAAATAACGGACATCTATCTTTTTGAATCTGAATTCGGATTAAACTCCAGAGAGCTTTCCGAAGAGTTTCTTTATATTATTCTTATTATGATCGCTCAGCATTACAAGGATGAGCAAATGCACTATCTTGAAGAAATCATTCTGACCGACGGTAAATTCCGGGGCTCAAATGCACTTCAGTTTTATCTGAAAATAGGAACTTCACATAAAGAAAAAAGGGAATATGTTTTAAACTTCATTGAAAGTAATATAGATAAATTCCCGGAAAGTCATAAAAATATGGTGGCCATGTTTATCAAGGGATTCCTTCAAGGCGACAGACACGCCAAAACTATTTTTGATAAATTAAATATTACAAATCCTGAAGTTCATTTTAGAAACCCTCCAACTCAAACACAAAGAAAGCCTAAACCGGCAAAAGTATATCCTAAATGGTGGGAATTCTGGAAATAGCAAATAAAAAACACCTCCGAAATCAGAGGTGTTTTTTTTATTTTATTTGGAATTAACTTAGCATTCGCTGTGCTTTTTTCACCCCTTCTACGAGCGAATCAATCTCATTGAAAGTATTGTAAACTGCGAAGCTGGCTCTTACCGTTCCTGCGATATTAAAAAAACTCATGATGGGCTGTGTACAATGGTGTCCCGTTCTTACGGCAATTCCCATTTTATCAAGGATCATTCCTACATCAGAAGAAATTCCTACTCCTTCAAGGTTAAAAGAGACAACCCCTGTTCTGTGGGCTTTTTCCCCATATATTTTCACTCCTTCGATTTCCAAAAGCTGTCTTTGCGCATATTCCAACAAAGCATTTTCATGATTCTGGATATTCTCCTGTCCTACTTTTTGAATAAAATCAACTGCTACTCCCAACGCAATATTTCCTCCAACATTCGGAGTTCCCGCTTCAAATTTAAAAGGAAGTCCTGCATAAGTTGTTCCGTCAAAAGAACATGTTGCAATCATCTCTCCTCCTCCGTGAAACGGCGGCAGATCTTCAAGAACCTCCTGCTTTCCGTATAAAATTCCCGTTCCCATCGGAGCGTACATTTTATGACCTGAAAACACAAAGAAATCACAATCTAACTTTTGAACATCAATGGTAAAATGCGGTGCAGACTGAGCCCCGTCAATAACAATATAAGCATTGGAATTTGCTCTTGTTTTAGCAATAATTTCTTCAATAGGATTTACAATTCCCAACGCATTTGAAACCTGATTAACCGAAATCACTTTCGTTTTTTCACTTAAAAATTCATCTAACTTATCTAATTGAAGAATTCCGTTTTCATCGATAGGGATTACTCGTAATTTCGCCCCGGTTCTTTCACAAAGCATTTGCCATGGAACAATATTCGAGTGGTGTTCAAGATAAGAGATGATAATTTCATCATCTTTCTTCAATTTCTGAGTTAAAATATAAGAGACAAGGTTTAATCCTTCTGTTGTTCCTTTTGTAAAAATAACTTCGAAATCATGCTTAGCATTGATGAACTTCTGAATTTTTCTTCTTGAAAGCTCCATTTCTTCTGTTGCTAATTGGCTTAATGTATGAATTCCCCTATGCACATTAGCATTAATCTCTGTGTAATATGTATTCCAAACCTCTAAAACCGAATTAGGTTTTTGAGATGTTGCCGCATTATCTAAGTAAACTAAAGGTTTACCATTCACCTTCTGATCTAATATAGAAAACTGACTTCTGATTTCCTGAATGTCAAACATTTATTAAAATTTTAAATTAAAACGTCCTTATTTAGAACTCTTCAAATTTACGGCTTTTTCTTAATACTTGCTGTTAAACAAAAGCAAAAAGCACTTCTGTTTGAAGTGCTTTTTATATTTCAAATATTGATTAAAATTCAATATCTACTTCTAATTTTTCAGCCAAAAGCTTAGAAATTTTTTCTTTCAGAGGTTCAATATCGATGTTCTGCATCGCATCGTTGGCAAAAGCATATAAAAGCAATGCCTGAGCTTCTTTTTTAGAAATTCCTCTCGCTCTCAGATAGAACAATGCATCTTCATTCAGCTGTCCTACTGTACAACCGTGAGAACACTTCACATCATCCGCAAAAATCTCCAGCTGAGGTTTTGTATCGATCGTTGCTCCTTCGCTTAATAAAACGTTATTATTTTGCTGATAAGCATTCGTTTTCTGAGCAATTTTATCTACAAATACTTTTCCATTGAAAACCCCGTGAGATTTCCCGTCGAAAATACCTTTGTAATTCTGGTAACTTTCACAATTCGGCTGATTATGGTGAACCGCCGTGTGGTGATCGACCAACTGATCTTTCCCGATAATGGTGATCCCGTTCATGAATGAGTTGATATTCGACCCGTTCTGAATGAAATCCAGGTTGTTTCTTACCAATTTACCTCCGAAAGAGAAAGTATTCACAGTCGTTAAACTGTCTTTTTCCTGTTTTGCGAAAGTATTGTCAATTAAATAAGAAGTATCATTATCGTTCTGTAACTTATGCCAATCTGCTTTTGCATTCGGATACGTGAAAATTTCAGTTACAGAATTTGTTAACACATAGGTACTGTCAAAATTATGATGACTTTCAATGATCTCTACTTTTGCACCCTCTTCTACAATTAATAAGTTTCTTGTATTATAGAATGTATTTTCTTCCTGATTCTGAGAAATGTAGAAAACATGAATCGGTTTTTCAATCACTACATTTTTAGGAACTTTCAAGAAGAAACCATACTTACAATAAGCTTGGTTCAAATTGGTAAAAGCTGATTTGTCGCCAGCAATTGTATTGAAATATTTGTCGAAAACATCTTTATGCTTCTCATCATTCAATGCGTAATTGAATGAAAGAAACTCAACATTTTCAATTGAAACTTTTGATAATTCTTTATGAAGTTTACCGTTTACGAAAGTGATCCAGTCAAAATTTTCTTCGCCCAAATGCAACTGATCCAGCTGCTCTTTGGTGATATTGTGACTTTCTTTAGGGAAAAAATTATATTCCTTTTCAGTAATCTCCTTTAAGCTGGTATATTTATATTCTTCGTCTTTTTTTGTCGGAAAACCAACACTCTCGAATCGCTGAAGAGCTGCTTTTCTTTCTTCATCTAAAAATCTGTGATGAAGACTCTCCAAAAATTCATTATGGTTTTCTGTAATCTGTTCTTTTAATGCCATTACTGGTATATCTGTGGTTTGCACCATTTTTCCTTTTATTTGAGCTAAAATATTGTCATTCCGGAGAATGAGGAATCTAATTGTATGATTAGAGATTCTTCATTTCGCTACGCTTCATTCAGAATGACAACGAAAAATTTTTAATCTCTGTGACAGTTGATTTCTTCTTAGTTAAGAAGCCAGTCATACCCTTTTTCTTCAAGTTCCAACGCAAGAGATTTGTCACCGGTTTTGATGATTTTTCCGTTTGCCAGAACATGAACGAAGTCAGGCTGAATATAATTAAGCAATCTCTGATAGTGTGTAATCAAAAGAACTGCGTTTCCTTCATTTTTGAACGCATTTACACCGTCTGCTACGATTCTCAATGCATCAATATCTAATCCTGAATCGGTTTCATCAAGAATAGCCAATTTCGGATCCAGCATCATCATCTGAAAGATCTCATTTCTTTTCTTTTCACCTCCTGAGAATCCCTCATTTAATGATCTTGAAAGGAAATCTTTTTTGATTCCAAGCTTTTCAGATTTTTCGCGGATTAAAGCCAGCATTTCTTTTGCAGGCATTTCTCCCAATCCGTTTGCTTTTCTGTTTTCGTTCATCGCCGCTTTGATGAAGTTCGTTACAGAAACTCCCGGAATTTCTACCGGATATTGGAAAGAAAGGAAAATCCCTTTGTGCGCTCTTTCTTCAGGAGCATCTTCGATGATATCCTCACCTCTGAAGATGATTTCTCCGTCTGTAACCTCATAATCTTCTTTTCCTGCGATCACAGAAGAAAGAGTAGATTTACCGGCTCCGTTCGGCCCCATGATAGCATGAACTTCTCCCGGCTTTATTTCAAGATTGATACCTTTTAAAATTTCTGCGCCATCTTCAATTTTGGCGTGCAAGTTTTTTATATTTAACATACATTCAAATTTATCGCAAGGTCAAACTTTGAGTATATCCTTTGTAACACTAAACCACAATTAACAAAGGCATTAACGCTAGCGAATGAAATATTATTTTATTCTTTTTTTAAACATTAAAATTGAAATCAACCTTAATGTGTTGTTTGTCATTTCGACGAAGGAGAAATCTATTTTTTTAATAAAGATTCTTCACTTCGCTTTGCTTCGTTCAGAATGACAAGACGCCAAACTGTCTGAAATTGAAATTTTATCCTACAGAACCTTCTAAAGAAATCTCAAGTAACTTCTGAGCTTCAATAGCAAACTCCATTGGTAATTTATTTAAAACTTCTTTACTGAAACCATTTACGATCAAAGCAATGGCTCTTTCTGTATCGATACCTCTCTGGTTACAGTAGAAAATCTGGTCTTCCCCGATTTTCGAAGTCGTTGCTTCGTGTTCCAGCTGTGCAGAAGGATCTTTGATCTCGATATAAGGGAAAGTATGTGCTCCACATTCGTTCCCCATCAGCAAAGAGTCACACTGAGAAAAGTTTCTTGCTCCTTTTGCAGTCGGCATTACTTTTACCAACCCTCTGTATGAGTTGTTTGACTTTCCAGCAGAAATCCCTTTAGAAATGATGGTAGACTTTGTATTCTTTCCGATGTGGATCATCTTTGTTCCTGTATCTGCATATTGGTGATTATTGGTCACCGCGATTGAATAAAACTCTCCAACCGAGTTATCTCCTTTCAAAATACAAGAAGGATACTTCCACGTTACTGCAGAACCAGTTTCAACCTGTGTCCAGGAGATTTTTGCATTCTTTTCGCAAAGCCCTCTTTTCGTTACAAAATTGAAAACTCCCCCTTTTCCTTCTTCATTACCCGGATACCAGTTTTGTACGGTTGAATATTTAATTTCAGCATTATCCATTGCGATCAGCTCAACAACAGCTGCGTGAAGCTGATTTTCGTCTCTTGATGGTGCTGTACATCCTTCAAGATAAGAAACATAACTTCCTTCATCCGCAATCACAAGCGTTCTTTCAAACTGGCCTGTTCCTGCCTGATTGATACGGAAATACGTAGACAATTCCATCGGACATCTTACTCCTTTTGGAATATAACAGAAACTTCCGTCAGAGAATACTGCAGAATTCAGTGCCGAATAGAAATTATCTCCTCTCGGAACTACTTTTCCAAGATATTTTCTTACTAAGTCCGGATGATTTTTGATCGCCTCAGAAATAGAACAGAAAATAATTCCTTTTTCCATCAATGTCTCCTGAAAAGTCGTCTTTACCGAAACTGAGTCCATTACAATATCTACAGCAACTCCTGAAAGTCTTTTCTGCTCTTCGATATTGATCCCTAATTTTTCAAAAGTTTTGATCAATTCAGGATCTACTTCATCAAGACTCGCCAATTCTGGTTTTACTTTCGGAGCAGCATAATATTTGATTGCCTGAAAATCAGGTTTCTCATATTTAATATTGGCCCATTCCGGTTCTACCATTTTCAACCAGATTCTGAAAGATTCCAAACGCCATTCTGTCATCCATTCCGGTTCCTCTTTTTTCGCAGAAATCGCACGGATGATATCTTCATTTAAACCAATCGGGAAATCTTCGTAATCGATCTTTGTTTCCCAACCGAATTCATATTTTTTATTTTCTAGATCGACTCTTAGATCGTCTTCAGTGTACTTTGACATTAATTAAATAATTAAAAATTAAATGATTAAAAAATTAGCTTCGTTTTTTAACATCAGTTTTAGAGAGATAATCAATAAATTTTGATAATTGTCTTGAAACCAATTTACAATCATTAATTAAATCTTGTGTGTCCTCCTCATATAAAACCGAGCAAAGATGTAACATATTTCTTACTTCTCCACAACTGCCTTTAGAATATTTTAAAAATCTAATAAACTGGGCATTATTGTTATACTCGCTTCCTTCCGCAATATTATTTGAAATTGACAAAACCGCTCTTTTGATTTGGTTACTCAATTCAAATTCCCTCTTATATTTATCTTGATTTAAAAGATTAAAAACATTTTTTGTAAGATTAACAGCTAATTGATAAACTTCAAATTTTTCGAATTCATCCGCCATTTACTAATTTTTTAATCCTTTAATCTTTTAATAACTATAAGCTGAAAGATTCTCCGCACCCACATGTTCTTGATGCGTTCGGATTGTTAAAAACAAATCCCTTTCCATTCAAACCTCCTGAATATTCCAGAGTGGTACCCGCTAAATAGAGAATTGATTTTTTATCTACAATAATTTTAATGTCATTGTCTTCAAAAACCTGATCTGTGTCTGTTTTTTCGTTGTCGAACTTCAAAACATATTCTAAACCAGAGCATCCTCCGCTTTTCACCCCCACTCTTATATAGTCTTCAAAAGGTTTAAAACCATCTTCTGTCATCAGTTGGATGGCTTTTGCTTTTGCTTGATCTGATACTTTTATCATTGTATTTATTTAGAATGATTTAATAATGCAAAAATACGAACTAATTTCCGCAATCTCAAATTGAAGATATCTATTTTAATGATTCTGTTAGTAATAAGATTATTCTTAACAGCTTGGGTAATGTTAAAAAATATATAATTTTTTCCTTTCAAATCTGCAGATTCCGTTTTTGATTTAACTTTAAACAATATTTTTTATCTATTAAAAAAATTAGCAGTGAAACAGAAACTACTTGTTTTCCTTGTATTGTTTTCAGTAATAAAGTCTTACGGACAGACCACGAGATATATTTATGAAACTTCGGTAAACCCCGATTCGATCAATCTGGTAACGATGAAAACGGAGAGAACTTTCCTGGATGTAAAAGCAAACCGATCATTATTCATTAGCGAAAATAAATTAATACAGGATTCTTTATTTGCATCTTTTAAACCTGAAGAAAACAGAAAAAAAGAAGAGAAAGATCTTTCAAAATCCGAAAAGATAAAAAGACCAGAAGCAACTTTCTTTGAATATTTCATCACGAAAGAAATTCCTGAACAAAAAGTTTATTACCATGACAAAGTAGGTATAAAGCAAATTTATTATCAGGAAGACCGTCCGATACAATGGGAAATCACCAGTGACACTGGAAAGCAGAATGGATATTTGGCTCAAAAAGCGGTTGCGAATTTTGGAGGAAGAGTCTGGACCGCATGGTTTACAAAAGACATTACTATTTCAGACGGACCTTATAAATTTTCGGGCCTGCCCGGACTTATTGTAAAATTAGAAGATGATAAAGGAGATTACAGGTTTGATCTTGTAACGAAAATGATTCTTCAAAATGCCTTTGAAGAACCAATAAGCGCTGATGCGAAACAAAGTACCAGAATTAATTTTAATGGTGACAAGGCTGCCCTGAAATTGGAATTTTCGAAAAACAGAAAAAACATGGCCGGAAATGGAGACGGAATGCAAAATTTCCGAGGTGGAGGACGACGAGGCGGCGGTATGAACGGAAGCGGAATGCCTGGAGGAATGAGTGGAATGCAAGGCGGTATGGGACACCATGGCGGAATGGATGAGGGAATACAACAGATGCCAAGTATGAATTCAAATGGCAACAGTTCTCCAATAATGAGCACAGCCCCTCAAAACCCAATTGAATTAAAATAAAAAATATAAATCAATGAAAAAGTTAGGAATGATAGCTTTAGCGTTATTCATGCAGACAGCTTTTGCACAAACCAACAGATTTGTGTACCAGGTGACCATGAAACCTGATGCTTCCAATAAAAATGATGTGAAGACCGAAAATGCCTACCTGGATATTTCGGCAGAAAAGTCTCTTTTCTATTCTGAAAACAGATTTAAAAGAGATTCTATTATGCAAAAAGCCTTTCAAAGTGGAGGCGGAAGGGGAAGTTTCAACAGAGATCAGATGGAAAGTCTGAGATCGAACATCAACTACTCTATTGAAAAAGATAAGGAAAATCAAAAGACAATTTATAAAGACAGATTAGGTCGGGATATTTATGTATATGAAGAAGACCGTCCGATTAATTGGAAAATTTCTTCTGAAACGACCAAAATCGGAGATTATAAAGTTCAGAAAGCCGAAACAGAGTTCGCAGGGAGAAAATGGACTGCTTGGTTTACTACAGATTTACCGTATCAGGATGGCCCTTATAAATTCAGCGGACTTCCGGGACTTATCGTTAAAGCCGAGGATGACAAAGGGGATTATTCATTTGATTTGATGAAAAACTATAAAATCTCAGAAATTCCTGCTTTAAATCAGTTTGGAAATGTGATTAAAGTAAAAAGAACTGATTTTGTAAAACAACAGGAGAAGTTTAAAACAGATCCGATGTCATTCATGAATCAAGGCGGCGGTGGAGGAATTTCTGCTCCGATGAGAATTGGCGGAGGCGGTGGAAATCAAAACCCCGGTGATATGAGAAAGAGAATGGAAGAAAGAGTAAAAGAAGAAGCTAAAAGAAACAGCAATCCGATAGAACTGCAATAAATAAAAAAATCCTGAAGAAAATCTTCAGGATTTTTTTATTTTTGATTAATTACCTAAAATTTGATTAAAGGTATTCCCCTGTCGTATATCTCCGGTATTATATCCTTTCATAAACCATTCTTTACGCTGAGCGGAAGATCCGTGCGTGAAGCTTTCCTGATTTACATATCCCTGTGATCTTTTCTGGATATTATCATCTCCCACCGCTTCTGCAGCATCTATCGCAGACTGAACATCTCCCGGTTCCAATATATGTTCTCTATTATCCGTTTGTTTTGCCCAAACCCCTGCATAAAAATCTGCCTGGAGTTCTGTAGCAACTGAGACTTTATTCACCTGTGCTTCAGAATAATTTCCGCTTGTTCTTACTTTGTCTGTTTTACCCAGAGTACCCAAAAGATTTTGCACATGGTGTCCCATTTCATGAGCCATCACGTAGGCAATGGAGAATTCCGTTACTTTGGCTCCGAAGCGTTGTTCCAGTTCTTTAAAAAAACTCATATCCATATACACCGTCTGATCTACAGGACAATAAAAAGGTCCCATTGCAGATTGAGCCGTTCCACATCCGGATTGCGTGGTATTTTCAAATAAAACGACTCTTGCAGGAGTATATTTTATTCTGTTTTCAGCGAAAATTTTAGTCCAGGTTTCTTCATTTTCGGCGGTTACCATTTGAACAAATTCTCTCACTTTAAGTTCATTCGCATTAAGTTCCCGTTGCTCTGTCTGTGCTCCTCCATTTCCCATATTTCCTGAAGAAAGAATGGAGGAAGGATCTCCTCCCAAGAAAAATACAATTGCTGCAATGATAAGCGTACCAAGACCTCCTCCTACAATTGCTCCGCCACTGCCAGAACCTCGCCTGTCTTCTACGTTACCGCTTCTATCGTCTGTCCATTTCATATTTTAGTTTTATTTTATATGTAAATTTAAAATAATATCATTACTAAATAATTACTTTTGTGAAAAATTAAAACTAAAGTGAAAAAAAATCTAATTTTCTTTTTGTTATTGGGAATCGTAAGTTTAAACTCATGTAATGAAGAATCTAAGGAAGATGAAGTGAGCAGTATCGACAAAAACGCGTCTATTGAAACAGAACTTTCAGTAAAGCATATCGATACCGCAGATGTTCTCATCACCAAACACAAGATCTGGAAAAATAATAAACTTTTTAAAGAGATTATTAAAACAGATACCATTCCTTCCTTAGGAGACACGCTTGTTACTGCAGAAGACAATGATGGCTATGAGCAAAGTGCGAAAACCAAAAAAGATTACGAATTTTATATAACCGTTCAGTAATGAAAAAATCAAGTTCTATAAAATTGCTTTTTGTAACGGGACTTCTTGCTTCATGTACCCAAAACAAACCTGAAGATCAATGGAAGAATGAGAAAAAAGTATACATGAGATCTGATTCTACGGCCTCCTATACCAGAAGCCACGGCTTTATGCCCGGATATTTTTGGTATCATGCATTCAGACCTTACGGTTCTTTTCACAACGGTTCTTATCAAAGGGCTGGATATTACAGTGATGCCATCAGCTCCAAATCAAATGTAGGCAGAAGTACTTACAAAGGAAATGTGGTAAGAGGCGGATTGGGCAGAAGCGGATTTAGAGCATCTTCATAAGTATGGAAAGAATTACATCGGGTTTCCGGAAAAACTGGGAGCATAAACTTGAGAATTTAGGCTTCGGATATCATTCTTTGGAAGGTCTTTATTGGGATGAAAGCCATTATTATCAATTCTCATCAGAAGAAATCAACACCATAGAAAATGCGACTGCCGAGCTTTGGCAAATGTGTCTTGAAGCGGTGGATTATATTATTGAAAAAAATCTTTGGTACCGGTTCAATATTCCGGACTGGTTTAAAGACTATATCATTACAAGCTGGGAAGAAGATCATCCTTCTATCTATGGCAGATTTGATTTCGGTTTTGATGGCAAGAATCTAAAGCTTTTAGAATTTAATGCAGATACTCCAACATCGCTATATGAAGCATCCGTAGTACAATGGTACTGGCTTCAGGAGATGTTTCCGTACAAAGATCAGTTCAATTCCATTCATGAAAAGCTGGTTGATTACTGGAAGTATCTTAAAAACTATATGAATCCTCATTATATTTATTTCGCATCGCTTACCAATATTGAAGATGTAACCAATGTGGAATATTTAAGGGATTGTGCCACTCAGGCCGGTTTTGATACTGAATTTATCGCGATTCAGGATATCGGATGGGCGGAAGATATTGAGGAATTTATTGCCGGAGATAAAACCATTATGGAATATATTTTTAAATTATATCCTTATGAATGGATTCTTGATGATGGTTTTGGAGAAAAGCTCGTTAAAAACGGTTTCAGATCTCAATGGATAGAACCTGCATGGAAATTACTGCTTTCATGTAAAGCGATCCTTCCCATTCTTTGGGAACTGTATCCGAATCATCCTTATCTCCTTGAATCATATTTTGAGCCAAAGCATCTGAAGGATTTTGTAAAAAAGCCGATATATTCCAGAGAAGGAGCGAATGTCACTTTATTTAAAAATAACATTCCTTTAGAACAAAACAGTGGCATATATGGAAAAGAAGGATATATTTATCAGCAGCTTTTTGATCTTCCTAATTTTGATGAGAACTATCCTATTATCGGAAGCTGGGTCATTGGTCAGGAACCTGCCGGAATTGGAATCAGAGAATCGGTTAATTTAATTACCAATAATCAGAGTCGATTTATTCCCCATCTTATAGATTAAACAATAAAAAAGGAGCTTAAATTAAGCTCCTTTTTCTTTTTATTATCAATTAAGAATGTCCAAATCCGATGTTTCCTTTTTTTCCGGATAAATTCTTCTTAAAATCGATCATTCTCAGCGCAGTAACCGCCGCTTCCACTCCTTTGTTTCCAAGATCTCCTCCACTTCTTGCAATGGACTGCTCTTTTGTATCGTCTGTCAGTACACAGAATATGGTAGGTGTATCGGTAAGAACATTACAATCCTTAATACCCTGAGCTACTGCAGAGCATACAAAATCAAAATGAGGAGTTTCTCCGCGAATCACACATCCAATTGCAATCACTGCATCATATTTTCGTTCTTTACAAAGCTGCATACTCGCATAGTTTAACTCAAATGCTCCGGGAACTGAGAAAAGGCTAATATTCTCTTTTTTCACTCCTTCTTTTTCAAGAATTTCCAGTGCTGCATCACGAAGATTGTACGTTACAAAATCATTCCACTCAGAAAAAACAATGCCGATTGAAAATTCATCGGCATTCGTTATATGAAGTGGCTTGTAATCGGAAAGATTAACTGTTGCCATGTTTTAATAATATTTAGTCATTTCAATATAAGAATCAGACATTCCGTTGTCGTAGTCCTGATATTTTTCGTCAATTGTAGCAAAATACTTTTTAGCTTCAGCATTTTTCTTAAGACCTAATGCTACAATTCCTGCTTTTCTTGTGAAATAATAGCTTGTGTAAGGATCATCAGAGGCAGAAGAAGCTTTATCTAATAAGGTAAGTGCTTCATCATTCTTGTTAAGACCAGATTTTGCATCTGCCATTGCTCCATACTTCATGGCCATCAATGTTTTATTGTCTGAAGAGAATTTATCTAAAAGATCATATGCCTCCTGAAACTTTCCTTCTTTAAATTTCAATAATCCTGCATTGTAAGCAGAAAGTTTTCCTACTTTAGTTCCGGAATAGTTTTCATACGTTCCTAAAAACCCAGGATTAGCAGCAGATTTACCACCAAGAGCTTCTTTATCTTTTCCTTCAGCAGCATATTTCTGTGCAGCAAGGTAACTTTTCACAGCTTCTACGTTCTTTGGAGCTTCTACAAATTGCTTATAGCCAAAAAAACCTAAAACTCCCAAAATCAAAACTCCGAAAACGATTCCTATTTGTTTTGAGTATTTTTCAAGAAATCTTTCAGTGTTTAAAGCTTCTCTGTCAAGATCTTTAAAAAATTCTACTGTTTCTTTACCTTCTTGCTCATTGTGAGCATTCTTTTCCAATTTTGCCATAAGTTTTTAAAAATTGAACTGCAAATTTAATTGTTTCTTAGTGATTTACAAAATACTTTGTGCGTATTATTAATAAAAGTGAATAAATAGTATATGGAGGAAGTAAATTGCTAATCGCCATTTATAAAAAAAGCTTCATAAATCGCGTTTATGAAGCTTTAATTATGTTTTGAAAATTTTTAGTATTCTAAAATATGATAGATTTCTGCGTCGAACTTTTTCAGTTTTTCATCTCCATTCAATCCTTTCAATCCGATCAGGAAACTGAATTGTGAAACCTTTGCACCTTGTTTCTCAACTAATTTCGCAGCGGCTTCTGTAGTTCCGCCTGTTGCTAAAAGGTCATCGTGAATCAAAACTCTTTGTCCGGGCTTTATCTGTCCTTCACGGGTTTCAATGATAGCACTACCGTATTCGAGGTCATATTTTTCTGAAATAATCGGTGGCGGAAGCTTTCCTGCTTTCCGGATTAAGATAAACGGAACTTCCAAAGCAACCGCAATGGCAATCCCGAATAAATACCCGCGGCTTTCAATTCCGCAAACAGCATCTATTTTCCCTTTGCTGAAAGTTACCAAATCCTCTATTACTTCTTCATACAGTTTTGGATTCAGAAATATCGGCGAAATATCTTTAAACTGAATTCCTGGAATGGGAAAATCAGGGATATTTTCAATTGTCCTTTCAAGTTTCTTTATAAGGTCTTGTGAAGCCATTTACGGGTTTATTTTATAGCTGGAAATCTTCCAGTCGCCATTTACATTTTTAAGCCCGAAAGTTACCTTCAATGAAGTTGTTTTTCCGTTTTTATCGGTAACATCGTAGGTTGCATTTACACTTGCCGAATTTGTGCTGGTTCCGTTAGTCGTAATATTTTTAACGCTTACATTTTTCACTGCTCCGAATCCTGAATTCGGATTTGAAAACGATTCATAGCTTCCCCAGCTTGGATTGCTTGATGCATTATAAGCTGCTTTAAGGTTTTGTGAGCTTACATTATTTAAAAAGCTGTTTACTGTAGATCTTGGATCAGCTGTCGGCTGTTTAGGAGCTGCAGGCGTTGCAGGTGTGGCCGCCGGATCAGTAGGCGTTGTCGCTGGTGTTGCTCCAGGATTATTCGGATCTACTACAGCAGGATCCTGATTAACCGCAGTAGAGTCTACTTTAGGAACTTCCGGAACTTTCAATGCTGCAGGATTAACATCCAGTCCGATCTTAGACATCTTGAAGGTCTTAGCAGTTGTTTTTACCGAAACAGTGATGTCAATTTTGCCATCAATTACTTTAGCGGCAGGAATTGATGAAAACTTTAAATTAAATCCTTTAAAATTGTTATCCTGCATCAGGTTTTTAGCCGTTGCCAGCTTCACTCCGTTGCTGAAGACTTCAAGGGTTGCTTCTAAACCTGCTCCTGTAAAAGATACCGGATTTCCAGCATTATCTACCAATCTCGGAACAATTTGCAGAGCAGTCGGCGCTCCGGTTCCGTCATCTCCTGTAGGTCTTGTAAGAATGCTTAATGAGTTTGCTCTTACATCATTCGGATCACTTTCTTTTGCTTTATCATCCCCGAAAATATTCATTTCACCTAAAGAAGGCGGTGCTGTACTTGCCCACTCTATCCCGTTTTTCTGAGCCACTTCATCTGCCATAGCCATAATTTCCGGAACTTTTTTGCCGTTAATTAACTGTCCCAGAGCTTTAAGCTCATTGATATCTCCATCTGCCTCTACTCCAAATGTTTTTAAAATATATAAGGCTTCATTAAATTTAATCTGCTTGATGGTAGGCAGACTTGAAGTCATATCATTAATACTGGACTGTAATGTTTTTGTATTCGTTGCATCTACATGATCTTTTTTACATGCCGTAAACAGCAATAAACTGAGAATTAGTAGGAAAGAAAACTTTTTCATTTTTTTCTGGTTTGCTGCAAATTTAGTAAAACCATTTATTAATGAAGGTTTTATTTTTTATTTTGTTTTTCTTTTAAATCATCTTTAAAAAATGAACTGAAAATGTTCTGCATATTTGGGAATGATACATCCTGCCAGTAATTTGATGAATAGTTGCTGTTGTTTTTATTAAACTTAACTTTTCCTTCCACATCATCATTATCACTAAAATCTAACTCTGTAGGATAAAAGTTTTTATAAGAAATCAGTTGATTATAATCTGGCTCACTTTTATGTTTTAGCTTTAAGTATCCGATTTCATTAGACTCTAAAAAATCTCTGAGTGTTTTTTGCGAGTCTTTTTCATAGGAGTGATTGATAAGCGAACTCATGTCGTACAGTCTGTAACCAAAAAATGCAATCTCTTTTTCTTTAAGTGCGCTTCCACTGATTTCGATTTCGTCCTTTGTATTTCCCTTTAATTCTTTGATAACAGCATTCTTATTTTTATATTCTGTAATATTTCCTACACTCATTAATCTTGGCAAATCTAAAAATGCATTGTAGTCAAGATTTCCTGTTTGTTTTCTGTCGGTGGATGGATTTTCCAATCTGAAAATTCTGTATTGTTGTACGTCTTTGCTTTTCAGCTTTTTGGTTTTGTTATCAAAAACATAGGTTGCAACCCCGTCAACATAACAATTCAGCTTACCGTTGACCGTTACATAAGCATTAAAGTTTCCTTTTATGATGGCGTATTTTGCAGGCTTGTTATTTTTAATAACGACCGCTTCGATATCTTTTACTCTGTCATTAAGCTTCACAACGTCTTTGTTTATCTCATCGAATGAGAGGTTTGCCACAGCAATATTGTCGTAAACAAGCTGAAATTTTGCTTGTTCAGGAGTTATGGAAGATTTCTCAATTTTTCCATCGATGTCGGAAGTTGCCAGAATATTTCCGTCCTTTCCAAAGACAACAACTTTGGGTAATGGCTGTCCTGTTTTTTCAGAAACAAAACTGATAGTTTGAGCATTAAACAAACTGAATAGGATGATAAATAACAGGTTTAATAGAAACGTTTTTTTCATGGGTTTAATTGATTTATAAGTTAGCTCATTAAATCTATTTGTAAGACAACAAAACTTTTAAAATGGTTGCCTGTTTAATTTTAAAAACAGCTAATGCAAAAAAAAAAGACTGATTATAATAATCAGTCTTTTTTGTCTTTATCTTGTTACAAGTTTTCCTTAGAAAGGATACTCATAAATTTCAGATTCGTGTAAGAATGGGTTTCCTGTAGGGATCAATTTCAATTTAGACAATGCTGAAAGCACAGTAAACATAAATAATCCGGCTACGAATAGGATAGCTCCTGCCACTAATAAGAATACTTCAGGAGTGTTCCAGTATGGACCTACCGTTCCCGGCATTACCATGTTGAAGTAATCTAAGATGTGACCACAAATAACTACTACAGCCATTGTTGTAACCACTTTATAGTTTCTCTTGATGCTGCTACTTACTAATACTAATAAAGGTAATAGGAAGTTTACAATAAGCATTGGTAAGAACGTTGGAGAATAGTGTTGGAATCTTCCAAAGAAGTAATTAACCTCTTCCGGAACGTTCGCATACCAGTACAACATGAACTGAGCGAACCATGTATACGTCCAAAGCATACTTGTAGCGAAAAGGAATACTCCTAAATCGTGCAAGTGATTATCATTGAACTGAGGTAAGAAACCATTTTTCTTTAGGTAAACACTTAAAAGGATGATTACTGCGATACCACTTGAAAGGCAGCTAACCATTGAATACCAGATATACATTGTAGAATACCAGTGAGGGTCAATAGACATCAACCAGTCCCAAGCCCAAGCTGCAGAAGCAAATCCGAAGAATGCGATATACCCTACTGCCCATCTGTAAAGCATTTGGTAATCTACTTTAGATTTTGTCTCATCTACTTTCTTAGACTGAGCTTTCAGTTTCCATGCAAAGAAAGATGCTCCCAATACATAGATGAAAGTTCTTACAGCATAGAAAGGTATATTTAAGAATCTTTTCTTTTCAAATAGGATTACGTCGAAGTGAGCAGATTCCGGGTCTGTCAATTCAGGATCCATCCAATGGAATAAGTGACCATTATGAGTGATATTTAAAATCATTAAGATAATTAAAATAGCACCACCCCAAGGAATATAAGAAGCAATAGCTTCCATTACTCTTGTAATAATGATTGGCCATCCTGCGTGTGCAGCGTGCTGAATAGAATAGAAGAATAATACACAGCAGCTAACTCCAAAGAAAAATACAGCTACGAAATGTATTGCTGCTAAAGGCTGGTTGTGAACCTGCAAAGTAGCGTGCTCAAGGTGAGCAGCTTGATCCTGAGGTCCTACCATTTCACTTGAATGTGTAGGTGCAGTATGACCAGAAGCATGAACAGCCTCCATCATTTCTCCTATTTTTTCAGTAGAAAGTCCCTTATTCATAAAGAAACCAATACCAAATAGAACTAAACCTACAACAAGAAGGATTATAGAAGTTGATTTTAATTTTGGTGAAAAACTATACATTTCTTTTCTTATTTTTTAGTTTCGGTAGTCGTTTCAGTTGTTGCCGGTGCCGCTGCTGCCGGTGCTGCCGCTCCTTTTTTGAAAGCACTCATCACATACATAGCTACTCTCCATCTATCTCCTGCGTTCAATTGACCCGCGTAAGATCCCATGTTGTTTCTACCGTTCGTTAACACATAATGAACAGATCCTACAGTAATGTCTCTGTCTGCATAATTTGGTACACCAGAATATGCTCCACTTTGTACGATAGGTCCTTGTCCGTCCCCTCCTACACCGTGACAAGCAGCACAAGTTTTTTCAAATAACAGTTTCCCTCTTTCGATATCTTTTTCTGCATTGGCAGGATTCAAAGGAGAAGATGTTACTGTTTTTGAAGCTTCATAACCCGCGTTGTACTCGTCTGTTGTTTTTGGAAGTAAACTTTCTTCAAAAACTCCGTCTTTATTTTGAGGTACGGATCCTTCTACCGGAGAAAGACCTGTTGCACCATTATTTTTAACAAATGCCGGAATTTCATTTTCATGATCTGAATAAGCATCCTGAGCTTTCATCAATGGATCGTAAGCTACTGGAAAATACATATCAGGGAAATACACCAATGGGGTGTTTTCTTTCGGTCCGCAAGAGTTAAGTAAAACTGTTGTTAAACCTAAAACTGCTGTAATTCTTAATACATTCTTTTTCATTTTAAGCATCTTTAACAGTTATTTCTTCAACTCCAGTTTCAATTAGCAACTGCTTTACAGATTCTACATCTTCAGTTACGAATTCCATCATGAATTTATCATCCGTTGTTCTTGGATCAGGATTTTGTGCAGGAGCTCCAGGATACATTTTATTTCTTACCAAGAAAGTTAATGACATCATGTGAGCAGCACAGAATACCATAAGCTCAAACATTGGAACTACAAATGCAGGCATATTGTGAGCCCAGTCAAAAGCTGGTTTACCACCAATATTTTGAGGCCAGTCATGATTCATCACATACCAAGTTACAGTAGCACCGATGGTAACACCGTAAAGCGCGTAGATGAATGCAGCATCAGAAATTCTTGTTTTCTTTAACCCTAAAGCTTTATCTAGTCCGTGAACCGGGAATGGAGTATAAACTTCGTTTATTTTAATTCCTTTATCATTGAATGCTTTAACGCCGTTCATCAAATCGTCGTCGTCAGCATAAAGTCCGTATACAATTTTAGTGGTGCTCATCTCCTTCTTTTGCTTTATAAGTTTCACCTGAGATTTTCAAAATCGATTTTAATTCAGCCTGTGCAATTACAGGGAATGTTCTTGCATATAATAAGAATAATACAGAGAAGAACCCGATTGTTCCTAAGTATACACCCACATCAATGATCGTTGGCTTAAACATTGTCCAAGATCCTGGTAAGTAGTCTCTAGAAAGGTTGATAACGATGATATCAAAACGCTCGAACCACATACCGATGTTGATGATCAATGCAACGATGAATGTCCAGATAATGTTCGTTCTTAGTCTCTTGAACCAGAAAGAAGCAGGAACAACAAGGTTACAGATGATTAGTGACCAGAAAGCCCACCAGTAAGGACCTACTGCAGCACCCGGAGAAAGATACGTAAAGTCTTCGAATCTAGATCCAGAATACCATCCGATGAAATATTCAGTTGCATAAGCTACAGTTACCATACCACCAGTTAAGATAATTACGATGTTCATAATTTCAATATGATACATTGTAATATACTCTTCTAAGTGACACACTTTTCTAGCTACCAACAATAGTGTTTGTACCATTGCAAATCCTGAGAAGATCGCACCAGCAACGAAGTAAGGAGGATAGATTGTAGAGTGCCACCCTTTAATTACTGAAGTCGCGAAGTCGAAGGATACGGTAGTGTGTACTGAGAATACAAGTGGAGTTGCCAAACCTGCAAGAACCAAAGAAAGTTCTTCGAATCTTTGCCAGTGTTTTGCTTTACCACCCCATCCGAATGCAAGGAATGTATAAATTTTCTTAGTCCAAGGAGTTTTAGCTCTATCTCTGATCATTGCAAAGTCAGGGATTAGTCCCATGAACCAGAATACAGTTGATACTGAGAAATACGTAGAGATCGCAAATACGTCCCAAAGTAGCGGAGAGTTAAAGTTCCCCCAAAGAGAACCGAACTGGTTTGGTAAAGGGAATACCCAATATCCTACCCAAACTCTACCCATGTGAATTACCGGGAAGATTGCCGCCTGTACAACCGCAAAGATCGTCATTGCCTCTGCAGATCTGTTTACAGACATTCTCCATCTCTGTCTAAATAATAATAATACTGCTGAGATTAGGGTTCCGGCGTGACCAATACCTACCCACCATACGAAGTTGGTGATATCCCAACCCCAGTTAATAGTTCTGTTAAGCCCCCATGCTCCAATACCTGTTCCGATAGTATAAGCGATACATCCGAATCCATAGATGAATAGAACCAAGGCTGCATATAATGAGATCCACCATAATTTACCTGCTCTTTCTTCGATAGGTCGTGCAATATCTTCTGTGATATCGTGATAAGTTTTGTGACCAATAATTAGAGGTTCCCTTATCGGAGCTTCGTAATGTCCTGACATTTTTTACCTATTTATTATTTAAACTTTATTTTTCTACTCTGTTTCTTACTTTAGTGTGATAGAACACATTTGGTTTTGTTCCGATCTCTTCAAGTAAATAATATCTTCTGTTGCTAGAGTACAATTCTCTTACTTCAGATTCTTTGTCATTCATGTCTCCAAACGTCATTGCTCCTGTAGAACAAGCCTTAGAACAAGCTGTTTGGAATTCTCCAGCTTTCACTTTTCTTCCTTCTTTCTTCGCTTCAAGAATAGTTGCCTGAGTCATTTGGATACACATAGAGCATTTCTCCATTACCCCTCTCGTTCTTACAACTACATCTGGATTTAATACCATTCTTCCTAAATCGTTGTTCATGTTGAAATCGAACTTGTCGTTTAGGTTGTATGTAAACCAGTTGAAACGTCTTACTTTATATGGACAGTTGTTCGCACAATATCTTGTACCAATACATCTGTTATATGCCATATGATTTTGACCTTGCTTACCGTGTGAAGTAGCCGCAACCGGACATACAGTTTCACATGGAGCGTGGTTACAGTGCTGACACATTACCGGTTGGAAAATTACATCCGGATTTTCAGCAGGATGGTTTAGGGCACCTCCTTCTTTGTTGAATGCAGTTCCATATAATTCAGGAACAGCCAATCCATCTTTTAATCCTTCATAAACTTCCACTTTTTGTTTAGCAGAATAGTAACGATCAATTCTTAACCAGTACATATCTCTAGACATTCTGATCTCATCTTTTCCTACAACAGGAACGTTGTTCTCAGCCTGACAAGCAATAATACATGCTCCACAACCTGTACAAGAATTCAAGTCGATTGATAAGTTAAAGTGAGGTCCGTCTGTATCATCGAAAGCATCCCAAAGATCAATTTTTCTTGCAGGAAGTGCTCCACTGATGGTATGATATTCCAATGGTTTATTCCATCCATTGTGTTCATCATCAAATGCTACGTTTAAGTAATCAGCCAAAGGAACTTCTTTAGCAATTTCATAACGTCCCATTAATGTATTTTGAAGCTGAATACCTGCAAATTCGTGATCTTCTCCTGTTTTTTCAATCTTAGCGTTAGAAACAACTAAGTTAGAACCGTCAAATAAAGGATAAGCGTTTACACCTGTTTCAGCAGTAGCTCCCGAGTTTTTCTTTCCATAACCCAATGCAAGACCTACAGATCCGTCAGCTTGTCCCGGTTGGATGAATACAGGAACGTCTTTTATTGTTACTCCATTTACAGTAAGGTTTACGATAGAACCATCTAACTGCATTCTCGCGTTAAGATCGTTATCAATACCTAATCTTTCTGCATCTTTCGGAGAAATTGTCAAGTAGTTATCCCAAGACATTCTTGTCAGTGGATCCGGTAATTCTTGCAACCAAGGGTTGTTTGCCTGAGTACCATCTCCCATAGAAGTCTTAGTATACAATACCAATTCTAAATCAGAAGCTTTGAAACCATTCAATTCAGCAACGGCCTGAGCAGCGTTTCCTCCTGCATAAGACAAGGTCGTAGCATTTGGAGATACGTTGATCCCATTATATAAAGCTTTGTTGAAAGAAGTTCCTCCTAAAATAGAAGAAGCATTCGCTTTTAAATAATCATAATAATTATTAGCAGCATTGTTTTTACCATTTTTCCAAACCAATAAAGACTCTTCAATCTGTCTTGATTTGTAAATTTTCTGGATTGTTGGCTGCATTAATGAATATACACCTGTCTGAGGCTCTATATCTCCCCAAGACTCTAACCAGTTAGCAACTGGAATAACAGCCTTAGCTGCTTTGTACATTTCATTTTTCTTATCAGCAACTGCGATTACATAAGGAACTTTAGTTAAAGATTTTTTGAAATCTTCTCCTTTATGATAAGAATAAATCGGGTCAACATTGTTAGCGATCAATACACCAACCTGCCCAGCGTTTACCCATCCAAGGAATTCCTGGAATCTTGCTTTATCAAAATCTTTTAGGAAGTTCGCTTTACCTGTGAAAGCAACTGAACCTAATTTTTGGTTAATTAAGTGAGCTAAAACCTGAGCACCTTTAGAACCATCAGCAAAAACAACAGCTTTACTGCCTTTTGCCTGTAATTCTTTAGCGATTTCGTTAGCCGTTTTATCTGATGAACCACCACCAACGATTGCATTGTAAACTTCAACCAAAGTTTTGTTCACTGCGCTTGGCTTTAATCTGATTCTTTCGTCAGCATTAGCACCCGTTAAAGACATGTTAGATTCTACCTGAATGTGTCTTAACATGTTTGGTCCCGGCTTTCTTGCTGCTGCGTAAGAAGTTTCTAAGCTTCCTGCATTATAATCTCCTAAGAAATCAGCGTGGAAACCAACTACCAATTCAGTTCCTTTAAGATCGTAAACAGGTAATGCTCTTGTTCCGAATACTTCCTGAGCTGCGTCTAATGCTGCAGCATAAGGGAAAGCATCATAAGTTACCAATTCTGCTGTAGGATATTTTGCTTTGAATTCAGCAAATAATTTTTTGAAAGTAGGGGATGCAAAAGAATGTGACAATAACACAATTCTTTTACCTGCAGCTTTCGCTTCTTCCAACCCTTTAATTACAAAACTGTCTACTTTATCGAAAGTCTCGTCTTTTCCTTCAAATTTAGGTTGCTTTACTTTATCATTATCATAAAGAGAAAGTACACTCGCCTGAGCTCTTGCATTTGTTTTTCCTAAATCGCCAGCAGCTGGATTCGGCTCAATTTTGATAGGTCTTCCTTCTCTGGTTTTTACTAAAACACTAGCAAAGTCAAAACCGTCGAAATATGTTGAAGCGTAATAATTTGGAACCCCCGGAATAATATCATGTGGTTTTACCACGTAAGGAATCGTTTTAATTACCGGAGCTTCACAGGCAGCCAATGTTACCGCTGCTGTAGAGAAACCTAATAATTTTAAGAAATCTCTTCTTGAAGTACTGGAACCGTTCTGTTCCGCATCTCCAAGGAAATCTTCTACAGGAATTTCTTCCTGGAACTCTTTCTGAGCCAGCTTATTGTTTAAAGCCGGATCTTTAAGTTCGTGAATACTTCTAAATTGTATTTTGTTTGAAGCCATTTATACTTCTAATTTTTAGTTATTAATAATGACATTTACCACACTCAAGACCTCCAATTGCATCTACAGTAATCTTACCACCGTCTTTAGGGTATTGTTTTTTCAATTTGTCATGTAGATTTTTGAAGTATTCTTTATTATAACCGTTGTTCATATCAACCTCAGTAGTTCTGTGACACTCGATACACCATCCCATAGTGAAATCGTTAGCCATCTGAACAACATTCATTGTATCAATCTTACCGTGACAAGCTTTACAAACAACATCAATTTTGTTCGTAGGATTCTTTTTGTTGAAAGAATTGATAATCGCTTGTTCACCTGCTACTACGTGCTGAGAGTGGTTGAAGTAAACAAAGTCTGGCATGTTGTGGATTCTTGTCCATTCAACCGGCTGAGTTTTCCCTGTATATTGTTGTTTTACCGGATCCCAACCTGTTGCAGCATAAATTTTCTGGATTTCTCCGTCATAGAACGCTTTATCTTTTCCAGGCTCCATATAATGTTCCGCGTTGTATTCACCAATTGCTTTGTGGCAGTTCATACAAACGTTCATAGAAGGAATCTCAGATACTTTACCATATTTAGCACTTGAGTGACAAAGCTGACAGTCGATTTTCTGTTCTCCTGCGTGAATTTTGTGAGAGAAGTAAATTGGTTGTTCTGGCTTATATCCTTTATAAACCCCAATCCACATAATCCAGTTCCAAACACCATAAGTAGCCAATAAAGCAAGGATCGCGATCAACCCCTTACCTACATAATGGTATTTTTTATAAACTTCGCTGAAAGATTTTACTCTTGTTTCGTTTAGCCCTGCCAAGTCTTCAGACTGACCTAGTTTCACAAGCTGTCTTAGTTTTACTAAAATCCAAACTAATAAAGCTGCTATTGCTAAAAGGGAAATGATTACAACGTTTGTTGTTGTATTGCTCGCAGGAGCTGCTGTTGCTTCCGCACCTTGTGTTGCTGTTTTTTTATCAGCTGCAGGCTCCGGAGCCGGAGGATTAGTTGTGTATGCTAAGATGTCATCAATATCCTTATCAGAAAGATTTGGAAAGAGCTGCATCTCAGTCTTATTAAATTTTTCAAAAATCTCATTGGCGTATTTATCGCCAGATTCTCTGACTTCCTTGTTGTTTTTGATCCACTTGTGAAGCCACTCTGTATCTTTGCCGCCTTCCGTCTTAACTCGTTCTACCACTCCTTTCAAAGGTGGACCTACAACTTGTTTGTCTAGCGCGTGACATGCAGTACAATTCGCTTTGAAAAGTTTCTCTCCGTTTTTAGGATCGCCGTCTTGCCCGTAAATTGAAGCACTGGTTGATAACAATAAGCCTATTGCAACCAACGTTTGTTTATAATGCTTTCTCCAACTAATCATTTAAATTATCTTATGTTAGTAAAATATTGAACATTCAATCAATTCCGCAAAAATAATATATTTAACAGAAATTTAACGGCATATAGAAAGGGGAAAATATCATTTCAGTTTAATTTGTATTGATTCTAAATAACTCAGTTTGGTATAATTTTTTATTTGTATAAATTTGCTGAAACAACTTTTAAATGAAAAATTTGATCAAATTATTTTCGATATTATCCCTGCTTAGTTTTTATAATATTGATGCACAACAGGTTGTAAAAAAAGATACTTTATCCGGTACAGAGCTTATTATGAGTATGGATCCCAGAGTGAATGATGCATTGACGAACCTGGAAGATAAATGTTCTAAGGTTTCTTACGGTAAATCTTCTAACGTTATAGATGATGATACCCCATCAAGACCAACAAAAATTCTGGTTCCCAACAGGGAACTTACGAATGCTGAAATCTGCAGAAAGAACCCTAGAATTTTAGGGTACAAAATACAAATCACTACCGTAAAAAGTAATGATGAAGCCAACGAAATCAAAACTTATTTCAGAAAGAGATTTCCGAATTTAAAAGTGGAAACAGACGCTTCTTTACGACCTAATTATAAAATTTTAGCCGGAAGTTATTTCAGTAAGCAAAGTGCCGCTTCCGATCTTTCTAAAATAAAAGAATATTTCAAATCTGCCGTTGCTGTACAATACAGAATTTTCTGTGCAGAAGCTAAATAATTAAGTACATGAAAACATAAAAGCTGAGAAATTTCTCAGCTTTTTTTTATTGATAAAATTGATTCAGAAAGTCAAAAAATTCTTCCATTCTTAAATAGTTATTATACCCGAGATAAACCAGCAGTACGCTCATAATTGCCGTAAGCAATGACATCATTTTCGGAGAGGATTTGTAGGCGTAGAAAAGCCATCCCAGCAACAAAACATACACAAAAACAAAATGACCTCCATAGATATAGGAAGTATGGAGTCCAAATCTCATAAAGCAGTGTATGATAATATCTATAACAAAAGAAATTACAATAATCTGAACAAATTTATTTTTAAAATTTTTACAATAACTCCACACCAGAAGTCCCAAAACAGTAAAGACAAATAAATAGGATATCGGGGATGAATACACATCCATAAACAAGCCTTTATAATGAAAACCTTTCATATTATGCTTATCTCTGATGATAAAGCCCGGAAAAAGCATATTACCCCCAAAAAAGAAAGAAACGATCATATCCCAAACTGAAGCAGGCTCAGCATTCGAAAACTTCTCATACTGACTGCTGGTTTTGGAAAAAATATTTTCATATTTAAATTCAATTCTGTTTAGATAAAGCAAAACAAAACAAATCACTGTTACCAAGCCTCTTATAAAAGCATCAAGAAGTTTTTTCCAGCTTTTAAACAAATTCTTTTCAAAAAATACAGGAATAAAAACCTTTACCAGATTCGTGATGGTAAGCCCTCCAATAGTAACACCAGCCGCAACCAATGCCAGTGGAGAGATTTTTCTCTCATTTTTAAGCCTTGTCGCTGCATAATAATTGAAAAGCACTAATAAAAACAGTGTATAGGTAAAGTTTTCAGGAGTAAAAGAGAGCAGAATAGCTGTAGAAAATACAGAAAAGAAAGCAACCAGTAAAAGGTTGATCAATAATGGAAGCTGGATAATATTTTTTAAATATTTAAAAATCTGTACAATGCTCAAGCTCACCATCAGATTGCTCATCCAGGCTAAAACCAATCTGAAAGTGTCATCTTTCTTTCCATCCGAAAAAAGAAAAGCAAGTTCACGCAGCCAATTAAAAAAATAATAGGACAATGGGTGACGTTCAAAGCTTCCCCCTGTCATCACGATAGACCGATTGTCAAAACTAAAATAGGCATCCCAGGGAATTCTGTCATCAAAAATAATGGTATAATTCAACGCTATATAAGATCCTAAAATCCCATAAACACACAGAAAGAAAAGGAAAATACCCAGTTCTGTAAAAGTGGAAGGAAAAACTATTTTAAAAAAACTATAAAGTTTTGATTGTATGGACACTGTTAAAATTTTTGCAAAAATAAAAAAACACAATCTGAATTGGCTAACTATTTTTACATTCTCATCAATTTAAACAATGTAAGCTTATAATCTGAGTCATTAAGAACTGCAGGACAACATAGAACAACCCGACACATCATCATATTTTGTTGGTCTTTTCGCTGAAAATTCGGGGAATTTTTCCTCATAAGGATTTTCCAATGCTATGATTAATTTTTCAAGCAAAGCAGTTTCTCCTTTTTCAATTTCTTCAATACATTCGTAAAGAAGGTAATTTCTCAACGTGAATTTAGGATTGCTTTTTCGCATTAATGCTAAAGACTCATCTCTTGAAATTTTGTTTTTTTGAATTCTCAATTCATATTGGCTGATGAAATTTTTAATTTTTGAAAAAGCTTTATCGTCCAATACAGTATATGAAATTCTTTCAAATTCATCTTTCAGGTCGTAATGTCCTACCTTTTCCAAGAGATTGAAGAAAAGTGTATAATCAAGCTGAAATTCCTGCATCAAGCCCTGCCAATTGATAAGAAACTCTTCATCACTTTCCCATAATTCATCAAATCCAAATTTATTACACAACATCTTGTCGTGTCTCTTCCAAAAGTAATCTCCGAATTTATTCAGGGTACCTTCTAAAAACTTTTCATCTTTTATAGTGGGATGGAGCGCATTGGCCAGCTGCCAAAGATTCCATTGAGCAATCTGCCCTTGTTTTCCAAATGCATATCTTCTTCCCGGAAGATCAGTGGTGTTGGAAGTGAAATTCAGATCATATTCATCCATCATTGAAAACGGGCCATAGTCTATCGTAAGCCCAAGAATTGACATATTATCCGTATTCATTACTCCATGTACGAAACCAACTCTAAACCATTCTACCATAAGGTCTGCGGTTCTTTCCGCTACATTCTCAAAAAAGTCCTTATACTTTTGGTTTCCTTCAGACTGAATTTCAGGAAAATAATTTTTTATGGTAAAATCCAGAAGCTCCTGCAATGTTTTATATTCCTGCTGAGCAGATAATAATTCAAAATGCCCAAACCTTAAAAAACTTTCTGCGGTTCTTATAACTACCGCTCCTTTTTCTTCTTGAGGATTTCCACTATATAAGATATCTCTTACCACATTTTCCCCTGTAAGGCTCAAACTTAGCGCTCTTGTTGTAGGAACACCCAAATGATACATTGCTTCACTCATCAGATATTCACGAACAGAGGATCTGAGTACTGCTCTTCCGTCTGCATGTCTGGAATAAGGTGTTGCACCGGCACCTTTCCATTGTATTTCAGTTTTTTTTCCGGACGGACTTTCAATTTCTCCCGCATAAATTGCTCTGCCATCTCCCAGCTGTCCTGCCCAGTTTCCAAACTGGTGTCCAGCATAAGCCGTTGAGTAGGGTTTAATATTATCTGGTAAATGATTTCCCACCAAAAAGCCGAGATCTTTTTCCTCGTATCTTCCCAATCCTATTTCTTCAGATAGTTTTTCATTAAAAATAATAAGTTTAGGATTTTTAAATTCTACAGGCACAACTGTTGAGAACAACACTTTAGGTGTCATTCTCTGCATCGGATTTCCTGAAAAATCTCCTG
Organism: Chryseobacterium geocarposphaerae; assembly: GCF_002797535.1. Classification (NCBI taxonomy): domain Bacteria; kingdom Pseudomonadati; phylum Bacteroidota; class Flavobacteriia; order Flavobacteriales; family Weeksellaceae; genus Chryseobacterium; species Chryseobacterium geocarposphaerae. The sequence continues at coordinate 448,494 of NZ_PGFD01000002.1, forward strand.
GAAAAATCTCTGTAAACGGCTGTTTTATATTGGTAAGATTCATACATCAAAGGTATTAATTTGATTACAAAAAAGCCTCCCATTTCCGGAAGGCTTTATCTAAATTATCTATTTATTATTAAAATCAATTTCTTCTCCTTTATTGAGATTTTCATTTACATTCTCATCTTTCTTTTCAGGATTCTTTTTCGGAGAAGGTTCCGCAGGTCTCGGATTTTTGATTTCATCCAGGGTTTGCAGTCCGCCGTCATCACCGTACCCACTTCCTAATCCTTTAAGGTTAGAACATCCGTCTTTCCATTCTGAAGGTTTTACAAATTTATCCTGAGGAGAAATTCCTAAACTTTTATCCGCCCATACTTTCTTCATATAGATCGCCCAAATAGGGAGTGCCATTTTTGCTCCCTGCCCTTCTCCCGTTCCGAAGAAGTGAGTTGCTCTGTCTTCCCATCCTACCCAAGCTCCTGTTGCCAGTTTCGGAGTGATCCCCATAAACCAACCATCGGAGTTATTCTGGGTTGTCCCTGTTTTTCCCGCAATTTCAACATCTTTCGAAATCCCTTTTCTTCCTAGTTCTCCAGAAGCGGTACCATACTGCGCAACCCCTTTCATCAATTCGATCATTGTATAGGCATATAAAGGATTCATTACTTCTTTTGGCTCTACATTTACTTCTTTGATTACTCTACCGTTTGCATCTTCTATTCTCCAGATCATTTCCGGTTTGTTGTAATTTCCGTAATTCGCGAAAGTACTGTATGCTCCTACCATTTCGTAAATGGTAATATCCGAAGCTCCTAATGCCATTGGTAAGCTGGTTGAGATTTCTTCAGTAACCCCTAAATCTCTTGCCGTTTGTATTACACTTTGTGTCCCTGTCATTTCAGCCAAACGTAGTGCAACCGGGTTTTGAGAATGCGCCAAAGCATCTTTCAAGGTAAGCATCCCTCCTCTTCCCGGAACGTGATAGCTTCCTTTGTTGAAACTTGCATTAGAGATCGTAGAACATGGTGTTAAGCCTAATTTCATGATTGCAGTTGCATATACGAAAGGCTTAAATGTAGACCCAACCTGTCTTTTCCCTTGTTTAATATGGTCATACTGGAAATGTTGCCAATCAATACCTCCTACCCATGCTTTAATTTCTCCGGTTCCAGGAACCACAGACATCAAACCTGCCTGAGCAATCTGTTTGTGCCATTTGATAGAATCCCAAGGAGACATTTCCACTTCTTCTTCTCCAGCCCAGGTAAAACGGGATGTTTTAACAGGTTTTTTAAATTCTGCTATAATGGCCTCATCTGAAAGACCATCTGCTTTCAGCAGTTTATATCTTCCCGTTCTTTTCATCGCCTGAACCATCAAATCATTAATCTGCGTACTATTAAGATAATAGAAAGGCCTGTCTTTTCTTCCTCTTTGTTCAGCATCAAATCTCTTCTGAAGATCCGTTAAGTGTTCTTTAATTGATTCTTCCGCATATTTCTGCATCTTAGAATCAAGCGTCACATATATTTTAAGACCATCTCTGTAAAGATTTAACTTTTTGCCGGTCTCTTTTTCATAATCGTCAAGATACTGATTGATCTCTTTTCTAAGATAATGTTTGTAGTAGGCAGAATATCCTTCTGTAATATCTTTGATAGGATGGAAATCTACGGTAATAGGAGTCTCTATCGCTTTATCATAAGTTTCTTTATCAATATAACCTGTTTCCAGCATCTGAGAAAGTACTACATCTCTTCTTCTCTTTGCTCTTTCAGGATTTTTCATTGGGTTATTTGCTTTTGGTGCTTCTAGCATTGCAACAAAAACAGCAGCTTCCGGAAGTGTAAGTTCAGAAGTTTTTTTATTAAAATAAACTTTTGAAGCCATTTCAATTCCATTGGCATTATATAAAAAGTCAAACTTATTGAAATACAGCGTTACAATCTCTTCTTTAGTATATCTTTTCTCCAAACTTACTGCAACTACCCATTCTTTCAGCTTTTGAACAGCTCTTAGTATAGGATTTCTAGAAGGTTCTTTTGTAAATAGAAGTTTGGCCAACTGTTGAGTAATTGTAGAACCTCCACCTCTGTCACCACCATATCTTATAGCTCTTAAAATAGATTTTAAATCAATTCCGGAGTGTTCTTTAAAACGCTCATCCTCTTTTGCCTGTAATGCATACACCAAAAACGGAGGGAGATCCTTATAAAAAACCGGCTGTGTTTTTTCTTTTTCAAATTTACCTAAAACAACTCCGTCTGAAGAAATAATTTCAGATGCTACATATATGTTAGGATTTTCAAGTTCCTTTACATCCGGCATTTCTCCCAAAAACCCTTGAGATACAGCAAAGAAAAGTCCTGAAATTCCTAAAACAACGACAACTAATCCTATCCAGATTACTTTCACCCACTTTTTCCAAGTAGTGTCTTTCTTTTTTTTAGGTGGAAGAGGAAATGTTTTTCCTTTACTTCCATTGTTTTGTTTATTTTCTTCCATGTATGATTACGGTTTAGCCGTTTCTATTTTCACTCCAAGATCCTCTATTCCAGGGAGATTATCATTTCTCATAGCCTGAATTACTCCAATTTCATATTTCCCTTTTTCCGGAAACTTATAGTTCAGTTTATATTGGAAAAAGATTTCCTTCGTATCACCAAAACCTGTACCAAGCCATTCTCCATTGGGTTTGGCCAGTACATAATTCAACGTATCCACGTCTTTTTTCTTGTTTTGAAGGTTGGTAAAATTCACAATAAATCTGATATTACTGTATGGATACTCATTATTATTCCTTACCACAAAAATAATATTTTTAGGATTTTGCGGATCTGAAATTTCCAGATTAAATTTCTGCTCCTGCTTTTTACCCCATTTATTATTAACAGAATTCATGATAACATCTTCTCCCGAAGAATTACAACTAAACAGAAAAATAAAAGCTAATAATCCTAAAATTTTACGCATTGTTATCTTTTTTGGGAGGAAATTTCTTTTTGAATTTTTTCTTATTCGGGTTCGGCTTTTTCTCTGCATCAGAATTTGGTGCTGCTACTTTTTCCAACTGAGGTTTTGGCTGCTGATTTTTCGGCTGCCTTGGCTGGTTGTTCGCATTAGAATTCTGCTGTCTTTCAGATTTTTCGGAACGATCACGATCTTGTCTTTCAGGCTTATTATTCGGTCTTTTCTGACCCTGCCCTTGCTGATTTTGATTGTTTTGATTGCTAGCGTTTGATCGGTTCTGATTTTTATGCCTGCTGTTCCCCTTATTTTTCTTCTCGAATCGATCTACATTATTTTCCTGAATCAAATCAATACTTTTCATTGAAGTTTCAGGCTGTTTCAGATCTTCAAGCGGCAGTGTTTTTTCGCCTCTTTTATTTTTAGAGATTAATTTCTTTACCAGATCGATATCGAAATCATACCAGGCAATAGAATTTTCAACGTAGGCAAACCACATTTTCTTTTTGAAAACGTCAATTTTAATACAAAACGCTCTCCCTTTCTCTGTATCTAATGTAGTAGATGACGACGGAAAATTGCTTAATGCATCAAGATAGCTGTCTAATTCATAGTTAAGACAACATTTCAGCTTTCCGCATTGCCCTGCTAATTTCTGAGGATTGATACTAAGCTGCTGATATCTGGCAACATTTGTATTTACCGATCTGAAATCAGTAAGCCAGGTCGAACAGCACAGTTCTCTTCCGCACGAGCCAATTCCGCCTACTTTTGCAGCTTCCTGTCTGAAGCCAATCTGCTTCATGTCAATTTTAGTTCTGAAAGCCCCTGCATAATCTTTGATCAACTGCCTAAAATCGACTCTATTATCCGCTGTATAATAAAACGTAACCTTTGAAGCATCTCCCTGATATTCAACGTCTGTAACTTTCATTTCAAGTCCCAGTCTTTGAGCAATCTTTCTTGCTTCTATCTTTACGCTATCTTCTTTTTTTCTTACTTCCTGCCAAACTTCAATATCTTTTTGGTTTGACTGTCTGTATATTTTAAGTGCAGATTCTTCAGAAACTTTTTTCTTTTTCATCTGAATCTTAACCAATTCTCCGGTGAGGCTTACCACACCTATATCGTGTCCGGGACTAGATTCTACTGTGACTACACTACCTATATGTAAAGGGATATTATTTACATTTTTATAAAACGATTTTCTATCATTTTTAAATCTAACTTCAACAAAATCACACCTATTAGATGCCGGGTTCTGTATATTAGATAACCAATCGAAAACACTTAATTTATAACTATTACCACAGGTATTTACATTTTCACAACCATTCGCGGTTTTTTTAGGACCACACGAATGCGCAGAATCGCCGGATGTTTTACATCCACAACTCATATAACAATTATTTATTCTTGCAAATTTATAGATTTTTATTTTTATCCGATTCTAAAAATAGTAAATATTAAAATCAGTATTTGTTTAATTTTAAACTTAATTCAATCTAAAGAATAAAACCATTTACAAAACACTAAAAAGCAAAAGATTACATATCGTTAAGCAGCACATATTATTTTAAACATAGTTTTCTTTTGGCATATTGTTTAAATAATTAAGAAATATTAACAGACGTAAGTAAAATAATTTTATATTTGGGTTATATAATAATAGTCTATGAAAAAAATATTAGTATCAACCGCTTTATTGGCAGGCGTTCTATCCTATGCAGGGGGATTTAGAGTTTCTTTGCAGGGGGTAAAGCAATTGGCCATGGCACACACCAGTGCCCATGCTGAAGATGCAAGTGTTGCATTTTTCAATCCCGCAGGAATGTCTTTCATTCCTTCAAAACTAAGTATAGTTGCCGGAGCATTTGGAGCAAGCAACAAAGTGACTTTTCAAAATCTGAATACATTACAAAGCACGCAAACGGACAACCCGATGGGAACCCCTCTTTATGCTGCTATCACTTACAAACCAATAGAAAAACTGTCCGTAGGCTTTAGTTTCACAACTCCTTTTGGAAGTACTATAGAATGGCCAAATGACTGGGAAGGAAAAGAAATGGTTCAAAAACTTGAACTGAAAAGCTTCTATTTTCAGCCCATGGTTTCGTACAAATTTAACGACTGGTTAGCTTTTGGAGCAAGCTATATTTATGCAAGAGGACAAGTAGACTGGGATAAAGCCATTACACAATTTGGCGGGCAAATTAATATTAAGGATAAAAAAGCAACCGGACACGGTTTCGGATTCGGGTTCTATTTCAGACCTGACCCAAAATTGGACGTAAGTATTGCTTACCGCTCTCCTGTTGATATGAAAGCAAAACACGGAACAGCAACCTTTGAATTCCCATCAGCTTCTATCTATCCTTTACTAGGACTGGATGCTGCAAAAAGAACAGATGGCTTTACAGCAACCTTACCTTTAGTAGAGGAATACACAATCGGTTTAACTTATAAGATCACTCCGAAATGGCTAGTTTCCGCAGATTTCAATTACCACGGATGGGAAAGATACAGCCAGCTGACGTTGGATTTTGCAACAGCTCCAATCGGAAATCAGGCTGACCCAACTGTTTCGGTTTCTCCTAAAAACTTTAGAAATTCCAAAACGTTCAGACTGGGAACTCAGTACGCTTTTACGAATATGATCTACGGTCGTTTGGGTGCATATTATGATGAATCTCCTTATTCTGATGACCACTTCATTCCGGAAACACCATCATTCAACACTTATGTTGTGACAGGTGGGGTTGGATTCAAATTAAAACAATTTGGAGTTGATGTTGCTGGAGGCTATGCAATGCCACAGTCAAGAAATGTAAACAATGCTAATCTTGGCTTCTACGGACAGGCAAAAGCAACCGCATTCTATTTAGGTCTAGGTTTATCTTACAACCCTTTTTAATTGAAAGACTATGAAAAAAATTATAATTTCAACGTTCGCTATTTCCGCACTTCTTTTCACAACAAGCTGCGAAGATGATTTTGATACAGATGTAAAGGATATTCCTGTAACAGCCGGAGAAGCGAATTTCTCTAAATATGTTTCTTTGGGAAATTCATTAACATCAGGATATAGAGATAATGCTTTGTATATTGACGGACAAAATGAATCTTACCCTTCCATGATTGCTCAACAAATGAAATTAGCCGGAGGTGGTGAATTCAAACAGCCTCTAATGGCCGATAATCTTGGAGGAATTCCCTCTGCTGGTATACCTAATAAAAAAATACTTGCAGTAGTTGCCGGCTCATTAGCACCAGTTGATGCTCCAGGTACCGGAACCACTACTTTAGCCAATATATATAGCGCTGGACCATATCAGAATATGGGCGTGCCTGGAGCTAAAGTTGCACATTTATTGGCACCGGGATATGGAAATCCGGCAGGACTACCTGCAACAGCGAATCCTTATTTTGTTAGATTTGCATCTTCCTCTTCCACTTCAGTTGTTGCTGATGCTTTAGCCCAAAATCCAACCTTTTTATCATTGTGGATTGGAAATAATGATGTTTTAGGGTATGCAACCAGCGGAGGTGACGGAAGCAATCCTATAACACCTGTAGACGGAAGTGTTGGAGTAGGCTTTAACTCTACTTATACTGCATTAGTAAATACATTATTCCCAAATGGAACTACAAGAAAGGGGATCGTAGCCAATATTCCAAATGTAACTTCAATTCCGTTTTTTACCCGAGTTCCATACAATCCAATCCCACCAGAAAGATTTAATACAGCACCGACTGGAAGCCCATCTAATCAAAATGCAAATATAGATGCCCTTAATACACAGGTTTTTGGGCCATTAAAACAAATTTTAACAGCATTAGGACAAGGAAGCAGAATCCAGTTATTATCAAAAACTCAAGGTAATCTTGTTCTATTAAAAGACGAGTCTTTAACAAACTTATCGGCACAAATAACTACAGCATTGGTATCTGCAGGAGTTCCCGTCCAACAAGCCGGTCTAATGGGACAATTATATGGCCAGGCAAGACATAGTACTGATCAAGACTTAATCCCCCTTACTACAAGCTCTGTTTTAGGAACTACTCCAAGTTCTCCATTAGCCATTGCGCCTTTTGATAAATATGGGACTACTTATCCTTTAGAAGATAAGCACGTATTAAGAGGTAAGTTTAACGGTGTGAATGGAGAAGTTGAAGAAGTTTTAACAGCTACTGCAGCATTTAACGCCACTATAAAAAGTGTGGCAGATTCCAAAAACTTAGCATTTGTTGACATGAATGCAAAAATGATAGAATTAAATTCTAAATCTGGAATCGTCTGGAACGGTGTTAGATATACTGCAACCTTTGTAACGGGAGGAACCTTCTCATTAGACGGAGTTCACCTTACAGGTAGAGGATACGCCGTTGTTGCAAATGAATTCATCAAAGCTATTAATGCGAAATATAAATCTACTCTTCCACAGGTAGATCCTAACAAATATTCGGGGGTAAAATTCCCATAATAATTGGTAAAATAAAAACTTAGAAACCACAGGAGCAAATCTTGTGGTTTTTTTTTAAATTTGCAAAATCTTTAAAAAGTAAAAATGGCCGATCAGTTAAGTTATCTATTTTGTACAAGGACAAGCAAGGACTTGGCAGAAAAAATTGCCCAACATTATGGGCAGGAATTAGGAAAAATCAACTTTCAGGAGTTCAGCGACGGAGAATTCGAACCTGTTTTGGACGAATCCGTAAGAGGAGGAAGAGTTTTCTTAATCGGATCTACATTCCCTCCAGCAGACAATCTTTTAGAACTTCTTTTGATGATTGATGCCGCGAAAAGAGCCTCTGCCAAAAGCATTACAGTAGTACTTCCTTACTTCGGGCTTGCAAGACAAGACAGAAAAGACAAACCAAGAGCTCCTATCGGTGCCAAATTGGTTGCCAATCTTTTAACCGCTGCAGGAGCAACGAGAGTAATGACAATGGATCTTCATGCAGATCAGATTCAAGGGTTCTTCGAAATTCCGGTAGATCACTTATATGCTTCTACAATTTTCGTAGATTATATCAGAGACCTGAATTTAGAAAATCTTACGATTGCTTCTCCGGATATGGGAGGTGCAAAAAGAGCTAAAAACTACGCCGGACATTTAGGTGCTGAAGTAGTAATTGCTTACAAAGAAAGAAAGAAGGCAAATGTTGTAGAAGAAATGTTCCTTATCGGAGATGTAGAGGGTAAAAACGTTATCCTTATCGACGATATGATCGATACTGCAGGAACACTTTGCAAAGCTGCAGATATCCTTATCGAAAAAGGAGCAAAATCAGTAAGAGCAATGGCAACTCACGGAGTACTTTCAGGAAAGGCTTACGAGAATATTGAAAACTCAAAATTGTTGGAAGTTATTGTAACTGACTCAATTCCTGTAAAAAATAATTTGTCATCCAAAATAAAAGTGCTATCTTGCGCCCCATTATTTGCAGACGTTATGAAGATGGTTCACGAGCACCAATCTATCAGCAGTAAGTTTGTTATTTAATTAACAATCAGACATTTGCAAATTAAAAAAAGAAACAATTTTTTAAATTTTTATAAATGAAATCTATTACAATTCAAGGTACAAAAAGAGAAAGCGTGGGCAAAAAGTCTACAAAAGCTTTACGTGATGCTGAATTAGTTCCTTGTGTTGTTTATGGAGGAACAGCTCCTTTAAACTTCTCTGCTGAAGAGAAAGCTTTCAAAGGTTTAGTTTACACTCCTGAAGCACACACGGTATCTATTGAAGTTGACGGACAGGTAATCCCTGCAGTTCTTCAGGATATTCAGTTCCACCCAATTACTGACAGAATTCTTCACGCTGACTTTTACCAATTAGCTGATGACAAGCCGGTAATTATGGAAGTTCCGGTAAGAATTACTGGTCGTTCAAAAGGTGTTGTAGCTGGTGGTGTTCTACGTCAGTCTTTCAGAAAACTGAAAGTAAAAGCGATCCCTGCAAACTTACCTGATGAGGTAGTTGTAGATGTTACTCCTTTAAGAATCGGTAACAAAATCTATGTAGGAGGTCTTAAGCCTGAAGGATATTCTTTCATGCACCCTGACAACGCAGTTGTTGTAGCTGTTAAGATGTCTAGAAATGCAATGAAAGGTGGTGCAGCAGCTATGGATGATGAAGATGAAGAAGAAGTTGTAGCAGAAGAAGGAGCAGCTCCGGCAGCAGAAGAAACTGCAGCAGAATAAGAATTCCTTATTACGCAAAATATAAAACCTGTCTTTATGACAGGTTTTTTTATTTTATATTACCATTTAATCACTTCTCCAAGAACGATTATCTTTTTTATCTGAGCGCTTTTTTCCCTTTTCAATATTATAGGCAAAACCAATACCCAGAGTTTGCTTTAGCTGTGTTTTTTGAATCTGATTATGATCATACAGCAAATCCAATGTGATATTTGCAGAAATATATTTGTTAATTTTCATACCCAGCACACCGTTATAAGAAAGGACAAGCCTTGTCGGATGATCCAGATAGTTGGAAAAGACAGATCCTGTGCTTACCAAATTAACATTCTCCATGACTTTCAATTTGTAAATCGCCGAACCTAAGAAACCAAACTGAAACAAACACGAATCACCATCATTTTTTAAACCATAAGTACCCGCATACTGAAGATCAGGATCTAAAACGAAGGTCCATCTGGCATTGGTAGGACGAAGTGTTACGGTAAGATCATCATTGGGTCTGTACGTAATACCTGCCCCTAGGTTTACATATCCCGGAGCCATAAAACTTGAAATTTTGGCAGCCGACGGATTATTCCCGTCCTCATACCCAGAAGCAAATTGAGTCTGCAAACTTGCTCCTCCCGAAAAATACCAGTGTTCTGCAAATCCTTTTCCAAAATTGGTAGAAATATTCACGACATCCTGTGTTTTTCTTGTTCCTATTCCTTTTGTGTTATTTTGTCCGAATCCTAAAATAATAATATTCTCCCATAGTACTTTATCTTTTTCATAGGTAATATTATAATTTGCTCCGGCTAACCAGCCTACATTATTGGCTCCTCCGCCTACCCAGTTTGAAAAAGCAGCCTGATTCAGCATTAATGTATTCTGCCCTTGAACCGACCATACTTTTACCGTATCCAAAACCGGTAATTCTTCTTCCTTTACATCTTTTATTTCCTGTGCTGAAATTAAAGCTCCCATTAAAACAGAAATTCCGGACAAAACCTTTCTCATAATAAATACAACATTTCTATCTGCATTACAATAGCAAAAGAAATACCTTTATCCTCAGCACACTCTTCTACTTATTGATTTTTTTTAATAAATAAATGACAAAATTTTTATAAAATTAAAAAACCAGTCTCTTTTGTCAAAATAAAAGGAGATAAATAAAATTTTTCGACAAAATTTCCGAAATTTATTAATGGCTTTTTATTTGAGAGTCATTTAGTATGTTAAAGAATATCATCCACAAAAAAGCAATTATAAATCCCCTACTCATGCTATCCGCAATGTGGTTGGGCTTTCTTTTACAAACTATGGGCTTTTTTTCCAATTGTACCGGAGCCATCATTCCGCTTCTTCCGGAAGGACTTGTCGGAATTATAACCTCTCCTCTACTTCACGGAAATATTGATCATATCGTAGGAAACTCTATTCCTATTGCTATTTTAATGTTCCTGTTATATCAGTTTTATCCTTTAGTAGCTAACAAAGTATTTATTTTAGGTTGGGTTTCTACAGGCTTACTCCTCTGGATCTTACCTCCTATTGATATCTTAACCGGAGATTATATGTACACCTGTACAATCGGAGCCAGCGGCGTTGTTTATGTTTTAGCTTTTTTCCTGTTTTTCAGTGGTGTATTTAAGTGGAACATGAAATTACTAACCATTTCACTTCTTGTGGTTCTGTACTACGGAAGTTTAATTTGGGGAATGGTACCTGAAGAATTATTTTACAATCTTGAGGAGCCCAGTAAAATTTCGTGGCAGGCGCATCTTTCCGGTGCTATTGTAGGAGTGATACTTGCCTACACATTCAAACAAGTGGGTGACAAAAAAAAGAAATACATCTGGGAATTTCCTAATTATTACAACGAAAAAGATGATAAGCTTTGGCAGGAATATAAAGAAAACCATCCTGAAGATTTTTTAGATTTACCCTACAAAAAAAATGATGATATCTGGGAACATTTAGAAGAATTAAGAAAAAAATAGCTCATATTTCGTTACATTTGAATAAAATAACACACAAATGGATACGGAAGAAAATCTTTTTTCTATCGCCCTTAGAGAATGCTCTAATATCGGTGATATTAATTTTCAAAAACTGATCCGGGTTTTTGGCAGTGCAGAAAATGTATGGAAAGCTCCATCAAAAGAACTTCAGAAAATAACAGGAATCGGGAGAAAAACAATTTCAGACATTGGGAATATAAAACATCTTAAATTCGCTGAAAAAGAAATTTCCTTTTGCGAAAACAACAATATACAAATCAACCTCCGTCATCTTGATCAGCTTCCTTTTCTATTAAAAGAATGTGAAGATGCTCCTGCAATACTGTATCAAAAAGGAAAAATTAATCCTGCCCTGCATCCTGTAAGTATTGTGGGTACACGAAAAATAACTTCGTATGGAAAAAGCTTTATTGAGACTTTTTTTGAAGAATCCAGAAAACACAAGTTCATCTCTGTAAGCGGACTGGCATTAGGTACCGATAAAGAGGTTCATGCAGAATCCATCCGCCAAAAAATTCCTACTGTAGCAGTTCTTGCTCATGGCTTTCATACCTTATACCCTTCCAGCCATAGAAACCTTTCTGATAAAATCTTATCGGAAAATGGTGCTCTTTTTACCGAATTCAACTCATCAAGAAAACCAGACAGAGAAAATTTTATCCAGAGAAACCGCATTATTGCAGGAGTATCTCCTTCAACAATTGTTGTAGAAACCGCTTTTGGAGGAGGCTCTATTAGCACAGCGACTTTCGCCAACAATTATAACAGAGATGTTTTTGCTCTTCCCGGAAAAATTACTGACAAATTTAGTCAGGGATGTAATCATCTTATTTTCCAGAATAAAGCAACTGCCATATCTACCATTCAGGATCTGATCAATCAAATAGGCTTTAACTCTTCTAAAGAAAAAATAGAAGAATTATTTCCTAGCACAGAAACGACCATACAACTTTCTGAAAATCAAGAATTAATCTATAAAGCAATTACTTCTCATCCGCAAATTTCTTTGGATGATTTGGCTGATAAAATAAACCAGCCCAGTCATAAAATTTTGACAACTATTTTGGAGTTAGAGCTTTTAGGGAAGGTAAAATCACTTTCCGGGAGACAATTTGTACCGCTTTAAGATTTAATGATTTCTTAATATTGCATTATTTCAGACATAACATTTAATTTTTAATAAAATTTAAACAAGAATTATCATTTTAATAATATTTCGACACATTATTATTAAATTTTTAACAATCTTTAATCAAGGTATTGTGAATCTTGAAAAAAAAATTAAATTTGTTGGCAATAATATTCAACCTTAATATATGGAACAATATAATATTGACCAGAAAATCCAAGAGTTTATTGCTAAGATTGAAGCAAAAAACCCTAATGAACCAGAATTTTTACAAGCTGTAAAAGAAGTCGCTGTAACTGTAATTCCGTTTATTATGACCAAAAAGGAATATACAGGGATGAAGTTGCTAGAGAGAATGGCTGAAGCTGAGAGAATAATCATTTTCAGAGTTCCATGGGTTGATGACAAAGGTGAAATTCAGGTAAACAGAGGTTTCAGAATTCAAATGAACTCTGCGATTGGACCATATAAAGGAGGAATCCGTTTTCACCCGACTGTAAACCTTTCCGTTCTTAAATTCTTAGCTTTTGAGCAGGTATTTAAAAACTCTTTAACTACTCTTCCAATGGGTGGTGGTAAAGGAGGTTCAGACTTCGATCCGCAAGGGAAATCTGATATGGAGGTAATGCGTTTTTGCCAGGCTTTCATGACGGAAATGTGCAAGCATATCGGCCCTGAAACAGATGTTCCTGCAGGAGACATCGGTGTTGGAGCCAGAGAAATCGGATATTTATTCGGACAGTATAAAAAAATCAGAAACGAATTTACAGGAGTTCTTACAGGAAAGGGTCTTGCTTACGGGGGGTCACTGATCCGTCCTGAAGCTACAGGATATGGTGTTGTTTACTTCGCAGAGCAAATGCTTAAAACGATCGGGCAGGATTTCAAAAATAAAATCGTAACGGTTTCAGGTTTCGGAAACGTAGCTTGGGGAGTTATCAAAAAAGTATCTGAACTAGGAGGAAAAGTGGTAACGATTTCCGGACCGGACGGATATATCTATGATAAAGACGGTATCGACGGAGAAAAAATCGATTACTTATTAGAATTAAGATCTTCAGGAAACAACAGAGCTGAAGATTACGCTAAAAAATACCCATCTGCAGAATTCCATGCCGGAAAACGTCCTTGGGAAGTGAAGTGTGATGTTGCTATCCCTTCTGCCACTCAGAACGAACTGGATCTGGAAGATGCTAAAGTATTGGTAGGAAACGGTTGCGTTTGTGTAACTGAAGCAGCTAATATGCCTTCAACTTTGGATGCTATTAACTATTTCTTAGACAACAAAGTATTGTTCTCTCCAGGAAAAGCTTCTAATGCTGGTGGTGTTGCGACTTCTGGTCTTGAAATGACTCAAAACTCAATCCGTCTAAACTGGACATCTGAGGAGGTAGATGCAAGACTGAAAGAAATCATGATTGGAATCCACAAAGCATGTAGAGACTACGGAAAAGAGGAAGATGGCTATGTAAACTACGTAAAAGGTGCCAATATCGCCGGATTCGTGAAAGTTGCAGAGGCAATGTTAGCTCAAGGAGTGGTATAAAAAATATAAAGGTTGGGAATATTCCCGGCCTTTTTTGATATAACCTGTTCCCGGGATTATAAATGGGAAAAAAGTAAAAAGTGAAAGGAGAAAGCGTTGAATTAATCAACGCTTTTTTATTTATGCCTTTATATTTTTCATCATACTTTCTACAAATTCGTAGGCTGCAGGACAAATAATGGTATTTTTCAGCATCAGATTATTGATCTGGTAGATCTTTTTACGATCTGTATGAGGATATTCTCTACATGCTTTTGGCCTCACCTCATAAATAGAACAGGTATTATCATCATTCAGAAAAAAGCAGGGAAGATTCTGTAGCACTTTATCATTATCCTCATCCACACGCAAAAATTTAGCCTCAAAGTCGGCGGTTTTCATCCGGAGATGTTTAGCAATACGTTCAATATCCTTTTCAGTATACAAAGGCCCGGTTGTTTTGCAGCAGTTCGCACATTGCAAACAGTCTATTTTTTCAAAAACTTCATCATGGGTATCCTGAACAATATAATCAAGATTTTTAGGCGGCTTTTTCTTTAATCCGTCTAAGAATTTTTTATGTTCTTTCTGCTTTTGTATTGCCTGTTTTTTATAAAAATCCAAATTCATTATTGTTGTACTTCTATTGCAGAAGGAAGCTCTGTTTTTTGATATTCATTTATTTTATCCAGATCAAGAATCGTTGACAGGTTATCTTTACTTGGAGAATACATCGGAACAAATTTAGCTCCGAAAATGATTTCCTCCGAAACATAAGAAGTCCTTTGCACTACCGTATTGGAAAAAACTTCATCAAAAGCTCTTACCTGAATAATGATCTCAATGTCCGTATTTTTAAAGTCTTCTTCCGTAAAACCATAAAATGGCGAGTTTTCATCAATTTTATGGACAATAGTCCAGTTCAATGCCAATGTATTGATCTTACTCAACTGGATCTCCAACCTGTAAAAATTACTTTTGGGAACGCCATTTTCAATAACTTCAATTGCCGTTGAGACAATTACATCCGCATCCGATAGAGCATTATTCTTGTAAGGAGCAAGCCTGAACATCAAAGCGGTCGTATCCTGAAAAGGGGCAATAACGGCATTGTCTGAAAATCTTAAATATGCCCTAGGTCTTGAAAACCTCCCATAAAACAAACCTGTTGCAATGGCAAAGGTAAGCAACCCTAAAAAAGCTTCAAAAGTAGCTACTAAACTTGCCATAAAGCCTACCGGAGCAATTCTTCCATATCCAACAGTAGTAAAAGTCTGAGAACTGAAAAAAAACACATCAATAAATTCGTTTAGCGGATCACTTTTGTCAATTCCTGTAAGGTGCTCTACTCCAATCAGATAATAAATGAATGCAAAACAAAGATTTACAACAACATAAGCAATCACCAAATAAGACAAGAAACGGAACGATGACAGATTCAGCATAGTGTGATACCAGCTGAGCTTATTAAAAACATTCACTCCTCTTCTTTTGACGTTGGGAAAACCGTCTTTGTTAATGAACCTTCCGGAAGCATTGCTTCCAAAGCCACTGTTTTCCGTATTTTTCTGGCGAATTTTTTGCCTGAATCCTCTTGCCATTGTTTAAATTTAATTTTGTTTACTGATAGCTGTGTTAAAAACCCTCTTCAATTTTGCAAAGATAAAATATTGTTTTCATGAAATTTATCAACTCCCCCAATGAATTTTTCAATTGATTTTAAACTAAATTTGACTTATGAAAAAATTGGAAACCCGAAAAGACATTGAACAGCTTGTCAATTCCTTTTATGCGAAAGTGATTAAAGATGAGAAGATTGCATCATTTTTCACAGACATCGCAAAAGTGGATTGGGATAAGCATCTTCCTAAAATGTATTCGTTCTGGGAATCTATACTTTTCGGTCAGATGACCTATAAAGGGAATCCGATGGGAGCACACTTTCCCATCAACGAGATCAAAGCTATGGAACAGGAACATTTTGACCAATGGCTTAGCTTATGGACACAGACTGTTGAAGAAAACTTTGCGGGAGAAAATGCCGATTTAGCAATTTATAAGGCACAAAACATTGCTAAGCTGATGGCTTTTAAAATGGAACTTGCAAGAAGACTTTAATAAAATTAAGGCACTATTACCGTAAAAATATAAGCCGCAAGGTTTACCAGCAAAACTGTTCCGTAGAGAATATTGGTTTTTCCCCTGCTTAAGGAAAGCATTACAATAAATACCGACAGGGAAAGCAGAATGATATCTTTTTTATCTAATCCTAACACCAAAGGAATATCATACATAATGCAAACTACTGAAACTGCAGGAATCGTTAATCCAATACTTGCCAATGCAGAACCTAAAGCAAGGTTTAAACTTGACTGAATCTGATTACTTTTTGCAGCCCTGATTGCAGCAACCCCTTCAGGAAGCAAAACAACAGCAGCTATAATAACTCCTACCAAAGATTTAGGAGCTCCTAAACTCTGCACCATATTTTCAATGGATGAAGATAAACCTTTTGCCATCATCACCACAATAGCCAAACAGATCACAAGAAAAACAAAGCTAATCAAAGTCTTAGTCAGCGAAGGAATATAATGTTCTTCAGGATGTTCTTCGGGAATGATAAAATAACTCCTGTGCCTTACGGTTTGTACCATTAAAAAAACTCCATAAATAACGAGGCAGGCAACAGAAACAAAAGTAAGCTGGGCATTGTTATAAAAAGGACCATTAACACTTGAAGTAAAATTAGGCAACACCAAGGTAAGCACAAGAATGGAAACAATACTTACAAGATATGTTGTGGCCGAAGTCCTGGCAAAAAACTGTTCATAGTACTTCACTCCTCCAACTAATATACAAATTCCTAAAATTCCATTCAGAATAAGCATTACCGCAGCAAAAACAGTGTCTCTTGCCAAGGTAATAGCCTGATCTCCTCCAGCAACCATTAATGAGATTATTAAAGCCACTTCAATGATGGTGATACAAAGTGCTAAGATAATGGTTCCAAAAGGCTCTCCAACTTTGTGAGCTACCACTTCCGCATGATGTACCGCTGAAAGAACAGCACCAATCAATAAAATCCCCCCAATTGCATCATAAAGAGCTCCTTGCCCCAGCAATCCGGAAAAATAATATCCGACTGCCAGAATGGGGAAAATATAGGTATAATGTAATAGTTCTTTTAGTTTCATAAGTGTCTACAAATTACAAAAAAACAGCAGATTTTGAAATACCGGAATGAAAATATAATAGAGTTTTAATGACACCAGCAATGAAAGTCCTGAAAATCGGTCAGCATATGAAGCAGAAGCCCAATGCCAATAATTCTTATATTTCCTTTAAAAAACAGCATCAGAAAATATACTGCAATCGCATAATAGGAATGCAAAAAATGAAAGCCTATACTGCCTCTGTTCGGATCGAAAATAGGATCTGCAAACAGATGGTCGAGATCCACCAGCATCGTAGCCAGGAAAATCAGATATACCTTCTTCCAGTTTTCCCGATAGAAAACAAAAGCAATAATCCCCGGAAAAATCAGGTGCAAAAAATAATGGGTTAACGTTTTCCAAAAGAAGCAATCCATCAGATTCTGCCTTTTAAATAATCTTGCCTCACATCTTCATCCAATTTTTCAATTGCATACCGGAGACAAGTTCGGGGCATTTCTCTGTAATATTGATCCAGGTAATTAAGCAGTTCCTGTTCATTTTTCTGTCCCATTTCTCTCAATAACCAGCCATTTGCTTTATGCATCAGGTCATGGGGATGTTTTAAATTCAGTGTTACAAATTCTTTTGTAAGCTCATAAGCTCCTTTTTTCACATAATGCATCGTTCCTACCACCGCAATTCTTTTGTGCCACATTTCTTCGGAAACAGCTAGTTTTCTTAATAAATCTTCCTGCTGATTTTCAAACGCATATCTACCGAGAATTTTATAACAGCTTGAATCTACAAGATCCCAATTGTTGACATATTTCAAATGGCTTAAGTAAAACTCAATGATTTCCTCTTTTACCGCTTTATCTTTCGTTTTTTCAAATTTAGAAATCAGCATAAACAAAGCTGTCAGGCGATGCTCATGATATTTTGATGAAAGCAGGGTACTTAGATCCTCTAGTGAAATTTTAGTATAATATTCTTTAGCCACAGATCTCTGATCCGGAACTTTCACTCCTAAAAACAGATCTCCTTCACCATACTCTCCTTTTCCGGTTTTAAAGAACTTTGGAAAAAATTCAACTTTTTCCGGAATGGATAAAACAGCTAGGGCTTCTTCTATTTCTTTTAGCATATTACTCACTTATTTGCAATATATTAATGAGACTCATCTAAAGCAATACTTTCCTGTTCTTTCTCTTCAGACTCTATCTTTTTCGGATTAGCCACTTTTGCAATCGTAAGTCCCTGAACAATAATAGAGAAAACAACGACACAATAAGTGATACTTAAAATAATTTCGCTGTATTCACTTTTGGGAATAGACATCGCCAAAGCAATAGAAACTCCACCGCGAATTCCGCCCCAAACCAATACTTTTACCGTTTGAGGATTGAACCGGGTTCTTAAAGACATAAATTTCGTAGGTCCCCAAATGGAAATAAATCTTGCGATCAGAACAACGATAATAGCCACCAATCCAGGAATCATAAAGTGTTTCAGGTCTTTGATCATTAAAAGCTCGAACCCGATAAATAAGAACAATACCGCGTTCAATATCTCATCAATAAGTTCCCAGAACTTGATCAGATAATCCTGCGTTATGGACTTCATTTTAAATTTCACATTAAAATTCCCCATGAATAATCCTGCAGCGACCATTGTTAAAGGCCCTGAAATATGCATTTGTCTGGCAATAAGATATCCTCCCATTACGACAGAAAGCGTCACCAAAACGGAAATAATATAATCATCAACTTCCCTCATTAATCTGGATGTTACCCAACCCAGCAAAACACCTAAGAGCAATCCACCTCCGGCTTCTTTCATCAATAAAAGTCCAATATTTTCAATCCCTAAATCCACTTCTTTTCCAACCGCCAACTGCAATACAACGGTAAAAACCACAACCGCCATACCATCATTAAAAAGGGATTCTCCCGCAACTTTAGTTTCTAAGGATTTGGAAACATTCGCCTGTTTTAATACACTTAACACTGCTACAGGATCGGTAGGAGAAATCAATGCTCCAAAAACGAGGCAATAGATAAACGGCATCTGCAATCCTACCAAAGGCAGCAGATAAAACATTCCGAAACCAACAATAAATGTTGAAATCACCACTCCTGCCGTAGAAAATATCACAACAGGCCGCAACTGTTCTTTCAGATCATTTATATTAATATGGATTCCTCCTGCAAAAAGAAGGAAATTAAGCATTGCTCCCATCAGAACTTCTGTGAAGTCAATGCTGTTCATAAGATTATTAAGATGTCCGAATGTTCTCGGAAGAAAATTTTCTCCGAAAAATACCAGTATTATAGACACCACAATGGCAATCACCATGATCCCAATTGTACTTGGGAGTTTAAGAAATCTGTAATTAAGATATGCAAATATTGATGCTAAAACGATTAAAGCTGAAAATGAATAATATAACTCCACTAAGCTGTTTTTTAAAATTTTATGTTAATTTCTCAAATAGAGAACTTTGGTATACATTTTATTGTTTTCTTTCTCCCAGATATCCAGCATTCCGCCTTTCACCTCTTTTGAGCTTCTTGTATAATCCATCCCGATATTCATCATGTTCAAAAGAATATATTCATCGCCGACAGAATTGACGTTGTAGGCCGTTTTTTCTGTTTTCCCGTCTCCGGAATTCCTTATTGCATCTGCCAATAATCTGAACTGGCTTAAATGATAAACAAAATTGTTCACATCCTGTTTTGAATCATAAGAACGCAGCAGGATCAGAAGCACATCCAGATTGGTGGGGTCTTTGTAATAAAGCACTTTTCCTAAGCTGACACTGTTCTCCCAATCTTTATTTTTAAAGGCTTCAGCAAGACTTTTAAAGCTTTCATCTTCCGTCGAGATAATATCTCTAAAATTTCTTCCATAATAAAGATGTTGTGCTTCTATGGAATCTATAGATTTTGGGAGTCCCTTAAATTTAAAAATAAGTTTCTCGTAATTATATGGAGACCTAGGATCATTACTGTTTTTCTCAATATTCTTAAAATCAATCTTGAATTTCTGACTAAAACCAGAAACTGAAAAGAGAAAGCAATAAAGGAGAAAAATATATTTCATTAAGGCTGGTTTTCTTCCTCATCATTATCAAAATATTCAAAAAGGAAATCGTTGTAAGGGAATCTTGAGATATGAATTTTCATCACCTCATCGTAGATCATCTTTTTCATTTCCGGGAAGTTTTCCTTCGTTAAAGCCGAAATAAATACCGTAGGATATTTTGATTTTGCCATCCATGTATTTTTCCATTCATCCAGAGAGATATTCTTTTTGGTTGACGGAGTAAGATCATCTTCATCTTTTTTCTCATAGCTGAAATCATCAATTTTATTGAAAACCATGATCATCGGTTTCTGATGCGCATTGATCTCCATTAAAGTCTGATTTACAGATTCTATATGATCTTCAAAGCTTTCGTGAGAAATATCCACGACATGAATCAGCAGATCCGCTTCTCTTACCTCATCCAATGTTGATTTGAATGATTCTACAAGCTGAGTCGGTAATTTTCTGATAAATCCTACTGTATCTGTTAACAAAAACGGCAAATTCCCGATCACCACTTTTCTTACTGTAGTATCAAGAGTTGCAAACAATTTATTTTCAGCAAAAACCTCAGACTTTGACAAGGCATTCATCAAAGTAGATTTTCCGACATTGGTATAGCCTACCAAAGCCGCACGCACAACCTTTCCGCGATTGTTTCGCTGGGTCGCCATTTGCTTGTCGATCGTTTTCAACTTATCTTTTAATAAGGTAATCCTGTCACGAATGATACGTCTGTCGGTTTCGATTTCCGTTTCCCCGGGTCCTCTCATTCCGATCCCCCCTTTCTGACGTTCCAAGTGAGTCCACATTCTGGTCAGTCGAGGCAAAAGATATTGATATTGTGCAAGTTCCACCTGAGTTCTCGCATAGGAAGTTTGTGCTCTCTGAGCAAAAATATCGAGAATAAGGTTGGTTCTGTCTAAAATTTTGACCTCAATTTCTCTTTCCAGGTTTTTAAGCTGTGAGGGAGATAATTCATCATCGAAGATTACCGTTCCTATTCCATTTTCTTTTACGTATTCTTTTATTTCCTGGGCCTTTCCACTTCCAATGAAGGTTTTAGAATCAGGTTGTGTTAATTTTTGAGTAAAGCGTCTGTCTACCGTTCCTCCTGCAGTATAGGCCAAAAACTCCAGCTCATCCATGTATTCCTGTAGTTTTTCTTCATCCTGATGCTGAGTTATCACCCCTACCAAAACTGCTTTTTCGTAATTATGTTCTTTCTTTTCTAACATTAAGTTCTATCTATGTTTATGAGATTTACAAGTTACCATTTTTTAAGAAAAAAAACAAAATGAATCTTCGAATCCTCACTCTTTCACGTACATGTAAAACAAGGATAGTATTGATTTATAGAAAATTACTATCTTTACACTATGATTTTCTGTTCTTACCACAGAATGTGAAATCTATAAAAACTAACACCAAGTATCATGATTACCAATATTAAATGTATGATTATTGATGATAATGAACTGGACAGGCTGTTTCTGTTTCATCATCTGAAACAATATGAAAATATTGAAATTGTAGTCTCTTTTAATTCGGCAGAAAAAGCCATTCCCTATCTTGAGCTCCCTATCGATGTTCTTATCATTGAAGCCAACCTTAAAGGAATGAACGGGCTGGAATTCAGAAAGCTTGCCCACAAAATACCGGCCTGCATTTTCATCAGTTCAAACTCGGAACTTGCCATTGATGCTTTTGAGCTGGACACCTTAGATTTTATCTCCAAACCTCTGAAAACGGAACGCTTTCATTATTCAATACAGAAACTTTTTGATTTTATTAAAATGAAGGAAAAATGTGAATGCTTTGATGCTTTAGTAGGAGAAAACAGCATTAAAATAAAAGAAGGCAGCAATATTTATCAGGTGAATATTACAGACATTCTTTATCTGGAAGCCTTAAAAGATTACACCCGAATTGTCACTTCGGAAAAAAAACACTGCATTCTGGATTCTCTCGGAAATCTGTTACATAAAACCACTTTTGATTCTTTCATCAGAATTCACAGAAGCTTCGCCGTTCCCCGTCATTTAATCCGAAGCAAAAATGCGCATGAAGTGGAACTTACCCATCAGATAAAGCTACCTATTGGCAGGTCTTACAAAGAAAATCTTGCTTTTTTCCATCCTTAGCTTAATTTCCATTTCACTTTTTGTCGTTGGTCGATTATTCTTGTCGTTGGTCGATTTTTTAAATATCCGGTTTTGATATATGGTAATTTAGTCTTCCCAAAAATTTGTTCAGTTTTTGGACAAAATCATTTATTCAATAACCACAAAAACTAATGTATATGGAAAGAACATCTATTCAATGCTTCTTTTTCATACTTCTTCTTGTTCCCATTTTTCTGCTAAAAGCACAATCGGCAGTTTTGGCTACAGGAGCAGATGCAACAGGAGGCAACGGCTCGGTTTCCTATAGTGTGGGACAAATCGATTATCTCATCAAGGGAAGCAATCGGGAAATTTCTGAAGGCGTACAACAGGCTTATGAAATCACCTCACTTTCAACAAATGAAACCCCATCAACCGAAAAAGACATTTTACTTTATCCCAATCCATTCAAAGATTATCTGTACCTAGATTTTACAACAAACAATTTCAAAGGTGCAGAATACCAGATTTTTGATGCTCAAGGAAAATTGATCAAAACCGAGAAAATTATTCAGTCTAAATCTGAATTTAATTTTTCTTTTCTCCCTTCTGCAATGTATATCATCAGAATTAATCAAAACGGAGAAAATATAAGAACATTCAAAATCATAAAAAAATAACACCATGAAAAAAATATTATTTCTGCTTGGAATTGTGTTAGGTTTTCATATAGCCTTTGCACAAGTTCCGGAAAAAATGAGCTACCAAGCCATCATTCGAAATGCTACCGGACAGGTTTTACCCAACCAGAGCATCGCCATTAAGGCGAGTATTTTACAAGGTTCTCCTGCGGGAGCTGCCGTTTACTCCGAAAGACTTACCGGAAACACCAACACAAACGGACTGATTACCTTAGAAATAGGATCCGGAACTGTACTTACAGGAACTTTCAATACCATAAACTGGTCAACAGGGAGTTATTATTTAAAAACAGAAACCGATTTAGCAGGTGGAACAAATTACACGATCATAGGAACAAGCCAATTATTAAGCGTTCCATATGCCATGTTTGCAAAATCAGCAGGAGCTGTGAGTGGCGGAAGCTTTGTAATTCCCTATGTGAATACGTTTAATAATGCAGGAAACCTATTCTCAATTACCAATGATGGTGATGGAACCTCAATAGAAGGTGTTAACAATACAACGACTTCAAATATTGCAGCCATAAGAGGTATTGTAAGCAACATAGCTCCCGGAGGATTTTCTTCAGGTATCCGTGGAATCAACAATGGTACAGGAGGATTAGGAGTCGGAGTTTATGGAAGCCAGGCAGGAAGCGGATGGGGTGTTTACGGGGTGACTCCTAACGGATTAGGAGTCTACGGAAATTCAAGCGCCAATGGGTATGGTGTTTATGCCAACAGTAATACAGGAACGGGGCTAAACGCAACCAGCAATACGGGTATTCCGGCCAATTTTTCAATTTACAACAATGCCAACAACAATAATGTAATCGTAGCCAACTCCGTAGGAAACGGAACAGTTGTGAACGTCAGTACGACAGGAAGTGGAGCTGGAGTGAGAAGCTCTACAGGAGCAGGATTCGCCGTTCACGGCCTTACTTCTACCCTAACTTCCGCAGGCGTTGTCGGAGATAACAATGGTGGTGGCGAAGCCGTGGTAGGTAGAACAACAAGTGATATTGCGGGAGCGGTAGTAGGGAGAAATGACGGCGGAGGTTATGGCGTACGAGGTTTTGTCGCCACTAATACTTCAGGTACAGGAATCGGAGTTTACGGACAAGTTGGATTAAGTAACAGCACAGGACGTGCAGGACGTTTTGAAAATTTAAATGCAACCAATACCATTAATAATACCTTTGAAGTAGAAACAAATGGCAATGGGAATATTCCTGACAACACCCAAGGAAACGCAGCTTCTTTTTTAGTAAACAATACCAATAGCGTCGGAGCAGCAGTAAGAGGTGAAGTTAAAACCATTTTCGGGAATTTTGGAGCTGCCGGAATTTTTGGTAAATCTTCCGGAACTGGAGGTTTTGCCGGGTTATTTCACGCTTCCAATACTTCAGGGAACGGACCAGCTTTGGTTGCCATTACTGACGGTAACGGAAATGCCATTACTGCTAACGCCAGCAAAGGAGGAAACGGTGTGGAAACCAATATTGACGGATCCGGAAATGCTCTTTACGCCTGGGTTCCAAGTTTTGCTACCGGACGAGCAGGAAAATTCAATATTTTCAACGATGCCAATACCAGTGATGTAATTACCGTTACCACTGTTGGAAACGGGATTGCCGGAAACTTTAAGGTTGACAAAACCACAGGAACATCTCCTGCTGTAAGAGGCGAAGTGAATTCAATGTTTGCCAATTTCGGAACAGCAGGTATATACGGGGTTTCCTCAGGAACAGGAGGTTATGCAGGATTATTCCATGCCAGTAACCCTGCCGGAAACGGCCCTGCTTTGATTGCAATTGCTGATGGAAACGGAAACGGAATTACCGCCAATGCATCTAATGGAGGTGATGGTGTAGAAGCTACGGCAGACGGAACAGGAAGTGCAATCTTTGCATGGATTCCTAATTTTGGTACAGGCCGTGCTGCAAGATTTGTCAACTACAATACAGCGAATACAAACCCAGCGCTTACTGTAGAAACCCATAGCGCAGGCTCAATCGCTATATTCAGATCCGGAAATCCGGGATCTGTAAATGTTGCCAGAATCGGGAATGACGGACGAGGTTTTTTTAACGGAGGAACTCAAAACAGTGGCGCCGACGTTGCCGAGGTATTTGATGTGGCAGGAAGCTCTTCTGAGTATGAACCCGGTGATATTTTAGTTATTTCCACAAATTCTGACAGAACAGTAGAAAAATCTTCCAAACCTTATTCAAGTCTCGTGGCGGGAGTTTACGCTACAAAACCGGGAGTACTTTTAACCGAAGAAAATATAGATGCAGATCTGTTCGGAAAAGTACCCATGGGAGTAATTGGAGTAATCCCTACAAAAGTATGCCTTGAAGGAGGAAAAATTAAAAGAGGAGATCTTTTGGTAACTTCATCAAAATCCGGAGTAGCGATGAAAGCCAATCTTAAAAAAGTGAGAATAGGACAGGTTCTTGGCAAAGCACTTCAGGATTATGACCAAAACGGCATCGGAAAAATCAAAGTATTGGTAAACATTAAATAAAACGATCATGAAATCATTATATATCATCTCTTTTTTAGCGTTAAGTATAAACATTTACGCTCAGCAAGAAAAAACTGTTTCGGAAGTACAGGAAGCTCCCTACTACAAAGAGTCCAAAGAACTTGAAGCCAAAATGATGAAAGAGGCTCAGGAAAAAGCTCTTCAAAAGCCTTCGTCAGTAACACTTACATCTGAACAGGGACTGGAAGTAAAAAAGCAGCCTGCTAAACAGGAAACTGCAAACAACTCCGGAAAACTCCTGCCCAATACAGCCAGTTTTGAAGAAATATTAGCAACTATTCCCGGACGACAAGCCCGAAAAACAAATATTCCCAAGAACACAAATAACAATATAAAAGGATTGGTAAGCAGCCCAGATTTAACTTTAGAAGACATCAAAAAGACCATTCCTAAAAACTAATGCCCAATAGATTTTTCAGCAATAAGAAGAAAGCCCGTCAATAGATGGACTTTCTTTTTTATATGGTTTCATTAATCCCAATCTGCTGCTACAAATTTCATGATATTTCCTTTACCATCAGATAATGTCAGAAAATGTCCTTCCACTTTATATTTTGTCATGGTCTCAAATTTTTTCTGAAATTCGTTTTCCAGCTCCATATTCTGACAAGCTTTCATTGTGGAAAGTAATCCTTTAATGTTTACATTTCCATTATTTTTAAACTCAGAATAGAATGATATATTATTACATCCCATAAATGCCGTGGCACGGATTCTTCCTTTTTCCAGTTTTCCGGTCAAATCAATTTTAGCTTTGTAGTTAACCAAATCAGCTTTAGTAAAATGCCCAAAAGAAACCAACATCCATTCTCTCTGAATCTGATAATTTCGAGTGTTCATCTGTGTATTTTCCTTAGTTACAGAAGAACAATTCAACAATATCCCTAAAAATAAAACAGGTAAAACCGAAAATAATATTTTTTTCATAGAAAGCCTCCTCCCATTTTCATACCAATCCGGGACAGAATATCGTAAAAATTAGTAAATTAGCGACACAAAAATTATTTTATAAAATGAAAAGAATACTTCTACTATTCACTTTCTTATTGAGTTTTGCTCAAATGAGGGCCGATGAAGGGATGTGGCTCTTAATGCTCATCAAAAGACTTAATGGTGTTGACATGCAAAAAGAAGGTTTGCATTTGACTCCTGAAGAAATTTATTCCGTTAATAATTCCAGTTTAAAAGACGCTGTCGTAAGTTTTGGTGGTTTCTGTACAGGAGAAATTGTTTCTGATAAGGGTCTTATTTTTACGAATCACCATTGTGGTTATGGAGCCGTTGCCGCTGCTTCTACTCCGGAAAAAGACTATTTAAAAAATGGTTTCTGGGCGATGAAACAGAAAGACGAGTTTAATGCAAAAGATCTATATGTTAGATTTTTGGTTAGAATGGATGATGCTACGCAAAGAATCAATTCTAAGCTTAACAATAAAATGACCGGAGCAGAGAGAAAAGCTGTTATTGATGCTGAGACAAAGGCAATTCAGACGGAAAACTCTGAGAACGGAAAATACACTGTAGTAGTAAGAGATTTCTTCAACGGAAATGAATTCTATTATTTCGTATACCAAGATTATAAAGATATCAGATTAGTAGGCGCACCACCTTCATCATTAGGAAAATTTGGTGGAGATACTGATAACTGGGAATGGCCAAGACATACTGCTGACTTCACTGTTTTCAGGGTATATGCAGACGCTGCAGGAAACCCTGCTGAATTCTCTCCAAACAACGTTCCTTTGAAGCCTAAGCATTTCTTACCGGTTTCTCTTAAAGGTGTTAAGCCTGGTGATTTTTCTATGATTTTAGGGTATCCTGGAAGAACCAACCGTTATTTAACATCTTACGGAATCCAGCAAATGGTAAATAAAGATTATCCGGCTTGGGTAGAAGCTTCTAAATTAGCAATGGATGTTATGAAGAAGTACATGGATAAAGATAAAGCAACCCAGCTAAACTACGCTTCTCAATATGCTTCTGTAGCCAACTACTGGAAAAACAGACAAGGAACTATAGATGCCGTTGACAAAAACGGAACAATCTCTGATAAACAAAATATCGAGAAAACATACAGAGTATGGTCTATGCAGGCTGGAAACGAAGAGTATGACGGAGTTTTAGAGGATATAGACGCTTATTACAAGCAAGTTTCCGACAGAAATGTTGAAAGAAACTATGCAACGCAACTTACAAGAAATGCAAAATACATCAGCTTAGCTTTACAGGTAGGAAGTGTACTTAAAGCATATGCTGCTCAGGATATGGCAGGAAGGCTTGCTATGAAAGCAAAAACAGAAGCTGCTCTCAAAGCCGCTTATGAAAACTTCAACCCTTCTTTGGAAGGAGAAATGCTAAGCTCTATGGTAGCTCTTTACCAGGCAAGAGTAACGAATAAAAATGTTGCTTCTGCAACACTTTTAGGATTGGATGCCAAAAACCTTTCTAACGTAGCTTATTCTTCTATTTTTGCTAATAAAACATCAGCAACCAACTTCTTATTGAATCCTGATGCTTTAAAACTTGATGCTGATCAACTTTGGAAAATTGCAAACGGTGTTGTAGCAGACCAAAAGCTGGTAACAGAAAGCTATTCTAAAGTAGATGAGAATTTTGCGAAAAACAATCGTTTATTCTTAGCTGGTCTTATGAAAGCTATGCCAGGAAAAAAATTCTATCCGGATGCTAACTCTACCATGAGATTAACTTATGGAACAGTAGATAAATTACCAATCAGAACAGACAGAAACTATTTCGGAATAACCGATAACTACTATACTGATATGACAGGTTTAGTAGGGAAATACAAAAAAGGAGATGAAGAGTTTGATCTTCCTCAAAGAGTGATCGATCTTTACAACCTAAAAGATTTCGGACAATATGCAGATGCTAAAGGATATATGCCGGTAAACTTCCTTTCAAACAATGATATTACGGGTGGTAACTCTGGTTCCCCTGTAATTGACGGAGACGGAAACCTTATTGGTATTGCTTTTGACGGAAACAGCGAAGCATTAAGCGGCGATATCGTTTTTGAACCGGAATGGCAAAAAACGATCAACGTAGACGTTCGTTTTGTTCTTTGGACAATTGATAAATATGCCGGAGCAAGAAGACTTATTGACGAATTAAAGCTTGTAAGAGACGAAAATACACCTGCAGATACAAAAACAAAAAACTCAGGAACAACGACTCTTCCTACAAAAACTAAGAAAAAATAATCTTTTTTGATTATAATTTATAAACCGTGAAATATTCATTTCACGGTTTTTTTATTTTTGAATTAAAATTTAGACAATTTTAAATGAAAAATCAGTCTGTACAATTTAATGCAATCATTCAACAAAACGGAGAAATGAATGCCGCTTTTGTAGAATTTCCTTTTTCGACAATAGAACTTTTTGATAAGAAAGGACAAGTAAAAATAAAAGCTCTTTTTGATGATAAGGTAGAATACCGTGGAAGTCTGGTAAAAATGAAATCAGACTGTCATATTTTAGGCTTAACACAAGAAATCAGAAAGCAGTTAAATAAAACATTTGGCGACAATGTATCCGTTTCTTTAATTGAGGATAAAGAAGAACGAACTGTTGAAATAGCTGATGATATTTCTTCGATTTTTAATGAAAACGAAGAAGCCAAAATTCTATTTGACAAAATGAGCTATACCCACAGAAAAGAATATATCCGCTGGATCGAAGAGGCTAAAAAACCCGAAACAAGGGAAAACAGGAAGATAAAAATGATTCAGATGATTCTAAATGGAAAGAAAGGAATATAATTAAATTCATCAAAAAAGTCCGGGGCAACTTCGTTGCCCCGGACTCAAATAAGTATTATGAAATAGAAATTCCAAGATAATTTAAATAAGAGTCCAGCAGGGATTTATCAAAAACCGGTTCTTCTATTCCGGATCCCTCCAGAAATTTAATAACATTCGAGCAATCCCAGATATAGGTATTCTGATAAAGCTCTACTGTTGACAAACCTTCATGCATATTATCTTTAAACAAGCTTGTAAGCGGATACAATCTATTTTTACTGTCATTTTCCCATTGTTTTCTCCAGTCTTTATAGGAAATTCCTTTCATCGTAAACGGATAATACTTTTTAATTAAACCAAAGAAATCTTCTAAAGTAAGATTCGTTTCCGGTCTTGCAATCAGGTTGAATTTTTTTCCTATAGCATCTTTATTCTTGGTAATATGGGCCATTGATTTTGTCATGTAATCAACAGTAATCAGTCCTTCTCTAAGCTCTGTCAGCATTGGATATGACTTAAATTCAATACAGTTTTTCACCAAGCCGGACCACCATTGATAAGGAGCACTTGCCCCTGTTTCACTGTGACACATAGCATAGCCAAGACGATACGTAATTAATGGTAAACCTTGTTTTGCCGCGAGGTCTGCAATAGCTTCCATTACATATTTACTTCTTACATATCCTATATCCTTACTTACCGAAATAATATTCTGTTCAATATCATCGCTTTCAAGCATCACTTTTTTTCCGGTAAAAATATGTCCCCAACTATATACAGAAATAGTCGATAATAAAGCCAGACATTTTGTTTTTTCTGCTCCTGCAAGACGGATGATTTCTCTTAACCCTTCCACATTTGGTGCTTTCATATAAGAGTAAGGTTCTATAAAATTCACAGAACTTCCGGAATGGTAGATAAGATCTAATGCTTCCGCCAATTCTTTGAACTTTTCATCAGAAAGACCTAATGAAGGCTTCGCCAGGTCTCCAATTACAGGGATAATCCTTGAGACCTGCTCCATTTTTCTTGAAATATGAAACTGCTGAAAACATTTATTAATTTTTTCCAAAGCATGGAATTCATCCTGCGCCCTTACCAAACAATAGATATCCGCTTCTGTAGTATCTAAAAGTTCCTGCAGTAAATGAATTCCGACAAATCCCGTTACTCCGGTCAGGAATATAGACTTTGGGTTTTCCAATTGCTTAGGATCAAAAGTACCTTCAAAAACTGTCCCCGGATTGAGATACACATCATTTTGAAGTTCTACATAAGGTTCTACATCTTCCACCGGAATAGCCTCTCTTTCTGCTTTTGCTCTTGCAATTAAAACATTAGCAAAATCCTGCAAAACAGGATGTTGATATACGTCCCGGATATATACTTTTAACCCTAACTTTTCCTCCAATGTCACTGCTGCAATCGCTACCAATAATGAGTTCCCGCCAATATCAAAGAAATTATCTGTAATATTGATTACCGGTCGCTCCAATTCTTCCGCCCAGATATCCGCAATGATTCTCTCCGTTTCATTGGTTGGAGGTTCGTGGGAAATAAGCTCTTTAGCCTCCTTATCTGCCAGTTCTTTTAAAAAATGAGTATCCGTTTTTCCATTTGCGGTTAATGGAATTTTATCAAGAAAAATAATCTGTGCAGGGATCATATAGCCCGGTAATTCTTCCTTCAATTGATTCCTGATGGATGGCATATCTTTTTGAGCCCCTTTATTTAATACTATAAAAGCGACAAGATATTTATTCCCTCCATGATTATCTTTTGTGATCACGCATGCATCTTTTACATCTTCTATTCCAATTAGAGCTCTTTCAATCTCTCCTAACTCAACACGGAAACCTCTAATTTTCACCTGATTATCTATTCTTCCTAAGAACTCAATATCTCCTTCCATAGACCATCTTGCCAAATCTCCCGTACGGTATATTTTTTCGGCCTCATTAAATGGGTTGGTAATAAATTTCGCATTCGTCAATTCCTCATTATTAAGATATCCTTTGGCTAGCAAATTTCCTCCAATGTATAATTCTCCGGTTGCCCCAATAGGTAATAACTCTAAATTCTCATTTAAAATATAAGCCTGAGCATTGGCAATCGGTTTCCCGATGGATGAAATATACTGCCCGTTCATATCTTTCACTTTTTTAAACGTTGCATACACCGTACATTCTGTAGGCCCATAATAATCGACAAGCTCATAATTCAGCTCAGAGGTTAAAACTGGCTTTAGTTTTTCTCCTGCAGTAAAAAGATATTTTAAATTTAAATCATTATAACTTTTTGTTTTTTCCACCACAGAAGGAGCAAGAACAGTCGGTACGAAACCATGCGTAATTTTATTTTTCCGATAATAATTTACCAAAGCCGAAGCTTCTGTACGTTCTTCATTGTCCGCTATAAAAATGGTAGCTCCGGAGGTAAGCGATGACCACATTTCCCATACAGAGATATCAAAAGCCAGCCCTGCAACAAGACTTAGCTTTGAAGTATGATCCACATGAAAATACTGATTATGCCATGTTACCAAATGCTGAATACTGCGATGAGAAACCATCACCCCTTTCGGATTCCCAGTAGAACCCGATGTATAAATCGTATAAGCCAAAGCTTCCTGATGAAGTGTATTATTTGTAGCATCTGTACCCCAGCCAGACAGATCATCCATTGTGTCAAAAACAAAAGTTTCTGTATTTATATCTTTAATTAGAAAATCTGCCAACGAGCTGTTGGTAATTATTAATGGAGCAGAAGTATCGGAAAGTATGAATTCCACCCGTTTTGCAGGATAAGCAGGATCAATCGGGACATAAGCCGCTCCGGTTTTGATGATTCCGAGTATTGCTACAATCCATTCCAGTGACCTGTCGAGCCAGACAGGAACATACATTCCTTCCTTGATTCCTTTGGTTAAAAGGGCATTCGCAATCTGGTTACTTCTTTCATCTAATTCTTGATAGCTAATCTGCTGATCCTGAAATACTCCCGCTACATATTCAGGGAAACGGCTTACCTGTTTTTGGAAAAGAGAAAGCAGTGTTTCTTCTTTTGGATAATCCCAGCCTGTTTGGTTGAAATCGTTTAAAAGTCTTTCTTTGTCTTCCTGTGATAAAGAAATTGCGACACCAGTTCCAAGTGTCTGTGTTGTTGAAAATGTGTTCATGTTTAACAGAATGATTTGGTTAAAATACTATGTCAAAAAGATCTGATAAAAAGTTTATCTGATGAATTAAGGGCGCAAGAAACCTGCACATTTATTCACAAATATGTTTTCATGGTAGTTTTTTATGTTGGGGAAGATAACTAGACGGTAATGATTCTATTAGGGATAGGAAACAAACAATTATTTGTGACTAATTAAACAATAATCCTTGTTTTACTAATTATAAATAATAGATTTTAACTAAAGATTAATAAATTCTTTTTCATAATTGCAATATTTTAAAAATATGATGTTCAAATTTAATATAATAATTGTAACAAACAAGCAATTTTATAAAAATTTTTCCCGAGAAGGAGATTTAACTAATAAAACAAGCAGTTAAAATACAAACACTTACATCTGTTCAACCTATAAACCCTAAGTTTACACATGTTTAAACATTCCAAAATTCTCTGTCCAGGCTTCTGTATTGTATTGCTTCAGAAACATGATGTGACTGAATATTTTTCGAAACCTCAAGATCTGCAATGGTTCTGGCTACCTTCAAAATTCTGTCATAAGCCCTAGCTGAAAGATTCAGCTTTTCCATGGCCATTTTTATTAAACCAAACGAAACCTCATCCAGTTCACAAAATTCTTCTAATTCTTTAGAACCCATTTGAGCATTATAACTGATTTTTAAATCTTTATACCGCTCATTTTGAATTTCGCGCGCTTTGAGTACCCGCTGTCTTATTTCTTCACTTTTTTCACCTTTTCTTTTCTCTGCCAATTGCTCAAATTCCACTTTCTGCACTTCAATATGAATATCAATCCTATCCAATAATGGTCCTGAAAGCTTATTCATATACCGCTGCATTTCAAAAGCAGAAGAGGTATTATTCGGGTCATCAGGAAAAAATCCGCTCGGGCTGGGATTCATTGAAGCAACCAGCATAAAGCTTGAAGGATAGTTTACCGTGAATCTGGCTCTTGAAATCGTTACTTCACGGTCTTCCAAGGGCTGTCTCATAACCTCCAGGACCGTCCGTTTAAATTCGGGCATTTCATCTAAAAACAAAACGCCGTTATGAGCCAATGAAATTTCTCCCGGCTGCGGATAACTTCCGCCACCAACTAAAGCTACATCCGAGATCGTATGATGAGGTGACCTAAAGGGGGCGCACTGTCATTAATGAAGTCTCAGCTCCCATTTTTCCTGCAACAGAGTGTATTTTGGTGGTTTCTAATGCTTCTTTCAGTGTTAGTGGCGGCAAAATACTGGGAACTCTCTTGGCCAGCATGGTTTTACCACTTCCGGGTGGACCAATTAAAATAATATTATGTCCTCCTGCTGCGGCAACTTCCATTGCTCTTTTGGCCGCTTCCTGTCCCTTTACTTCAGAAAAATCAAATGGAAAATGATTGATCTTTTCCTGAAATTCTTTTCGGGTATCCAGAACCGTCTTTTCTAAAATCTTTCCTTCATTAAAAAAATCAATGACTTCCTTAATATTTTCTACGCCATAGACATCCAGATTATTTACGATGGCAGCTTCGCGTGTATTTTGTTTAGGCAATATAATCCCCTTGAAACCCTCTTCTCTTGCCTGAATCGCTATAGGCAGCACTCCTTTTATTGGCTGCAGACTGCCGTCCAGAGACAATTCTCCCATAATAATATAATCCTGAATATTTTCGGCAAGAATCTGGTCCGAAGCGGCTAAAATCCCGACAGCAATACTGAGATCATAAGCAGAACCTTCTTTACGAAGATCTGCGGGAGCCATATTAATGGTAATCTTTTTTCCGGGAATTTTGTATCCTACATTTTTTAAGGCGGCAGAAATTCTGTAGCTGCTTTCTTTAATAGCATTGTCAGGAAGACCTACCAGATGGTATCCTACTCCTCCTGTATCTACATTCACTTCAATGGTAATAGTTTGGGCCGCAACTCCATGAATTGCGCTTCCATAAATTTTAATCAGCATGTTTGTGTTTTAATGTAAAAATAAAAATATTTTCCTGATTTTAAAATATGAATTTTAATTATTTTTTAAACCATCAACCCTATAAGCAGCTTATTATCAGAAACTTGAAATAAAAAAAACGGCACAAAACCTTGTGCCGCATCCAACTAACTATTTGAAAAAAAACCGTCTCTTAAGCTCAGAGCATTTATTTTTTTATAAACTTATTTTTATACGTTTTTCCTTCCACACTTTTAGAAACAATAAGATAAGTACCCGCGGACAAAGCATTCACATCAATCGCCTGAGTGTAGTTATGATCTTTTTTTTGTAATATCAGTCTTCCGGACATATCAATAATGGAAACTTCAGTGTATTTTTCTGATTCTTTTCCTATATATAGAAACTGAGTGGCAGGATTGGGATAAATGCTCAAATTATTTTCTTTAGGTTTTACCTCCCCAGTTCCTAAATTACAGAAGCTCCAGCTTCCGAAATTAAGCTGTATAAATGCCATATCACTTAACATTTCGCACATATTCGGGCAGTATTCCGTACAGGCGTAAAACCCATATTTTCCGGATGCAGTGGCTGTATACGTATCTCCTGTAGCTCCATTAATAATGCACGGATCTGTAGGTGATGGAGGATTACTTCCGGGAACGCATTTAAACCATGTATGGAGACCATACACCGCAGGGAATCCGTTCTCAAAAACCACAGAAGCTCCCGAACACACATTATATTCTCCTGGTGCCACTTCTTCATAAGTTCCGGGGGTAAAATTCGCAATCAGGAATGGAAGACCATACGCATAACCGTCCGCTAAGATCGGATCACTTTCCGCCACACAATCATTCTCTGAAACTTGTACTTTAAAATAATACAGCATATCTGTAGAACCGTTGATGGTCAAGGTTTGCGAGGTTGCACCGGGAATCGCTACCCAAGGATTGGGATTAGGGGTTTGCCAATCCCACATTTGCTTATACCATTGATAGCTTCCATACGTTTGAGTGGTGGATAATGTTTCGGTTTCCGTTGTACAAAACACGACCTTATCCTGGAACATTGCTCCCAATCTCGGGCTTGTAATAGTCGGAGTACATTGTTGTGATTTTACAATGAAAAAAAAGGAAAAAAGTGCTGTTAAAAAGATCAATTTTAATTTCATATGTATAATATTTAATGAGTTTTTATCAATCTTCCCATAAAAAATTAGACGTGTTTATTTAAGAACTATATTTTATAGTTCCTCCGTTTAATATTTTGATATGAGATCGTATTTAGTCTATGATCAGTCTTATTCCGAATTTTACGTTGAAATTCAGAGGCTTTTCTTTATAAATGGTTTGCAATGAGCTGTTATCCTTAAAATGATAGCTTACTCCGGGCTCAGCATAAATTCCAATATTTTTTATCACTTTCAATTGCAGACCGGCCGCTGTATTTACGGATACCTGAACAGGTTTTTCACCAATTTCTTCTTTGGTAACTTCTTTCACCTCTCCATCAACGATATATTTAGTTTTGATATCTCCTGAAGCCGCTTTTTCAATCAACCCTCCTCCTGTAATATAGCCTGTAAATGCTCCTTTCTGAATTACATTATAATTTATCTGCACCGGGATCCCTACATAATGAATATTTTGCTCACTGCTTATAAAATTCGATCCGCTTCCTGAGGTAAGTTCTGCAGAGAGCTTAGTATAATTTATTCCCGTACCTACAGACCATTTTCTACCAATCCTTTTAGAAACAGAAGCTCCAAAGGTAACCGGGGTCTTATGCTTAATTTTGGCATCCACTTTTTTATCCTGATTAGCCAGCAAAATTGCCATTAAAGGATTTTCTTCATATTCCGAAGTCCAGATTTCTGGTAAGCTCAGGGTAGCTCCGTTTAAAGTAGCATATCCTGGAAATTGCTCGGTTGAACTGGAGGCTGTATTTCCTGCAAGCAATCCTATCGCCCAGGATTTTTTGCTGTTCTTGGCAAGTTTTATTTTTTCGGCGTCTTTTAACTTCTGTTTTTTCTCTCTTTCTTCTTTGGTAAGAAGCTCGTACGTTTCGGTTTCTTCGTTTACCGACTTTATTTCAGTATTTTCATTCTGTTTCGGAGAAGAGCTTTGTACATATTGATTAGGGTTTTCCTCCCAATTGTATGTTGGGCTTTCAATGCTCTTCTTTGCTTCTCGTTTTGTCATTTTACCTGAAACCTTATTCAAGTTTTTTAACGCAAAATCATGACTCAAATCACCTGTATCATTTCTCTCTAAAGTTGTTCCGTTTTCCAAAGTATTTCCCTCATATTGACGAGCAGAAGAAGTCTTTTTCGAAGATTTTTCTTTCACCTGAACAACATTTACATCTTCTTTTTTATCATTAAAAACAAGTAGCTTGCCCACAATAAAGAATAAGATAATAGCCGCAGCAGCAGCACAGATACGATAAAGTAGAGATCTATGATGCATTGTTGAAACAGCTTTATCCTGCGCTTTCAGATCATCATTCATTATAACAGGAATAATATTCTCCGTCTTATCTTCCACAAACAATTCGTTTCTGATATCATCCCATAATCCATCCGGAACATCTTCAGCATGATCTTCCATTTTTCTGCGCAAATCATTTAGCCATTCGTTATTACTCATAGTGCGCTGTTTTAGACATTGTATATTCTTTTATTTTCTGGGCAAGCATTGCTTTTGCTCTATGAAATTGTGAGGCGGAAGAATTTTCTGCGATTCCCAATATCTCCGCAATTTCTTTATGACTTTTCTTCTCAAAAACAAAAAGGTTAAAAACCGTTCTGTAACCGTCCGGAAGAGAACGAATCATCGTCATGATGATATCTTGTGAAATTTCTTCCAGGTTGGGATCTTCATCATTTTGTTCATCCGCAATTTCAAAATCATCCGAAACCGTTTTTAAATTTGGGTTCTTTTTTATATGTTTTAAAGATTCCGTAACTACAATTCTGGTAATCCAGGCTTTCAAAGAACCACTTCCTCTGTATTCAAAAGAACCAATCGAACGGAACATCTGTATAAAACTATTCTGAAGCACATCATGAACATCGTCCTTATCAATAATATATCGGGAACAGACATAGGCAAGACCACCTGAATACACTCCGAAAAGTTCTTTCCAGGCCGCTTCTTCCTTCTGCAAAAGGCGGGATACCAAAATCTGCTCCTTATTTTCTTTCATTTACTCATTCAATAGCTGCTCGGTTTACTTATTGATTTTCAGTAAGCAAAAATAGGCAACCTCAGTTCGAGGTTTTGCCTATTTTATAAATTATTCATTCGTTTAATTCTTAATACTAATCGGAACCTCATATTTTATAGTTTCATAAGGAGTGAGCTCAACTCCGTCAACCGTTATTTTTTCTGCTTCCATAGCAAACCTCATCGACCAGTCGTATCCTACGAAAAACCCTTTCTGTTTTGTTACCAGTTTCACTACCGTATTTTTAATTGTTCCATCTACAGGAATCTGCAAAGTCAAACTTTTGGGTTCAAATGTTAATTCCACTACATTCTGATCTGTATTTAACTTTGAGCTATAATTCAGTTTATATTCAATTTTTCCTAAACTGGCGATCGCAGCATCAGCTTTAGCAGGATCTTTCACAACTGACTTCACAATTTCCTTTACCGGAAAATCTTTGAAGGTAATAATGGAATCTTTCGCCGTAAAGTCAATAATTTTTTCATTGAACTTTCCTCCCTGCGAAGTCACCAGTCTCGCCCTGTAACTCCCATTGACATCATTCAAAGTCAGAGGGATCGGCTCATATTTATCGTCATTACAAGACGTTAAAGAAAATCCCAAAAACGCAATGATAGCGATCATTAAAGATTTAAGTACTGTTAATTTCTTCATTCTTTTTAATTTTTTAGCATTACACATTATTCATTGGAGTACTCATTTATATAAATCCGGTTTTTAGGAAATCTTGCGTGAGAATTAGCAAAAACCCAAGCTAAAAACAATAACACGCTGATTTACAGATTATTTATTTCACTGTCTTTTCATTTCCAAGTTTCATTATTTTAATACATTTGTTAAAACATATTTTTTGAGATGGATTTCGAACAGATCAAATTACATTTGAATGCTTATAAAGAAAATGATCAGGTAATTGATGCTGCAAAGTATTTGCTATATTCTTTCGGCCTGGAACATGAAAACTTTGCAGGATTTGGTTTACGGGAAGCAATTCCGAACTTAGTTCTTTTAACGACAGAAGGTGAATTGGGAGAGCCACAAACAGTAATGATTCCTCCTAACTTATTCGATTTTGAGCTGAATCTTATTTTAAATGTAATTGCTCACGAAATGCTCCATGTAAGGCAAAAAGCTCCGGAACAAACTGTGGAGGACAAAAATGAAAGAGAATTTCAGGCGTATTATGAGATGCTTTTCCATAAAAATTTTCCAAAAATTCCGGACGCTTCAGATTTTCATAAAAAGATTTTCGGAGAGAAAGCATTTGAATACTATAAAAGAATGGGAGAAGGCTCCGAACTGCAGAAAAAATATGCCACACAAAAAGCAGAAATAGAACAATTAATCAATGTATTACCATGATCATAAAACCCGAAATTTCCTGGACAGATTTTGAAAAAATAGACATAAGATGCGGAACCATAATTTCAGCGAACGATTTTGAAAAAGCCAGAAACCCTTCTTATCAATTAGAAATCGATTTTGGAGAATTAGGAATAAAAAAATCCTCAGCACAGATTACTACATTATATAAAAAAGAAGATCTGATCGGAAAACAGATTTTAGCAGTTGTCAATTTTCCAAAGAAACAGATTGCCAATTTCTTTAGTGAATGCCTGGTTTTGGGAGTATATGGCGAAAATAAATCGGAAGTAACATTGCTTACAACATCACTTCCGACTAAAAATGGGTTGCAGGTAGGGTAAATCTACTTATTGATGTAAAGTTTTTGTTCCTAAATTGGTAATTTGTCCGAATACGACGGATACATTATTGGTATTTTCATCTACATATCCTGTTGCATTATCTGCATCGTAAGAAACAGTATAAGTTCCTTGCTGCAGTCCGGAAAACATGAAAAATCCGTCAGGATTTGGTATTGCCGTTGCAATCGTATCCGAAGCCACAATAGCATGTACGACAGCATCTGCAGCCTGAGGCTGTACAAAGCCTTTTATCTGTCCGTTTGTTAGTTCTGAAAACGTTCTGATGACCGGTTTCAAAATATAAGATCCGTTTCCGGTTTTTACAACAGATCTTCCCGCATCAAAATCGATCCATACGGTATAAGCACCATTGGCGGCTAATGTCTGATGCCAGTTGAACTTCAGTCCGCTTTGCTGAGCCGAAGGAGTTTGTAACGGGTAATTAACTCCATTCACAACCAAAGAATTATTAGGCCCCAAGATCATTCTCATCTGGGAAACTTCACCCGTGGGCAATACTGCCTGACCTAAAACGGTATCTGTTCCATTTTTAAAATTAAGAAGATTATAAACACCAGGACTAGGAAAATTAAGAGCAGTCCATTCACCGTTATTATTGATTTCTATTCGCTGAATATCAATATTAACAGCATCATACGTCGCGGGACCATCAGTAAGTCTCACATTCACTGTAGCAGTACCACTTCCCTCAGAATCATTGCACGAAGCCAAGAAAAGCAGACCTATACTGCTTCCTATTATCAATAACCTTTTCATAAAATAATATTTTGTTCTATTAAAACGTTTTTGATAATTCATTTATTATGTCTTATCTTTCAGTTTAAAAACAAAAAAATGATACAGAATATCCCTCTGGAAAAAATTTTATTTATTGATATTGAAACCGTTCCAGGGTTCAGCACATGGGAAGATATGCCCGAAACCGAACAAATGCTTTGGGATAAAAAGACCAGGTTTCAGAGAAAGGATGAAGTTTCTGCAGCAGAATTTTATCCTGAAAGAGCTGGAATTATGGCTGAATTTGGAAAAATTGTCTGCATTACCATCGGCATGCTTGAAAAAAATGACACTTTAAAAATAAAAAGCTTTGCAGGTGATGACGAAAAGAAAATACTGCTTGAGTTTGGCGAAATTTTCAACAGCCCGAGGTTGAGAGAGGTTATTCTGTGTGCCCACAATGGTAAAGAGTTTGATTTCCCGTGGATCGCAAGAAGATATTTAATCAACGGAATTCAGCCTCCTACTCCATTTCAGATGTACGGAAAGAAACCTTGGGAAATCCCCCATATCGACACTATGGAACTGTGGAAATTCGGGGACTATAAAAATTTTATTTCGCTTGAATTATTGGCACATCTTTTCGGAATTCCTACTCCAAAAGACGATATCGACGGCTCAATGGTTTCATCAATCTATTACATAGAGAAAGACTTGCAAAGAATAGTTGACTATTGTGAAAAAGATGTCTTAACTTTGGCAAATATTTTCCGGCGTATGCGTCAGGAAGATTTGTTGAAAAGGTATACCAATTTAGATTAAAAAATGAAATTTACAGACGATCAGATTGCTGACATCGGTGAAGAAATCATTAGCGTATTAAAAACAGTATATGACCCTGAAATTCCTGTAGACATCTACGAATTAGGGCTTGTTTACGACGTACAGATTTCTGATGATGCTGATGTAAAAATTATCATGACACTTACGACTCCGAACTGTCCTGTTGCAGAAACGCTTCCACAAGAAGTAAAAGACAAAGTAGCGGAAGTTGAAAACGTGAAGAGTGTCGATTTAGAGCTTACTTTCGAGCCAAGCTGGAACAAGGATATGATGAGTGAGGAAGCGAAATTTGAGCTGGGAATGCTTTAAGTTCGGATAAAAAATAAAACAGGCTGCCAATTTTGACAGCCTTTTATTTTTGTTAATTAATTGTTGATCCCTTTGCCCATTGTCATTCAGAACGGAGTAAAGAATCTATTTAAACAAATAGATTTCTCCTTCGTCGAAATGACAGAGGAACGCTAAATTTCTCTTGCAATCTCTTTACCTTCTCTTCTGCTCCATTCACTCCACGAACCCACATATAAATCCGGAATTTTAAAACCTGCATAATCCAGCGCTAAAATAGTGTGACAGGCCGTCACTCCGGAACCACAGTGAATAATCAGATGTTCAGGCTTCCCTTCGAGTAATTTCAAATATTTTTCCTTCAGAATTTCAGGCTTCAGGAAATTTCCGTTTTCATCCAGGTTTTCAGAAAAAGGAATATTAATCGCTCCCGGAATATGACCCGCCACTAAATCGATGGGCTCAGATTCTCCTTTATAGCGATAAGCATCTCTTACGTCGATTACCGTCGAAGAATGATTTATCAACTCATTTTCAACAACTTCCAGGCTTGAAGTTGGCAGAAGCCAATTCTCTTTTTTGATGAATTGAGCCTTTTCAAAAGCTTCTTCCCCCGAAGAAAATTCTAAACCCTCTTTTTCAGCATGTTGGAATCCACCATCTAAAACCTGGACATTTTCAAACCCAAAAGATTTCAGCATCCACCAAGCTCTTGCCGCAGCATTGGAACCATTTTTATCATCATAAACGATAAGATGGGAACCTTCTGAAACTCCAAGATTAGAAAGTGTTTCTGCAAATTTTTCAACACTGGGGAGAGGATGCCTTCCTCCAAAAGCTGCATCTTCTCCAATATTTGCCAAATCTTTATCCAAATCAATGAATCTCGCTCCTTTGATGTGTTTGTTCAAATAATTTTGATAGACATCTTTTCCTACTCTTGCATCCAGGATTATTAAGTTTTCGGTTGGAAGATTTTTTAATTCTAAAGGAGAAATTATTGGTGACATCGTGTTTGTTTTTGAAGTTTAAAGTTTGTTTTGACTGACAAAGCGGGTTCAAAACCCGCTTTGATTAATTTTTTATTTGAGATCCTTCGGTTTCGCTCAGGATGACATTAAGACTCATGAATATTTAACATTTTAGAAATGAAAAATATCCTTCGCTTTATTATAAGAACTTTCGAAGTTTAGTAAATTCAATTTATGATCTACTTTTTCTACGCTCATGAAGTTGATCACCTGCTCGGTCGGCATATTCCCTACCAGATCATCTTTGGCCATCGGACAACCTCCAATTCCTTTGATCGCACTGTCAAATCTTGTACAACCCTTATCATAAGCCGCTTTTAATTTCGAATAAGAATCTTCATATCGGTTATGAAAATGCCCTCCAAAGTTAATTTCAGGATATTTAGACGGTATTTTTTCAAATAAAAGAGCAATGGTTTCCGGAGTTGCCACTCCTGTGGTGTCAGAAAGTAAGATATCTTTAATCCCAATTTCTGAAAATCGCTGCGCCCAGACGTCTACATCCTGCCATTTCCACATTTCTCCATAGGGATTTCCAAAAGCCATAGAGAAATAGATATTCAGTTGTCTGTTTTCACTTTTTACAAGCTCCAGCATTTTAATAATTTCATTAAAAGCTTCTTCTTGGTTTTTATTGGTATTTCTATGCTGGAACGTTTCAGAAATAGAAAATGGAAACCCGATAATATCTACCGATTGATGCTTTAATGCTTTTTCAGCTCCTCTGTAATTGGCAACAATTGCAGAAACTTTAGTATTGGATCGGGATTTATCGATATTTTCAGCAACCTCATTAGAGTCAGCCATTTGGGGAATTGCTTTTGGAGATACAAAACTCAGACAATCCAATACATCAAAACCAACATCCATTAAAGAGTTGATATAATCTATTTTTTTATCGGTAGGAATAAATTCTCCCCAACCCTGCATTGCATCGCGCGGACATTCAGTAAGAAACATTTTTACGTTAGATTTTCTCAAATATAATAAAACTAAATAATTTGATATAACACACTCACAAATCTAACATTATTTTGATTCTCAAATATTTATATCCGATTTAAAATTTCAATAGCTGATATTCATCCCCAAATAAATTATTCTGAGCATCAAAATTGCTAACTTTGCCGGAAATTTATACTAATAATGAGTACAATAGAATTCAACCAGGTGTGGAAAGAAAAGTTACTGAACCGTTTTCTTAGCTATGTAAAAATATACTCAACCAGTGATGCAGAAAGCGAAACAACCCCTTCTACGGAAAGACAGTGGGATATTGCAAAATACATTACTGAAGAGCTGAAAACGATTGGTCTTGAAGATGTTTCAATTGATGACAATGGTTATATCATGGGATATGTGCCTTCAAACCTTGAAAATGATGACCAACCTACCATTGGATTTATTTCACATTATGATACTTCACCGGATTTCAGCGGAGAAAATGTACAGCCGCAGGTTTGGGAAAATTATGACGGTAATGATTTGATTTTAAATAAGGAAACAGGTTTCAAGCTGTCGCCTTCAAAATTTGAAAGTCTAAAAAAATATATCGGTCAGACCCTGATTACTACAGACGGAACGACCCTTCTTGGAGCAGATGACAAAGCAGGTTGCGCAGAAATCGTTACAGCTGCTGAATATTTAATGGCTCATCCTGAAATCAAGCACGGAAGAATTGCAGTTGGATTTACTCCTGATGAGGAAATCGGAAGAGGGGCACACAAATTTGATGTTGCCAAATTTGGAGCTGAATTTGCGTATACAATGGACGGTGGAGAAGTTGGGGAACTGGAATATGAAAACTTCAACGCAGCAGGAGCGGTTGTGAAAATCCACGGATTGAGTGTTCACCCTGGTTATGCCTATGGAAAAATGATCAATGCGGCTTTATTGGCTTCTGAATTCGCTCAAATGCTTCCTGCCAACGAAACTCCGGCTACAACGAAAGGTTTTGACGGATTCTATCACTTGATGGATTTAAACGCAGATATTTCTGAGGCTAAATTGCAATATATCATCCGTGATCATGATGCAGATAAATTCGAAGCAAGAAAGAAATTCATGGAAGAAAAAGTAGCTGAATTCAATCAGAAACATGGAGAAGGAACTGCTGAAATTGAGATTAAGGAACAATATAGAAACATGAAGCAACAGTTTGAAGGAAAAATGCACATCATCGATCTTGCAGCAGCAGCCATGAAAGAAGCGGGAATTGAGCCTAAAATCAAAGCCATCAGAGGAGGAACCGACGGAGCACAGTTGTCTTATATGGGATTGCCTTGTCCGAATATTTTTGCAGGAGGAATCAATTTCCACGGACCTTACGAATATGTTGCTTTGGAAAGTATGGAAAAAGCAATGGAAGTGATTTTGAATATTGCGAA
Source organism: Chryseobacterium geocarposphaerae (assembly GCF_002797535.1). Lineage (NCBI taxonomy): Bacteria > Pseudomonadati > Bacteroidota > Flavobacteriia > Flavobacteriales > Weeksellaceae > Chryseobacterium > Chryseobacterium geocarposphaerae. The sequence goes on from NZ_PGFD01000002.1 coordinate 493,015, forward strand.
AGCGTAAAATTTTAATTTAAATAAATTAAAATCCAGCTCAATGAGTTGGATTTTTTATTTAGATGAGGTTATCACTTTTTTATAACAATTTTCTCCTTCATGATAGCCAAAACAAAGTCCCACATTTCCATCAATTTTTTCAAAATATGTTGTAAAAGTCATATCAACATCTTTAACATCATTTGGGAAAGCAACTAAATCTTTATCTAGATTAAAATAGAAACTATCAAAATTAATTGAATTACCATCTAATTTGTATACAGACTCATAACCTAAAAGTTTTATTTTCTTTTTATCATAAATGACCCTCCTATATTTACCTTCTTTTTTAATTATTAACGTATCAAAAGTATTTTTATAAGAAACTGGAGAGTACTTTCCATAAACTTCATTTTGGTCAATTCCTTGACAAGAAATAATGAATAAGAAAAGAGAGTATATAAGTAATTTCATCCAACTAATTTTCATTTACAAATTAATTATTTAAATCAAAAAACCACTACAAAACTGCAGTGGTCTCACAATATTTAAAATTAAATAAAATTTAATCGTTTTGCTGGTTCCCTAAAAAAGCATCCCAACCTTGTGCTGTTAAAGCCACCAGCTGATTAGAACCTCTTGCTACCATAAAATTACCTTCTTCTTTTTCAACGGCATGCCCGATAATGGTAAAATCAGGGTGATTTTTAATTTTGTCAAAATCATTCGGAGAGATAGTAAACAGCAATTCATAATCTTCACCACCACTTAATGCGGCCATTACAGGATTCAAATTAAAATCATCCGCAGTTGAAATTGTAAGATTATCCATAGGAACTTTCTCTTCATACAATCTGAAACCTACTTTTGACTGATCTGAAAGGTGCAGAATTTCTGAAGCTAACCCATCTGAAATATCAATCATAGAAGTTGGTTTGATGTCCAACTGCTCTAAAATCCCTTTTACATCCGTTCTTGCTTCCGGTTTCAGCTGTCTTTCCAGAATATAGTCGTAGCCCTCCATTTCAGGCTGCATATCCGGATTCGCTAAGAAAACAGCATGTTCTCTTTCCAGAATCTGAAGCCCCATATAGGCTCCTCCAAGATCTCCCGTTACAACAAGCAAATCATTAGGTTGTGCATCGCTTCTTTTTACAATATTTTCCTCGCTTTCTAACCCGATTGCCGTGATGCTCATCACAAGACCCGCATTGGAACTTGTAGTGTCACCTCCGATAAGATCAACTTTATATCGTCCGCAAGCTGCCTGAATCCCTGAATAGAGCTCTTCTAAAGCTTCCACCGGAAAACGGTTAGAAACAGCCAGGGAAACCAAAATCTGAGTTGGAACTGCATTCATGGCTGCAATATCACTAAGATTTACAACAACCGCCTTATACCCCAAATGCTTCAAAGGGACATATCCTAAATTAAAGTGTACCCCTTCTGCCAAAACATCTGTTGTAACAACAATTTTTTTATTTCCGGGATTAATAACAGCGGCATCATCTCCCACTCCAAGCTCCGAAGATTCGTTGGATAAAGGGAAATATTCTGTGAGGTGTTTTATCAGCCCGAATTCTCCCAGTTTGGAAATCGGTGTTAATTCCTGTGATTTATCTTCAAACATATTTTTAATTATAAGTAATGAGTAATAGATAATGAGCAATATTGGCTATTGAACTCAAAACCTTAATCTTTTAAACTAATTCTGCCGGATCAATATTATTCGGATGGAAAGGCAGTTTTTTGAAATCCTCTCTTGTCAGAACAACAGTTTCCGGAGATTTATACTTATTCATCGCTTCTACCACATCGTCCGGCGGTGTTGTCATTTTTCTCAGCATCATATCGATCCAGACTCCCGTAGCTTCCGCAGTAGCACAGTGCTGCCCGTCCGGAGTATAAAATTTGTGAAGAAATCTGTAAATAGATGAGTCTTCAGAACATCCATCAATTTCAACACTTACAATCACGGTTTGATCTGCATAGATCTCCTTGAAAAAAGAATATCTTTCATGCAAAATTACAGGCCCGATTCCCCATCTGCTCATTTGTGTCACACCCATTTTTTCTTTGGTCATAAAAGCCATTCTGGCCTGAGCGCAATATTGGACATATGATGAGTTTGCCAAATGTTTGTTGGCGTCAAGATCACTCCAACGCACCTCGAATTTATGGTAAAAAATCATTTAAAAATCAGTTTTAGAATCATTAAATTATATTCTTCAAAATTACTCAAATAAGATGGTTTATAAAAATTGTAGTTTTGTAAAAATAATCTTGCGCATAAGATTAATAAAACTATGAAACGAATTATCATTATCGGAGGCGGTGCAGCAGGATTTTTCTGTGCAGCGAATCTTGACGAAACGCAATATAAAATTACCATTCTCGAACAAAACTCAGATGTTCTTCAGAAAGTAAAGGTTTCAGGAGGAGGAAGATGCAATGTAACCCATGCCTGTTTTGACCCAAGAGAACTTGTTCAGTTCTATCCTCGCGGAAATAAAGAATTACTAAGTGTTTTTACTAAATTCCAACCGGGAGACACGATGGACTGGTTCGATCAACGAAAAATTTCGTTGAAAATAGAAAATGACAACAGAATCTTTCCGGAAAGTAATTCATCGCAAACCATTATCAATACTTTTCTGAATGAAACTCAGAAAAAAAATGTTGAAATAAAAACAAAATGCTCCGTCAAAGAAATTGAAAAACAGGATGAAATATACATCGTTAAAACGAGTTTGGGAGATTTCGAAGCCGATTTTGTCATCTATACAACAGGTAGCTCCCCCAAGTCGCTGAAAATGATAGAAAATCTAGGCCATAAAATTATCGATCTGGTTCCGTCACTTTTTACTTTTAATATTAAGGATCCTTTATTGAAAGATTTAGCCGGAACAAGTTTTGAAATGGCTGAAACCTCTATTCCTAAATTAAAAACACAGGAGAGTGGTCCTTTATTGATTACGCATTGGGGACTTTCCGGGCCGGCAATTTTGAAAATTTCAGCTTGGGAAGCGATTAATTTGGCGAAAATGAAGTATAATTTCGAGATTGAAGTTAATTTTATTTCTAAAGATCCAGAGGATGCTGAAAAACTTTTCCAACAGTTTAAACAGTCAAATCCTAAAAAAACGATTGGACAGTCTAAAATTTTTGAAGTCACCAACAGGTTTTGGCAGAGAATTCTTGAAGTTTCCAATGTTGATCTGAATAAACAGGTTGCCCAAATTTCAGGAAAGGAAATGCAGAAAATCATTGAAAATTTATGTAAAAAGAAATTCAATGTGACCGGAAAATCGACTTTTAAAGATGAATTTGTAACCGCAGGAGGTGTTGATTTAAAGGAAATCAACTTTAAAAATATGTCCTCAAAAATTTTGCCTAACTTTTACGTTGCAGGAGAAGTCCTGAATATTGACGCTGTAACCGGCGGATTTAATTTTCAGGCTTGCTGGAGTGAAGCTTGGCTGATTGCACAAGACCTGAATTTAAAATAATCAAATACAATACTGTCATTCTGAATGAAACAACGTGAAATGAAGAATCTCTATAAAATTAGATTCTTCCTTCGTCAGAATGACAAACTAAATTCATAATTTAGTAAAAACACAAATTGCAAATGCTTTCAGTCAAAAAGAATGTCTTAAGTATTTCTAAAATCCTTTTGATCTTAGGATTCGGATATTTTTTTTGGCTGATGCTGAAAATTACATTAGAATATATTCCTTTTAGAAAAGATGTAAGTTTTTTGATGATCAAACAAACAGAAGTTATTGAAAGACCGGAATACTTATATTTTTTCTATACTCATGTTTACACAAGTATTTTTGTGCTGTTGAGTGGATTTTCAGCTATTCTCAGAAAAGATTTCAGACTAAAAAACTTTCATAAAAATGCAGGAAAGATTTATATTTTTCTGATTTTACTTTTTGCAGCACCGTCTGGAATTTACATGGGAATTTTTGCCAACGGTGGAATTTACTCTAAAATCTCATTCGTTATCTTAGGTTGTCTGTGGTGGTTTTCGACTTTTAAAGCCTATCAATTAGCCCGACAAAAAAACTTTAAAGAGCATAAACAATGGATGTGGCGCAGTTTCGCATTAACCGTTTCTGCGATCACCTTAAGAATGTGGAAAGTAATTATTGTATATTTATTTCACCCCAATCCAATGGATGTTTACCAGATCATTGCCTGGATGGGATGGATTCCCAATATTATTTTAATTGAATATTTAATCACAAAAAAATGCATATGAAAATTTTAAAATTAACTTTAATTTCCCTGTTTACCATAAGTTTGGTAAGCTGCAAAAAAGAAGCAAAAGTAACAGATCATTCAAATGACAGCCTTACTGCAAAGAAAGATTCGGTAGTTGTTCCTGAGATCCATAAAGAGTATTATGGAATTTATATGGGCGATTTTGCCGGAAAAGAGATGATCACTCCGGAAATCGGAGAAGAATATGAAGGCGATGTTTACAAGAAAATCTCCTTAAAAATTAATAGAATAACAAAAGACAGTGTTTACGGCCAAAGTATTGTGAATGGAAACCAGCGCCCTTTCCGTGGAGTCTTTAATGAAGAAACAAAATCGTTTGTTCTGGACGAACCGGGAAATGATAAAACCGATGGGAGATTTGAAGTTAAATTAAACAATGATAGTCTTACCGGAAAATGGAATGCTTTTAATAAATCTGCCGTAAAAGCCCCTTTAAAAACACTGAAACTGATCAAAAAAGAGTTTGTTTACAACCCCAACTTCATGCTGAATGAAGACAGCGATTTAATTGACTGGGAAAACCCGAAAGATTTCGTTGAAAAATATACCGATGAAGAAACAGGAAAAACAGAAACCTACACTGCTTCAAAAAACAGGATTGCTTCTGATGCGGTTTTCAAGATCAATGCCTCCAAGCAAAAGCTCACGGAAAAAGACCTTAAAAATCTTAGAAAGCTGGATATGGAGATCATCAAAAATTCCGTTTTTGCAAGACATGGCTACGCTTTTAAAAAGCAGACCTACAGAAACTTTTTTGAGCAGACAGACTGGTATATCCCGGTTTCCAACAATGTAGACAAAGATCTTTCTCCAATGGAAAAGGATAATGTTGCCTTACTCAACCGCTTCATAAAATATGCGGAGGATAAATATGATAGTTTTGGAAGATAGCTTCTAAGATCCTTCGACTGCGCTCAGGATGACACAAAAAATAATACTCTCCATTTTCAGGGCTAGTATAACGTCTGTCATTCTGAGCGCAGTCGAAGGGTCTCATCTATTGTCAGTCTTATTTTTCTAATTTAACCAAAATATAAAGCAATAAGCATCCGACAGCATAGCATAAAATATCAATCCAGGAAAACGAATTTCCAATAACGATATACATAATGCTTCCGGACCGGAAACCTAATTTTTCCGCAATATTAAAATACTGGGCAAATTCAATAAGACAGGAAAAAACAAGAATCCCAAGAATCAGTTTTTCATTATCTGTAATGTTGAAAAAGCTTTTGATAAGTGTATATAGGAGTATGACAACAATTACATCTCCAAGATAAGCTCTTACAAAGAAAATATCTTTTAATCGGGTTGCAATTAAAACTTCTGTCAGGAAAATTATAACACTAAACAGAAAATATTTTAGATTAAATTTTAATTTCATCATTTTAAATATTGATGATAAAAAATCGGCATTCGAATGAATGCCGATGTATAAATTCCGGTAACAAATATATTATTTCTTCACTTTCACTGTACATCCTATCGCAACAGTTTTTGTCATTTTTATCGGCTCATTTTTAATCAGCGCATTTACTGCATCCTGAACATAGTATTCTGAAACATCATTAGGATTTTCATAATTATTGTCGATAGCGCCAATATACTTTACGATATTTTTCCCATTCTCTTTCTGCAGAAGAAAGACATGAGGGGTTTTTGTGGCTCCATATTGAGGAAAAATCTTCTGTCCTTCATCCACTAAATACGGGAACGTAAATCCTTTTTGCTTTGCTCTCTCAATCATTTGTGTATATCCGTCTTCAGGCTGTACGGAGGGATCATTCGGATTAATAGCGATTACAGGATACCCTTGAGATTTGTATTTTTTATCTAATGCTATAATCCTGTCTTCATATTTTTTTGCGTAAGGACAGTGATTGCAGGTGAAAACAACAATAAATCCTTTTGCCGATTTAAAATCACTCAGAGAAACCATTTTTCCATCAACATTTTTCAGCTTAAAATCGGTTGCTTCATCTCCTACTTCGTACCCTTTTACCAAAGATTTACTTTCTTTTCCGTGTTCCTTTTTACCATGATCTGTTGTGGTAAAGCTTAGGAGTCCTAATCCAACAACAAAAGCTATTATTAAGATGTTTAAGTTTTTCATAGTATTTTGTTCAATTTAAATGTTTAGCAATTGTATTTTCTAAGTCTTCTTTACTCATTTCACCGTCATTAAAATGTACTTTTTCACCATTTTTATAAAAGATCGTTACAGGGATATTTCCGTCCCAGTTCTTTTCAAAACGGGGAATCCAGGTATTCATTCTTTTAATATCGTCCAGTAAAATGACTTCTGCCCCAAGATTTTTATTTTTTATAAATTTTAAAACCCTCTCTTTATCTACAGCTCTGTCTAAAGAGACCAAAAGCATTTTAAATTTCGGGTCATTTTTGTATTTGTTATTCACTTCCATAAAGTAAGGAAGCTCTTTTACACATGGAGCACAAGTAGTCGCCCAAAAGTTTACCACCAGCAATTTATCTCTTTCTGACTGAATTCTCTTTTCGAGTTCTTCATATTTCACAGAGGAAACATCAGTTTGATTTTGCGCAGAATACCAATGTGTGCCCAACAGTAAAATAACAAAGTAAATTATCTTATTCATACTCAAAATTAAGAAAATCAACAAATTAGTCTACAGAGACTTCCTGTTAAATTTTGTTAAGAGTTTTGAGGATATTTTAATTTTCTTCAAAAATAATCACTATATCAGGAAGGATAATTATTTTTGTGGAAAATTATTGTATGAAAAAAAGGATATTGCTGCTGATAACTTTGTGTATGGTTTCTTTTGCTTTTGCACAGGAGACTCCAGAAACAAAAACGACTCCGGCTCCTGCTCCGGCAACTATTATCAATGTGGAGTCACTTCCTCATTATGTAGAACTGAAAAAGAGGATCAACCTTACGGGTGTAGTAATGACCGCAGATAAAGAACCGGAATTTCCTGGTGGAATGGCACTTTTCCGCAGAAAATTTGCTGAAAATATGGAGGTAATCTACGCAAAGGGCAAAAAGATAGATACCCGCGTTTATTTTATCGTTGAAAAAAATGGCTATATCAATAATATTGCCGCCATAAGCAACAATAAAGATCATGCAAAAGCAGCAGAAGCAGCACTAAAGAAAATGCTGGTTCGCTGGAAACCTGCTTTAGTGGCAGATAAACCTGTTCGTTTTCTTTACAGCTTCCCGCTTTCTTTGCAGAAGTATTAAAATGAATCAAATACCTTAATAAAAAAAATGATTGGATTATCCTCCAATCATTTTTTTTATCGAATTAAGCTTCATTAAAGCTTCTATGGGTGTCAAGGTATTGATATCTATTTTGGTCAGTTCCTCACGAATATTCTCTAAAACAGGATCATCCAGCTGAAAGAAAGACAACTGCATATTTTCTTCCGTCACTCTTTTGATGCTTTCTGATGAACTTCCCTGAGTGCGGCTTGCTTCCAGTGTTTTCAGGATTTCATTGGCTCTGTTCACCACTTTTGCGGGCATTCCCGCCAGTTTCGCCACATGAATACCGAAGCTATGCTCACTTCCGCCCGGAATCAGCTTTCTTAAAAAGATAATATTTCCTTTATTTTCCTGAATAGAAACGTGGAAATTTTTCACTCTTTCAAAATTCACGGTCATTTCGTTCAATTCGTGGTAATGTGTTGCAAATAATGTCTTTGCCTGTGTCGGATGCTGATGAAGGTATTCTGCGATGGCCCAGGCAATAGAAACTCCGTCATAGGTAGATGTTCCGCGACCAATTTCATCCAATAAAATCAAACTTCTTTCCGAAATATTGTTCAGGATATTGGCCGCTTCATTCATTTCAACCATGAAAGTGGATTCTCCGGCAGAAATATTATCCGTTGCTCCTACTCTTGTAAAAATCTTATCTAAAATCCCGATTTTCGCATGTTTTGCAGGAACAAAGCTCCCAATCTGAGCCAGCAGGCAAACAATCGCCGTTTGACGAAGAATCGCCGATTTACCTGCCATGTTCGGTCCGGTGACCATAATGATCTGCTGAGAATCTTTATCTAAGAAAATATCGTTCGGGATGTATTTTTCTCCTAAAGGAAGTGCATTTTCAATGATCGGGTGTCTCGCTTCTTTTAAATCGATCGCAAAAGTTTCTGTTAAAACAGGCTTGGTATAACTCTCAGAAACGGCCAGTTCAGACAATCCAACCGCAACATCTAACTGTGCAATAATATTTGAATTTTCCTGAATCTGATCAATATAAATCATGGTTTCGGCGCATACATTTCTGTACAGCTCATTTTCCAGCACTCCTATTTTCTCTTCGGCTCCAAGAATCTGATTTTCATATTCTTTCAGTTCTTCCGTGATGTAGCGCTCGGCATTAACCAATGTCTGTTTTCTCAGCCAATCACCCGGAACTTTATCTTTATGGGTATTTCGAACTTCAATATAATATCCGAAAACATTATTAAAATCTATTTTAAGGCTCGAAATTCCTGTTCTTTCGATTTCTCTCTGACACATTTCGTCTAAGAAACCACGTCCTTTAGACTGCAACCCTCTTAATCGGTCAAGCTCTTCAGAAATCCCTTCCTTAATGACATTTCCTTTTGCTAAATTAACAGGAAGCTCATCATTCAGATGATTTTGAAGGCATTTAATTAATTCATCCTGATCGTACAACGGATCCAGCCAAGCCAGAACATCCGCATGAGGATGAAGCAAAGCTTTGATTTTATGAATATTAATTAAACTCTGGCGAAGATATCCCAATTCTTTAGGTGAAATTTTTTCTGCCGCCAGTTTTCCCATCAGTCGATCCAGGTCAGAAATCGATTTCAACAGTTGAGAAATTTCATATTTAAGTTGATCGTTTTCGTTCAGAAAATCAATTAAAGCAAGCCTTCTGTTGATTTCACTGACTGATTTCAACGGCAAAATAATTCTTCGTCTCAATAGTCTTCCTCCCATCGGAGTAGATGTTTTATCAATGATATCCAACAAAGATTTTCCCTGCGGATTGCTTGGATAAACAATTTCAAGGTTTCTCAATGTAAAATTATCCATCATCAGGTAATCTTCCTGAGGAATCACCTGAATTTTAGTAATGTGGGATAATAAATTGTGATGGGTATCTTCAACAAGGTAAGCAAAAATGGCTCCTGCTGCCGTAATCGCCAACGGCTGGCTTTCAACACCAAAACCTTTTAATGAATTGGTTTTAAAATGATTGGTAAGTTTTTCGTAGGCAAAATTATATTGATATGCCCAATCTTCAAGCTTGAAAGCATTTTTATTTTTAAGCTGTTCAGGAATCTGAACACTTCTCTGGTAAATAATCTCACTCGGGTCAAACGTATTGACAATATGAAGCAGCTTTTCCAGGTTTCCTTCGCTCACCAAAAATTCTCCCGTAGAAATATCCACCAAAGCAATCCCGAACCTCTCCTTTTCCTTATGAAGGGAAAGCAGGAAATTATTCTTTTTTGAATTAAGAACCTGGTCATTGAACGTAACTCCTGGTGTCACCAATTCTGTAACACCACGTTTTACAATTCCTTTAACCATTTTGGGATCTTCCAGCTGATCGCAAATTGCAACCCTCATTCCCGCTCTTACCAATTTTGGCAAGTAAGAGTCTACAGAATGATGTGGAAATCCAGCCAGTTCGATGTGATCTTCACCATTGGCTCTTTTTGTTAAAACAATGCCTAAAATCTGAGACGTTCTCACCGCATCCTGCCCGAAAGTTTCGTAAAAATCCCCCACTCTGAATAGTAAAAGAGCATCAGGATATTTCGCCTTGATGGTGTTATACTGAGTCATTAACGGAGTTTCTTTCTTCGCTGCCTTTGCCATTAAAATCTGTCTTAAAAAATTAGGATGGTAAAAGTAAGAAATAAAATAGTAGAAGGAAAGCTTTTGAAAAACTACATTTATAATCTCCCACAGATTTCACGGATTTGCACAGATGTTTATGTTTTACTTTGTTTTAAAAAAAGAAAAAAATATATGCAATAATCCGTGAAATCTGTGGAAAAAAAAATTATTAAGAATGTCTCGCCAAAGCTTTTGAACTCTTTTTATACGCCCATTTTTGTTTATAATTCACCCATTTAGCTTTAAAAATCTTTCGCATTAATTTATCCGTGTATCTCATAATGAAAACATGATACAGCATATTGGCAAAAACATTCGGTTTATTCGGAAGGGCACGAAGTGACATTGAAAATCCAGGCTCTAAATATCGGTTGAAATGCCAGAAAGCTCCCGGAATAAAAAGAGCGTCTCCATGTTCCATGAAAATTTCAAAACCTTTTGCCTGTTTCAACGCCGGAAATTTTTCATAGTCAGGATTCTCATAATCAACATCGTAGATGGTGTGCACCGATAACGGAACTTTATATAAAAAAGCTGACTGTTTCTGATCGAACAATAAAATTCTCTTCTTACCTTCAAAATGGATATGAAGAAAATCTCCCAAATCTACATCATAATGCATTAAAACATGCGCCTCACTTCCTCCAAAAAACAAAGTAGGAAGTCTTTTAAAAAATTTCATCCCCAAATCCGGGTATGTGAAATTCTTCAATAATTCCGGAAGCCGGTCTGTGATGATATAAAAGAAAATTCTAAGATCCGAAGGCTTGCTTTTTATGGTATCAATATAATCCTTCATTTTCATTTTGGTAACGGGAGCATCGCTGCTTTTATTCGCATCAGCGGGCTTGTTATCATACAAAGGAACTTCCTGTTCACCGGCTTTCTCACGGATAAAATCAAAGTTCCATTTATCAAAAGCATCCCATCGGCTCGCAAAATTTTTAATCAGAAGCGGCTTGTGCTTTTTGAAATAATTTTTCTGAAAATCTTCTTTACTAATATCTGTAACAACATCTACACTTTCGAGAATCATTTGGTGTGGTATTTTTTAATGCGAAATAAAAGTAGTGTTTTTTTGAAACTCAGAAAAATTTCATCATTAATTTTATTTATCATTACCAGCAATAATCCTAGGCTTTTAGCTACAGAAATATAATAATATTGAAATTATTCCTCCAAAAATAATCACAGCACAGCCTTGAGGACTTTTTGATTTTCTTGTATTGCGACCAAATGTACTCACGTAATGTCCACTTACCCATTTTCCATTCCTGAAATATCCTTTTCTGTAATACCCCATTTATATTAATTTTCAACAAAGAAAAAATCTATGCCATGAAAAAAATTATGGTTTTCCGTAAAGTCAAGATAAAACGAAAAATTTATATTTGTAAGAACAACAAAATCTATGAGAGTTTACGACACCAAACATTTTCTAAAAATCCTTTTCAGCCTGCACAAAAGCGATACTTTGAAAATCCTTTTTCCAAGCATGATTATTGTAGGCCTGTATTCGTGGGGAATTGAATATTTAGAAGTCGAATATCTTCATCTTACTTCAAAATCAGGAATCAGTAATGTCGGGATGATTCATTCCTTGCTTGGTTTTGTACTTTCTTTACTATTGGTTTTCAGAACCAATACTGCCTATGACAGATGGTGGGAAGGAAGAAAACTCTGGGGAAAACTGGTAAACGATTCCCGAAATTTTGCTATAAAAATCAATTCCATTCTTGAAAATGACAGAAAAGATGCCGAACAGATTGCAAGGTACTTAAAGTTTTTTCCTCATTTCTTAGCCAAGCATCTTTCTAAAGATTCTACGAGATTGGCTCTGGACGAAGACTATTCGGAGATTGAACGGTCTATAAAGAACCATGGACCTAATGAAATCATTAGCCTTCTGACCTATAAACTGAATCAGCTAAAAAAAGAAGGGAAAATTTCTGATGTGGAAATGCTGTATCTGGATACACAACTCAGCGGTTTCTTAGAAGTTTGCGGTGGATGTGAGAGAATTAAAAACACTCCGATTCCTTATTCTTACTCTTCTTTTGTCAAAAAGTTCATCATTCTGTATGTCATGGCATTACCGGTTGCCTATGTGATCAGCATTGGTCTTTTTATGATCCCACTTACTGTTTTTGTCTATTATGTTTTGATGAGTTTAGAGCTTATTGCCGAAGAAATTGAAGATCCTTTCAATAATGACGAGAATGACATCCCTATGGAAGCACTGGCACAGAATATTGAAAGAAACGTTCATCAGATCATGGGATTAAACAAACTTCCCTAGTTTCAAAAATCGGGTTTAATAAAAAACTGTTATTTTTGATTTTTTAATCTCTACAAAATAATACATTGGTACAAAAATTAAAACTGGAAGAACTCAACAGAATAGATGTGGAAACATTTAAAACGGTTGAAAAAATTCCTTTGGTAGTTGTTTTGGACAACATCAGAAGCATGCACAATGTAGGTGCTACTTTCAGAACTGCAGATGCTTTTTTGATTCAAAAGATCGTTCTTTGCGGTATTACTCCGCAACCTCCTCACCGCGAAATTCATAAAGCGGCACTGGGAGCTACAGAAAGTGTTGACTGGAGCCATGAAAATGATATCAATACTGCCATTAATGATTTAAAATCGCAGGGTTTTGAAATTGTGGGAATTGAGCAAACGACAAGCAGCCAAATGATCACCGATTTCACCATAGATAAGTCTAAAAAATATGCCGTTATCTTAGGAAATGAAGTAGAAGGAATCAGTGATGAAGCCCTTCCTAATATCGATTCTTTCCTGGAAATTCCCCAATTGGGAACAAAGCATTCTTTAAATGTGAGCGTATGCGGAGGAATCGTAATGTGGGAGTTTGCGAAAGCCCTAAAATAAAAAAACTGCATATGCCTAAAAGACAGTGCAGTTTGAAATAAATCTAATAAAAAGTAAAAATGAAAGGCGACAAAGATACTTCTTTTTCCTTTACAAACAAATTTTAACATCACTTTTCAAAAAAAATCATCAAAAAAAAGCGATATACAGAAAAATTTTAGTTTAATTTTTTATAAATTAGCACCATGTTTATCAAGGATTATATCTCAAAAGACTTTCCATGTTTTAGCCTGACTGATTCAATAGAAGCAGCTAGGGATTTATTAGAAGACTTTGGATATACTCATGTTTTCATCAAAAAATCCCATCATTTTTACGGAGCCATTGCCATAGACTTTCTTTATGAAGAAGAAGAGGGTACTTTAAAAGACCTGGAACACCAGATAGAACGTTTTGCGATATCGGAAGACAGCAATATCATGGACAGTATCCGTCTGTTTCATACTTTTAACACTAATGTGGTTCCTGTTATCAATAAAAATGAAAAATATTTAGGATATATAAGCTGTGATGATATTTTCCAGGATTTATCAAAATATCCGCTGTTTTCTGAAACGGGAGCGATCCTTACCATAGAAACTCCGGCGAGAAAATATTCCATGACAGAAATTGCCAATATTATAGAAAGCAACAATTCTAAATTTTACGGAGGATTTATCAGTTTTATGTCGGATGAAGTGATTCATGTGACGATAAAGATCAGCAATGAAAACCTGGCTTCGATAGACGCCACATTCGACCGATATGATTACCGAATTGTGGAAAAATATTATTCGGATGAAAAATCGGACCTGTATAAGGACAGATTCGGCTTTTTCCAAAAATTCATAGAAATCTAAGCATGAAAGCAGCCATATATTCTCAGAAAAAAGATCTTGACACCTTTTTATATCTCAGTAAATTTATTTCAGAGCTGGAAAGCAGAGGTGTAGCATCTGTTCTTTATGACGAAATGGCTGAAGCCCTTCAGTTTTCAAAAATTTTCGAGACTTTTAATTGTAAGCAAGATCTTCTAGAGAAAAAAGTGGATCTTTTTTTCACATTTGGAGGAGACGGAACGATTGTAAACTCTTTAACTTTTATTGAAGATTTAGAAATTCCTGTTGTTGGGGTAAATACCGGAAGACTCGGTTTTCTGGCAAGCTTTACAAAAGAAGAAGCGTTCAGGGAGCTGGATGCCATTTTAAAAGGAGATATTAAAACCAGCCGAAGATCAGTAATTGAAGTAGTTTCTCCCGGCTTAGAAGAAGGTTTTTTCCCTTATGCATTAAATGATGTGACCGTTTCCAGAAAAGAAACGACTTCCATGATTACTGTAGATTCATACATTAATGATGAATTTTTAAATGTATTCTGGGGAGACGGGGTAATTGTTTCGACACCTACAGGTTCTACGGCATATTCATTAAGCTGCGGCGGGCCGATCATTTCTCCCAATAACGAAAATTTTGTCATTACTCCTATTGCACCTCACAATCTTAATGTAAGACCTTTGGTGGTTAATGACAGGGTAGAAATCAAGTTTAGGGTAGAAAGCAGGGTTCCCCAGTATTCTCTTTCTTTAGACTCAAGATTAATACATATAGAAACAGATAAGGAAATTATTATAAAAAAGGCATCTTTCCAGCTTCTTCTGGTGCAGCCCAACAATTTAAGTTTTTACGAAACCATCCGTCAAAAGCTACTTTGGGGCCGAGATAAAAGAAATTAGTTATTGAGCAAAAATGATTACCTTTACAACAATTTTACAAGATCCTAATAATTTATATAAAAAGTAAAACATGAGCAGAATTTTTCCGGCAGGAGTTGCCACAGGTCAATTAGTTACCGATATTTTTCAATATGCTAAAGAAAATAAATTTGCATTACCGGCAGTAAACGTAATTGGTTCCAGCAACATTAATGCAGTTATGGAAACTGCAGCGAAATTAAACTCTCCTGTTATTATTCAGTTTTCAAATGGTGGAGCTGCTTACAACGCAGGAAAAGGATTAAACAACGATGGGCAGAGAGCAGCGATTTTAGGTGCTGTTGCAGGAGCTAAACATATCCATACGCTGGCTGAAGCTTACGGAGCAACTGTAATTCTTCACACAGACCACTGTGCAAAAAAATTATTGCCTTGGATTGACGGATTGATGGATGCTAACGAAGAGCATTACAAACAAACGGGAAAATCTCTTTATTCTTCTCATATGCTTGATCTTTCTGAAGAGCCTTTAGAAGAAAACTTAGAAATTTCTGCTCAATATTTCGAAAGAATGGCTAAACTTCAGATGACTCTTGAAGTGGAAATCGGAGTTACAGGAGGCGAAGAAGATGGTGTTGACAACTCAGATGTTGACAACTCAAAATTATATACTCAGCCTGAAGACATCGCTTACACCTACGAAAAATTGAAGGCGATATCCGACAACTTTACAATTGCAGCCGCATTTGGTAACGTACACGGAGTTTATAAGCCAGGAAACGTAGTTCTTACTCCGAAAATTCTTGACAATTCTCAGAAATATGTTCAGGAGAAATTCGGAACAGCGGCTAAGCCGGTGAACTTCGTATTCCACGGAGGTTCTGGTTCTACTTTGGAAGAAATCAGAGAAGCCATCGACTATGGAGTAATCAAAATGAATATTGACACTGACCTTCAGTTTGCTTATA
Source organism: Chryseobacterium geocarposphaerae (assembly GCF_002797535.1). Classification (NCBI taxonomy): domain Bacteria; kingdom Pseudomonadati; phylum Bacteroidota; class Flavobacteriia; order Flavobacteriales; family Weeksellaceae; genus Chryseobacterium; species Chryseobacterium geocarposphaerae. Next base: position 508,712 of record NZ_PGFD01000002.1, read on the forward strand.
CAGAAGGAATCAGAGATTATATGGTAAACAATATCGAGTATTTGAGAACTCAGATCGGAAACCCTGAAGGAGAAGAGAAACCAAATAAAAAATTCTACGATCCGAGAGTTTGGATGAGAAAAGGTGAAGAAACTTTCTCTACAAGATTGGTTCAGGCATTTGAAGATTTAAATAACGTAAATACTTTAAAATAAAAATTGGTAAGAAGTAAAATGTATAATGTAGTAAGTTCAGCACTTTCTCTTTTATACATTTTACTTTTTTCATTGTACATTAATATATTATAAAATGGCAGCATTCGACTGGTTTAAAAGAAAAGCAAAAAACATTACGACTTCTACTGATGAAAAAAAGGATGTTCCCAAAGGTCTTTGGCACCAAACTCCTTCTGGAAAAGTAGTTGAGCATGAAGAATTAAAAAGAAACAACTATGTTTCTCCTGAGGATGGATTTCATGTAAGAATTGGAAGTGCAGAATTTTTTGATATCCTTTTTGATGAAGGTAAATTCACTGAGTTAGATGCTAACGTTGAAAGTATAGATATCCTTAATTTTAAAGATACGAAGCCTTACGCAGACCGTTTAAAAGAAGTAAAAGCGAAAACAAAGCTTACTGACTCTATCAGAAACGCCGTAGGAACTGTAAAAGGAACTGAAATGGTAGTTTCTTGTATGGATTTTGCTTTTATCGGAGGATCTTTGGGTTCTGTAATGGGAGAAAAAATCAGAAGAGCGGTAGATTATTGTATTCAGCACAAACTTCCTTACATGATTATCTGTCAGTCAGGAGGTGCAAGAATGCAGGAAGCAACGTATTCTCTGATGCAGTTGGCAAAAGTACAGGCAAAATTGGCTCAGCTTTCAGAAGCGGGACTTTTATACATCGCTTACCTTTGTGATCCTACTTTTGGAGGTATTACGGCTTCTTTTGCTATGACAGCGGATATTATCATGGCTGAACCGGGAGCTTTAATCGGTTTTGCAGGACCTAGAGTTATTCGCGAAACAATTGGTAGAGATCTACCGGAAGGATTCCAGACTTCTGAATTCCTGCAGGAAAAAGGATTTGTGGATTTCATCGTGAAAAGAACTGAAATTCAGGACACCGTAGCTAAAACAGTAAATTTATTGGCAGTACGTGCTTAAAATTTGTAACAAAAATACAATCATCTCTCTCTAATTAGGGAGAGATTTTTATTGATGAGAACTTTTAAAATATTCTTTGATACGATCCGGAGTATGAGTTTCAAAAAGATCATGCGTCTTTTGTCACTCGTTCTGCCCCATCCTCTTTTTTCTTTATTAAGTTTTCATGCCACCATACAAGCGTACACCATTGCTCAGAAAAAATTCCCTAAAACCGCTTCTAATAATGGTATCGGAAATGCTTTCAGACATGCTTTGTGGTGCTGCTTTATCATGATGTACTGCTGTAAAGTTTCTTCTCCTCAAAAAGCACTGGAATTCTGTAAAAGAATGACCGATATGCACGAAGAATTATTTCCCAACCAGCCATTGGAAACAAAAATGGATCTTCATAACAATAAAATCGGGATGGATTATTTTATGGAATTACTGCCCGGAATCCACCGTCAGTTCTTTGAAAAAAGCTTTTTCATAGATGGCCTGGAAAAGAAAATGAAGGAGGCAAAAGTCTTAAAAAATCTGGATGATGATTTTGATGGCTTTCTGGTTTATCTTTCTGATGTTAAATCGTAAAGATATTAAATTGTTAGGATGTAAATCTGTACATTTGTTTTTTATAGAACGAAATAAGCAGCTTAACGAATTAACAACTTTACAACTTAACAAAAAATAAAGATGGTTCTCAGCAGAATTTGGTCGGCATTTATCATTGTTGCCATTGCTATTGCAAGTATAAAATACATTTCCTCAAGTCACTACAAAACCATTTTTAACGATATGGTAGTGGGAAAAGGAGGCGATACGGTACAGATTGCAACACAGAAAATAAATACACTTTCTCCGATTGTCCGGGACAGTTTGATGAAAAAGCCCGATTTTGCTGACAACAGAATCCACTATAAAACTGATTCACTAAAACAAAATGTAAAAGTATATCGTGTTCAGGAAGCTGATGGCGTAATCGGAACCTCTGAAACAGCAGTGAAGATATGTTTGGGGTTGATCGGGATTATGACGTTATTCATGGGATTCATGAGTATTGCTGAAAAAGCAGGCGGAATCAATTTATTGAGCAGGTTAATACAGCCCTTTTTCTCAAAACTATTTCCTGAAATCCCTAAAAATCATCCTGCTTTCGGGCATATGCTGATGAATTTCAGTGCCAATCTCTTAGGTTTGGATAATGCAGCAACTCCTTTTGGCTTGAAAGCCATGGAAAGTCTGCAGACTTTAAATCCGAGTAAAGACACGGCAAGTAATTCTCAGATCATGTTTCTTTGCCTTCATGCAGGAGGAATGACGCTGATTCCGGTTTCTATTATTGCTATTCGCGCTTCGATGGGATCAAAAACTCCTACCGACATTTTCCTACCGTGTATGATTGCGACGTTTGCCGCGACTTTAGCTGCAATGATCATAGTTTCGCTCTATCAGAAGATTAATTTATTAAGACCTGTCGTTCTTGCATATGTTGGGGGAATTTCGGCTCTTATCGCTTTACTGGTTTTATATTTAACTCAATTAAGCAAAGACGAGTTGGATGATTTCAGCAAAGTACTCAGCAACGGATTAATTCTTTTCATCTTCCTTGCCATTGTGCTTGGAGCCGTTTATAAAAAAATCAATGTTTTTGATGCCTTTATTGAAGGAGCAAAAGAAGGTTTTACAACCTGTGTAAAGATTATTCCGTATTTGGTAGGGATGTTGATCGCCATCTCCCTGTTAAGAACTTCCGGAGTTTTTGATGTGATTATTGACGGAATGAAATGGGTAGCCAATGCCGCAAACTTTGATCCCCGATTTGTAGACGGTCTTCCAACTGCTTTAATCAAGCCATTATCAGGTTCTGGAGCAAGAGGAATGATGGTTGATACCATGACAACCTTCGGAGCAGACAGCTTTCAGGGAAAATTGGCAGCTGTTCTTCAGGGAAGCTCAGATACGACGTTTTACGTAATTGCTGTGTATTTTGGAGCGGTAGCCATAAAGAATACCAGATACACCGTAATTGCCATGCTTTTGGCGGATCTGGTGGGTGTTATAACTTCTATTGCGCTGGCTTATCTTTTCTTTGCATAAAGTTAATAATGAAAGCCTACATTCAAACTGATACAACAGGGGAATTTTATAATGTGAATGCCTTTATAGCATATGAAGGGTTCAAAAACTTTGGTTATGAAATAGAAAAATTTGTTGATGCAGACGATATTTCAGATAACAATCCGGAAAATATAATTATAGGAGGAATCGGAAATGTAAGAAAGAGGCTTAAAAACCTAAACATAATTCGTCCCGATAAGGAAATTGATTATCCTGAGGAATTAAAACCTTTTTTGAAAAGAAAAATTTGGGAATCAACAATTAATCAAATTTTCTCAGATAAAAACAACTGGAATATTTTCATTAAGCCCAAAACAGAAACAAAATTGTTTGCCGGAAAAGTTATTCAAAATGAAATGGATTTTTTAGGCATTATTAATAAAGAAAAAGACATTGAAGTACTTTGTTCTGAGCTTATTGATTTTAAAACAGAATGGAGATGTTTTATTCGATATAAAGAAATCTTAGACATTCGAAGATACAAAGGAGACTGGGATACAAAAATAGACATAAAAATTGTTGAAGCCGCCATAAATTCATTTACATCACAACCCAATTCATTTGCTTTAGATTTTGGTGTAAATACAAAAGGGGAAACAATATTAGTTGAAGTGAATGATGGACATTCTTTAGGAACTTATGGTCTTTCGTCCATTAATTATGCGAAGTTTCTTTCCGCCAGATGGAGTGAGCTCACCCAAACAGAAGATTATTTAAACTTTTAAAAAAAAAATCAATAATGATTACAGATAAAGAATTTACATTAAGACTAATACGCCAGTTAACTCAAGCATTAGAAAAACTTATTTTGGATAAGCCTGAAGAAAGTTTAATGCAGAAAGAACTGGATTTTGAAACTTTGATGAGGGATATTTTCAAGTTTGATTTTACCACTCTTTCATCAAAAACAAAAGAAGAGATTATTGAAATCGTCAACGAAAGGCAGGAAAGAGATCACAAGGATTATTATGAAATGTTGGGAAATCTTTTCTATTTTAATGGAAAAGCGAATGGAAATAAGGACTTTTTGGACAAGGCAAAAACATTCTACGAGTTGTACCTTCAGACCAGTGGGATTTTTGCTTTGCCAATTATCAACAGAATTAATGAACTTAAGAATTAAAAGCTTTATATAACAACGACTCGGGGCGGCCTTAAAAGGCCGCCCCGAGTCGTTAATTCAACAATTCTAAAATATTCTTCTTTTCCAGAGTAAAGTTTTGATGAGATTCATTTTCAATCGTAATGACTTTAGCCTCATTAAGCATCTTTTTTATTTCACAGAGCATATCTTCATTTGCTTTCGACACATCAAGAGTATTAACCTTGATAATTCTTTCACCCAAATTCAATTCCGATAATTGATTATTTTTCAATTTATTAACAATAATCAGATTGCCTTTATTCACGGTAAAAGAAATTCCGAAAGAATTATATTCGGACTTATTTCCGTTCGGATTCAGAATAATCTTTTTATTGATAAAGTCCAGAACTACTACATAATTTTCCATGAATTTAGTTCCTACTAAGTTGACAGTGTCTAAACTGCTGTCTATAATCTGATTTCCGACGTTTATATTACCAAACTGAACTTCCATTACATCAACCTCTTTTTCTCCCTTGCTTATACTATTTAAAGACTGCGCAAGTAAACCTTCAAAAATCAGAAAATCATGATCTTTTATCTTGTTATAAGATTGCTGATTAAGAGAAAAGCCCATCCCTGAACCCGTATCAAAAACATAGTCTAAAATTTGTCCTCTTATTTTCACTTCAATTTTGGGAACACTTGTAAATTTTTCTTCTGTAAATGGGATATTTACTGAGCCAGAAGACAAATCAGCCTCTGTTTTATCAGATACAGTAAGCGTTTTATTTTTAAAATCAATTTGCCACATCTTATCTTTCATCATATTCGCACCTAAGATCCCACTTATCTTTTTGCAGGCACGAGAGCTTATCCAGCTGATATCAGCAAACGAAAAGTTGACATTTTTAATATTTAAATCTGCTACCTTTAATGTATTAATCATGAAGACATCCATTTTAGATTTCGCATTATTCGCATCTATTGCCTCAAATATAATGTTGCTTTTTTTAGCATTAATTTTATCCTTCAGTTCATCTGAAATAATAGTAAAAGCCCCGGTATCGAATATAAAATGATGTTGATCATTCTTTATCGTTACATTTAAGACAATCTTTCCTTCTATTAATTCAAAAGGGATTACGGTTGCTTTGAAGAAAAACGGACAAAGTAATAATAAGATGATTAAAGAGTTAAATTTCATATTTCTATTGTGATTTATTCATGGTATAAGCAAATATAAGCACTCTCTCTATTTCTCCAAACAAAAAACCGTGGCAAAGGCATTACACTTTAACACGGTATTATAAAAAATTAAATTATTTATTTTCTTAGAAGGTAATCTTATACGTTCCTGTCGAAGAAACATTAGCTTTTTCAGCCTTTACATATTTTTTTACCCAAGCAACTGAAGTGGAAGAAACACAAGGATCTGAAATTCCTCCTGCTCTTCTTGCAGAAACCACATTTCCTGCTTTATCTACGGTATAAGCGATCGTAATGGAACCGCTTGCTGTACAGCCGTGAGAAGGTTGCGCTCCTCCTCTTCCCATCGTTCCCGGAATATATCCTACCAACTTCCTGTCAATTCCCACTTTACTGTCTCCGTTTCCGTCACCACCCAAAGGATCTCCTGCATTTCCTATGCCTGTTCCGTCTCCCTGACTTCCTGCTTTCGTTCCCCTTCCTCTGATTAAATTTCCAATGGCTGCTGTTCCTTTTCCGTCTCCGTTCCCGGTTTTTGAATTTGCTGTAACCGCACCGGATTTTTTAGTATTTTTAGAAGCACTTGTACTTGTAGCAGATTTTTTATTATCCGCCTTTGACTCCTCTTTTTTCGGAACCGTTACTTTAGAATTATTTCCTGTAATAATTTTATCCTTAGCCTCTGATTTTTTGGTTTCAGGTTGTGGTTCAGGCTTTATGATGGTTTTTGTTTCAGGAACTGCCGTTTCTACAGGTTCAGGAGTAACTTCTTCCGTAGCAGCAGCCAGACTTCCCGGCTGATCTGCAGGTTCTTCTACCCCATTTCCGTTTCTGTTATCCCCGAAATTGACCAGCATTGTCGTAACAACCTCCGGTTCCGGATCCAATTCAGGTTTTAATTTATATAAAAAAACAAACAACAAGATCGCAGACCAGATCAGAACAGAAAGCAATGCGCTTTTTATCCGGTCTCTGTTTTCTTCCTGTTTATTTATAGCATAAGTCTTCATCGTAAAATAATCTTTATTCGTGATTATTTATCCTTTACTGTTGCAATTGCAATATTAAATTTGTGTTTTTCCGCAATTTCCATCGCAAATACCACATCTTTATGCATTGTATTTTCATCCGCTCTTATCGTAAAAGATTTGTTTGTTTGACCAGCCAGTTTATCAACAACGATTTGCTCTAGCTGATCTTTATTGACAGGAGTATCGTCTACGAAATAAGAACCGTCAGGTTTTATACTTACCGTTAAAGGATTAGGAATATTGTCTTCTACCGCTCCCGTTTTCGGAAGCTTTACATCTATCGCACTTTGATTGGCCGCCGAAGACGTTACCATAAAAAAGATCAGCATCAGCAGGATAACATCGGTCATCGCTGCCAAACTGAACTCGGGATTCGCTTTATTTCTTCTCTGAATTTTCATCTGGAAAGATTATAAAGGTTTGTTGATAAGATCTAAAAATTCACCAGACATATTCTGAGCCTTCAATACAAACTTATCAATTCTTGTTAATAACAAATTATAGAAGAAGTTAGCCGGAATTGCCACTGCAAGACCTACCGCAGTTTGTCCTAAAGCCGTATAAATTCCTTCAGAAAGTGTTTTCGGAGAGAAAGACCCTGTTGCGTGCGAAAGGTTAAAGAACGCAATAATCATCCCGATTACCGTTCCTAAAAGTCCCAACATAGGAGCAATACTCGGAACTACCGCCAAAAGATTAAGGTTTTTTTCCATATTCGCAACTTCAACCTGAGCCTGAGATTCCATGGCACTCACAATATCAGAAACAGGACGCCCTAATCTTGAAATTCCCTTTTCTAAAATTCTTCCTTCCGGAGAGTTTTGTCTTTTACAATAGTCTGAAGCAGATTCTATTTTGCCTTCTTTAATGAAGTCTTCAATATTATCCATAAAATTGGAATCCGTTTTTGAAGTCAACCTTTTAATAAAGAAAAAACGTTCAAAAAACAGATACACCGAAAACACACCAAGTGTTAGTACGGTCACCATCACTATTTTAGCGAAAGCACCTCCATGAAACATGATCTTCCAAAATGAAAATTCTAAATCTTCTGTGTTCACTGCCGGTGTAGCAATTTGTGCAAATAAAATCTGAGTAAGTTCCGTTAACAGCATTAATATGTAGTTTTATAATGGTTTTAAACGACAAAAATAATAGAATATTATTAATTGATGTCTTAAAAAATGCTTAAAAACAACTTAAAATTAAGTTGCTTTTTACAAACAGCAAAATTCTTTCCAAAAAGTATTGAAAAGAATTTTTAGTATAAAAAATATTAAGATATAAGGATATTAATCCTCGTCTACCTCAATATCATCTTGTTTAAATTCGCATTTAAGTCTGAAAGGTATCGGAGTATCTGAACCCGTGTAAAAATCATCAATTGTTCCTTTCCAGATCACCTGAAGTTCTCCTTCTTCATTCTTTTCAAATTGAAGCTCGTTATCATAGATGAAAGCCTCTTCATCATCAAAAAGATCTACTTCTGTGTAGCTGTCTTCATCAGAATCATTAATTTGAATTGTTTTCCCTTCTATTTCCGCAGATTCGATAGGGAAATCGAAGACCTCAAGCGAAAGTTGTGGAAAATTGTACTGCAGAGAATCATCGTCAACGTGATCCAAACTGTCATCCGTAATAACTTCAACCTCTAAAAAATGTTGTTGGTTGCTATAGACCGCTTTGCAATAAGTATTTCTGATATTGTATTTTAGCGTTTCGTCCGGATGGTAAATTTTTAAAATCCCTTTCATTATTTCTTAAAAAAAGAACTGTAATAGTATGATTGTTAAACGTTTTCAGCAAAGATAAAAAATAGATTGAATGTGAAAAATATTTTGAAAAATATTTTTGCAAAATCCTCCTTCAAAACACCCTTTTTTGTTATTATTAATTACTTTTGTTTTTCAAAGATTCTGAAAATGAAAAACATTGTATTTAAAAGCATCGTCGGTTTGGGATTACTCATGGGTGTGGCCTCTTGTAAGAAGTCGGATTCACCATTAACAAAAGTAACTCCCAGTAATTTAGATTCTATCGCGTCGAACTATTATGAACAATATCTGAAGCTTTACCCTCTTGAAGCGACTTCCCAGGGCGATCTCAGATACAATGACCAATTGCCGATCAATATAGACAAAGATTTTATTTCCGGTGAAGTTTCTTTTTATAATTCAGTACAGAAACAGTTGGAAAATGTTGATTATAAGAATCTTTCTGATGAAGACAAAGTTGTATATGATGTACTTGACTTCATGCTGAAAGACAGAATTGAAGGATATGCCTATCACCCAGAATATATTCCGTTTACCCAGTTTGGAGGTTTACCTTTAAGTTTCCCTCTTTACGGAAGCGGACAGGGAAGCCAGCCTTTCAAAACAGAAAAAGATTATAGCGACTGGCTAAAAAGAATGGAAAAATTTCCGGATTGGATGAATGCTGCCACGGACAATTTCAGAGAAGGAATAAATAATAAAATGGTATTGCCTAAAAAGCTGGTTATTAAAATGATTCCTCAAATGAGAGCGGAAGAGATCATTACCACAGATTTGGATAAAAATATTTTTTACGGACCCATTAAAGACTTCCCGAAAAGCTTCACTAAAGAGCAGAAAGATAAATTTTCAGGGCTTTACAAGGAAACTATTTTAAAGAAGATTATTCCTGCATACACCAAAATGGGTGACTTCTTAGAAAAAGAATACTTACCTAAAGCAAGAGAAACTGATGGATACAACAGTCTTCCAAATGGAAAGGAAATTTATCAGTATTACGCAAAAAGCTGGACAACCACCAACAAATCTCCTGAGGAGATCAACAAAATAGGTCTTCAGCAAGTGGCTATGCTTCGTGCGGAAATGGAAAAAGTAAAGCAACAGGTTGGCTTTACAGGGGCTTTGGAAGAATTCATCAGTTTTGTAAAAACAGATCCTAAAGCAATGCCTTACAAGACTTCCAAAGAAGTTTTAGGTGCATTCAATGGAATTTTGACGAAGATTACCCCGAAGCTTAAAACCATGTTCTCTGTAACTCCAAAAACTAAATTTGAGATCAGACAGACCGAGAAATTCAGAGAAGCCAGTGCAAGCGCAGAATACATTCAGGGAACTCCGGATGGAAAAAGACCCGGTATTTTCTATGTTCCACTTCCTGATCCTTCCAAGTTCAATGTTACTTCAGGAATGGAATCTTTGTTCTTACATGAAGCTATTCCGGGGCACCATTATCAAGTTTCCTTACAACAGGAAAACACCAAGCTTCCCAAATTCATGAGATTCGGATGGTTTGGAGCATACGGAGAAGGATGGGCACATTATTGTGAAACATTAGGCCCTGAATTTGGATTGTACACAGATCCTTATCAAAAAATGGGGTATTTGAGTGATCAGATGTTAAGAGCAGTAAGACTGGTCGTAGATACCGGTTTGCATACGGGAAAAATGACCAGAGAAGAAGCTATTAAATATTTCCTAAGTAATATTTCTTATGATGAAGCCGGAGCAACCGCCGAAGTTGAGAGATATATGGCTATGCCTGGACAGGCTTTAGGATATAAAATAGGCTCGTTAAGAATTCGTGAACTTAGAGAGAAATACCAGAAAGAACTGGGCCCAAAATTCAATTTGGCAAGCTTCCACGATGAAGTTTTAAGCCAAGGATGTCTTCCTTTGGATGTACTGAACAGAAAAATGGAGCTTTGGGCAAAAAAGCAGAAGTAATCCTCATTAAAAATATTAAAGTCACAAATTAATTTTTGTGGCTTTTTTGTTTGATTTATTTCATAAATTCATTCAGCAAAAAATTTAGACGATATTTTAAAGCTTTAATTCAATAGAAAAATGATAACAGAAGGTCTACAATCGCTTTATACAAGAGATTTAAATAAATTAAAACTGGAAATTGAGTCTTATCAAGACGAAGCATCAATTTGGAAAACAGATAAAAACATTTCAAATTCTGCGGGAAACCTGTGCCTTCATTTGGTCGGAAATCTTAATCATTTCATTGGAGCTCAATTAGGGAATTCAGGTTATATCAGAAAGCGTGAGCTTGAATTTTCATTAAAGGATATTCCAAGAACTGAGCTTATTGAAAAAATTGAAGGAACATTGGAAATTGTGGCTTCAACATTCAATACACTGTCTCGCGAAGATCTGGAAAAAGATTTTCCTCTTGAAGCTTTAGGATATAAAATGACCACTGAGTATTTCCTGATCCATTTATTTGGTCATTTAAGCTATCATCTGGGACAGATCAATTACCACAGAAGATTGTTGGATGGGGAATAGTTTTTAACCACCCCGTCAAAAATTCTTCGAATTTTTGACACCCCTCCGAAGGAGGGGAATTTTATGGTAACAATTTATTTCTCTTTTTCTTTAAACATCATTTTGGTAATGAAGTCTTTCTCTCCTTTTCCTCTTGCAGGAGAATATTCTCTTCCGTAAAAAATAATCTGAAGGTGAAGCTTATTCCATACTTCTTCTTTCCAGATACTTTTAGCGTCTTTTTCCGTTTCTACGACGTTTTTCCCGGAGGTAAGCTTCCACTGCGTCATGAGCCGGTGAATGTGTGTATCGACCGGAAAAGCAGGAAATCCGAAGCCCTGACTCATCATCACAGAAGCCGTTTTATGACCAACTCCCGGAAGCGCCTCTAATTCTTCATAAGTTTGAGGTACTACTCCATGATGTCTTTCCAACAGGAGTTCTGCCATTCTTTTCAGGTTTTTGGCTTTTGTATTCGCCAGTCCGATTTCTTTGATCAGTTCTTTGATTTCCGAAACCTCCAATTTTGCCATTTTTTCAGGAGTTCCCGCCACTTTAAACAGGTTTGGAGTTACCTGATTTACTTTTTTATCGGTAGTCTGAGCAGATAACGCTACGGCCACCATCAAAGTATAAGGATCCGTATGATCCAGCGGAATCGGAACTTCAGGATATAGTTTTTCTAATTCGGTCTGAACAAGCTCGGCTCTTTGCTTTTTTGTCATTTAACTATTAAATTTGAACAAAATTAAATCATTATGCTGAAAGTTGGAGATAAACTACCACAATTTGAAGGAATAAATCAGGATGGAGAAACGGTACAATCGGAGAAATTAATCGGAAAAAAATTAGTTATTTTCTTTTATCCTCAGGCAAATACGCCAACCTGTACTGTGGAAGCCTGTAATTTGAGTGATAATTATTCAAAATTGGAAAAGGCAGGATTTCAGTTATTGGGAATAAGCGGAGACTCTGTGAAAAAGCAGAAAAATTTTCACAATAAATTTGCTTTTCCTTATGATCTTATTGCTGATGAAAACCGTGATATTATTGAAAAATTCGGGGTTTGGCAGGAGAAAAAAACGTTTGGTAAAACCTATATGGGAATTGTAAGAACCACCTTTATTTTTGATGAAAAAGGAGTTTGTACGAGAGTCATTGAGAAAGTAACTTCAAAAACAGCGGCTGAGCAGATTTTGGAGGGATAATTTTTGATTCTTTGTCATTCTGAACATAAACTAAAGGTTTACGAACGTAGTTCAGAAGTGGAGGAAGAATCTATAATAGTAACCAGATTCTTCCTCCGTCAGAATGACAAACTCATAGTATGATTATTCTGTTTCGTAATACCTCAACTCCTCATTTTCCCCCGGAAGAGTTACATGTTTCTGGAATTTTAACCCCAGTTTCTCAATTAATTTCTGAGAAGAAAAATTGCCTTTTGAAGTAATTGCAGAGATCTTTTTTAGTCCAAAATCATCCATTCCTATGGATTTGACTTTTGAAGCGGCTTCATACGCATACCCTTTTCCTTCAAACTCATCTAATAAAGAAAATCCGATATCTACCACATCCAAGCCTTCTCTTTCGAAAATTCCTACCCCGCCAATTTTGTGATTTCCTTCTTTGGTCAGTACCAAATAGTTTCCGTAGCCCAATCGTTCAAACTGTGGAAGAAACTTTTCTTTGATATAGTTTTCTGCATCGGCAACCGTTTTTATATGACGATCTCCGATGAACTGAATAAACTTGGGCCTGTTGTAAAGATCAAGAATGAATTCTCCGTCTTCCAAAGACATTGGACGGATGATCAACCTTTCTGTTTCGTAGAAATTATCTGCGTTTGGAGGAATTTGTTTTTTTAGGCTCATCTTTCGGGGGATCTTTTTTTTCTATTTTTAAAAGTCTCGGATTATTCTTACATTTTTTATTATAAAGCTCTATATAAGTTCCGTTGTCTTGTATATTGGCCACTTCACCTGTCGCCTTATTCACAGTGATATTAAAATGCTTTTTCTGGTAAGGGCATTCGTTTGAGGTAAGTTTTCCAACTTCCAGATAATAGTTTTTACCGTCTTCCGCATAATTTCCTGCCAGGTCATTAAACTCTTCATCTACAAAGTATCCTTCATCTGTGAGCTTAATTGCCGCCTCTTCTACATTGTCTATTTTACCTATAAACTTTCTGAGCGAAGGGAGATCTGTTATATATTCTATTTTACCTGCTGAAGAATAAACAACATAAAAGAAGCCGTTTTCATCAGGAAATAAATTAAAACCTGAGGATTGCGGTATGTACTCCTTCTTCGTTCCAACAGCTCTTACTTCCTGGTTTTTGCCATAATTATTATGAACTAAAATCCAGAAATCTGTTTTCTGATTGGGAATAATACTCTGTAAAATATTAGAATAGCCTGTAAAATGTTTTTTCTCCTGAGAATAAGCGTTTATCCCCAACATCAGAAAAGAAAATATACCAAATTTTAAAATTGCTTTTATCATAGCTAAATAACAGACACAAAGTATGCCATCTTAATTACATAAAACGTTCCCCTTTTTTGAAGTTTTTAAGATCTAAAACGTAATCTTTTATCAGCTGATCATGCTCTCTTGGGCAAATTAGCAGCACTTTATCTGTATCTACAACGATATAATCCTTCAATCCGTCTATCACAACCATCTTATTGCTTTTGGCATGAATGATATTGCCTTCTGCATTATACGTTAAAAGGTGTTTTTGATTAACAGAGTTTCTATTTTTATCTTTCTCTGTGTTTTCATACACCGAGGTCCATGTTCCCAGATCACTCCATCCCAAATCTGCAGGAATTACATATACATTCTTTGCTTTTTCGAGAATCCCGTTATCGATGGAAATTTTCTGAACTTTTGGATAAATAAGTTCTATACAGCTCTGTTCATTACCCGCATTATAATCACATGCCATGAAATGCTGTGTCATATCCGGAAGATACATTTCAAAAGCATGGTGAATACTTTTAACATTCCAGATAAAAATTCCCGCATTCCAAAGGAAATCTCCGCTCTCTAAAAAGCTTTGTGCAATTTCCAGAATGGGCTTTTCAGTAAATGTTTTTACTTTAAAATAATCTGCATTTTTCTTTTCTACGAACTGAATATAGCCATATCCTGTATCAGGTCTCGTAGGAGTGATTCCCAATGTTACCAGATACTCATTTTCAGATGCCAACTCAAAAGCAAGCTCTAATTTCTGTAAAAAAATATCTTCTTTAAGAATCAAATGATCGGCTGGTAAAACTACCATGGTCGCATTAGGATTCTTTTCAGCGATTTTGTTAGCCATATAAAGATTACAGGCCGCCGTATTTTTCATCAATGGTTCTCCCACAATATTTTCTTCCGGAATTTCCGGTAATTGCTGATGGGATACACTTACATATTCTTTATTTGTAATGACAAATATATTTTCAGCAGGGATTATTTTACTGATCCTGTCATACGTCTGCTGAATCATTGTTCTTCCCGTTCCTAAAATATCCTGAAACTGTTTGGGGAATTTTTGTGTACTTAAAGGCCAAAATCTGCTTCCGATTCCTCCCGCCATTATCACACAATATTTATCTGACTGTAACATGTTCACATACATTTTTCTACTCTGGCTAAAGGTCTGAAAGAATACTTTCTCCCGGTAGCCAAATTCTTACAAAGATAGTTTTTTTTAATAAGTCCTTCCTGCAGATATTTTTGATTTTGATAAACAAAAAAGCCTCCTTTCTCTATTTCTTCAATATAGCAAAAATTGTCATCTGCATGTCCTGCATGAAAAAACTTTACTAAATCCGGACTTGCCATAAAATTGGCTTTGGGAGATTTTGAAAACTTTATAATAATGGGTTTCAACGCATCCTCATATACTTCAATACTCTCCAAAAGCATTTCTCTAAAAGTGGTTTTCCACTCATTTCCATGAGGTGATATCCTTCTTCCAAACTTTTCAAAAGCAATAAGATGTGCCAGCTCATGAGTAAGCACAAAGAAAAAAAGCTGTGGCGATAATGTGGAATTTATTGTAATTTCATGGGAATTATCATGCAGCTTCCTATAATCTCCCAATTTCGAATTCCGCTCTCTTGTTATCTTTATATGAATATAATAATCTGAGAACCATTTTCTTAAATAAGTCCGTGTATTTTGAGGTAAATATTTTTCTAATGTTTCAATAGACATTCTACAAACTTAGTGGAATTCCGGCATAGAAGTTCAATAATTTTAAACTGAATAAATAATTATATTTTGCCTGAGCTACAGAACCTTGTGCATTCGCATAGTTATTTCTGGCAACATTCAGATCAAAAATAGTTGTTCTTCCGGCGGCATAGCTTTTTTCAGCAAAATCCATAGAAAGTTTTGAGCTTTTTTCCGCTTCTACTGCAGCTAAATAAGCTTCGTAGTTGGCATCAACATCAAACTGTGCCTTCTGAACACTTTGTCTTACCGACTGCTTTTGCTGCTCAAGTGAGTTCTTGGCAACACTTTCATTAATTTTTGACTGCTCTACCTGAAGTTTTGTAATTCCTTTATTAAAAATCGGAATATTAACAGAAAGGCCGGCTTGCTGTCCAAAGTTGTCTTTATACTGCTCAAACAAATTCCTTTCATAAACAATATTTTTTGACTCATCTATTCCAGTGATATCTGTATTAAGAAGGTTGTTGTAGAAAGATCCGATTCCCACACTTGCCGTTACTGTAGGCCAGAAAGCTGTTTTTGAAACTTCAGTCTGAGCTTCCGCAGATTTTATTCTGCTTTCCGCTGCTTTTATCTGAGGCTGAGATTCATAAGCTGTTGTCAAAACCTCATTCACTGATTTTAATTCCGGAGTCAGTTGGTCAGGAACACTTACATCCTCAACATCAAAGTTTTTATAATCCTGCAATTGTAAAAGCTGAGCCAAAGCGAATAAGCTTCGCCCAACATTAATTTCAGCCGTTTTCAGATTTTGTTTTTCTCTTGCCAATGCTGCTTCAGCCTCTGCTAAAACAGTCTGCGCCGTTGTACCTACCGATGTCGTTATTTTCGCCTTGTCATATTGCTTTTTGGCATTCGCAACCGTACTTTCAGAGATTTTTACAATTTCCTTATTCAACAAGGTCGTTAAATATTGCTGTGCGATCTGCAACGAAATATCGTTCTTTATTGTTTCTACATCATATAAGCTTGCTTCCAGATCATACTGGTTTTTTCTGACTGTTTTATCCAGCCTTCCGTTGTTATATACCAAAACTTCAGCTCCTAGATTTGCATTGTTTCGAAAGACATCGTTTCTTAAACTCCCTGTCCCGAAAGAGGTCTGTCCGAAACTAACAGTATTTCCTATACTTCCGGAAACAGAAGGAAGATAATTTTTTTTGGCAATTTTTAGGTTGGCTTCCTGATTTTGTTTCGAGTATTCATTTTGTATTACCTGAAGATTATGTTCTACTGCATAGTTTACACACTCTCTCAGTGACCACCTTTTCTGAGACTTTAGCCCCAAACAACTTAATCCTAAAATGATTACCAAAACTTTTTTCATAATTAATTCAGCTTTTATGACATTAGACGCGAATATGTAAAAAAAGTTACAATTAAAAAAAATTAATGTCCCTTTTTAAAAAACTTTTGAGAATTTTGTATCATGACAAACGAACAATACCAAGAAGCCGTAAACTGGCTTTTCGTGCAAGCTCCTAATTATCAAATCGATGGTCAAAAAGCATATAAACCTGGTCTACAAAATATAGTCAGACTTTGTGATTTCTTTGGAAATCCTCAAGAAAAAATAAAATGTATTCATATCGGAGGAACGAACGGAAAAGGTTCTTCAAGCAATATGCTCGCTTCTGTGCTTCAGGAAGCTGGTTATAAAACCGGACTTTACAATTCTCCGCACCTGATCGATTTTACAGAACGCATCAAGGTAAACGGTGAAAACTGTGATAAAAACTTTGTCTTTGATTTTATTCAAAAACTGAAAAATCTTCCCGAAGATATTAAACCTTCCTTTTTTGAATTTACTACGGTTATGGCTTTTGAATATTTCTATCAGCAGAAAGTTGACTTTGCGATTATCGAAGTTGGATTAGGCGGAAGACTGGACTCAACAAATATTATTAAGCCATTAATTGCCGCCATTACTAATGTTCAGCTCGATCACCAAAACATTCTAGGTGATACCATCGAAGAAATTGCAGCAGAAAAAGCAGGAATTATTAAAAAGCACATCCCTATTATTTCAGGGGACGAAAATAATTTGGTAAAAAACATCATTAAAAGCAAGGCAGATCAAGAAAAAGCACCATTTATTGATGCCACCTTATTAAAGACTGACCTTACTTCAGATCTAAAAGGCAATTATCAGGCTAAAAATATTAAAGTCGTTCTGGCCTTAATAGAAGAACTAAAAAAATTAAATCTATCTATTTCTGATAAAAATATTGAAGACGGTCTTCTACATGTTCATCAAAACACCAATTTTATCGGTCGTTGGTTTGAGTTCTCTAAAACCCCACTGACAATTTGCGATACTGGACACAATCAGGCCGGACTAGAGTATGTTTTTGACCAGTTAAATTCCATAGATAAGCACAAACATATTATTTTAGGCTTCGTCAATGACAAAAAAATCGATGAAGTCACCAAAATTTTACCCGAAAATTCTGAGTTCTATTTTGCCAAACCAGCCATTAACAGAGGAAGAGATCCCAAAGATTATGAAGATCTATTGATTGGCGCAAAAATTTCTTATAAAATTTTCGATTCTGTACAGGAAGCATATCTATCTGCAAAAGAGCAATGTACAAATGAGGAAATGATTTTTATCGGCGGAAGTAACTTTGTAGTGGGAGAATTTTTAGAAAAAAATTTGGAGGTTTCCAAATAAGTCGTATATTTGCACCACTCTAATCGAGGAAACAACGATAAAGAGGGTTCTTAGCTCAGTTGGTTCAGAGCATCTGGTTTACACCCAGAGGGTCGGGGGTTCGAATCCCTCAGGACCCACAGAAAAGGAAACGAAACCTTTAAAAAAAATTCGGGTTCTTAGCTCAGTTGGTTCAGAGCATCTGGTTTACACCCAGAGGGTCGGGGGTTCGAATCCCTCAGGACCCACAGAAAACTCTCTTTTTCAAGGGAGTTTTTTTATTTATATAAATTTTAATGTAAAAAGGCTTTCAGATTTCTTTTATTTAAGTTTATGACCTCCTTTAGAATAATCACTTATTCTGTCCCGGTGCATAGGGTTTTGCCGATTTAGAGCCTGTTACCTTTTTAACCTGTCCGGGAGGTAAACCATGATTACCATTAGACTTGACTGCAACGCAGGATGTAAGAAACATTCCTAATAAAACCATTGCTCCTATTTGTTTCAGTGTTTTCATTATAAATACTTTTTAATAAAGTTATAAAAAATCATGCCATTCATTATAGTATCAGTAATTGTAAAAAGAACAGAAGATTTTGCCCGAATCAAATTTTTTTGACGATTTTTTGTACATCAAGCTCTTCCAGACATGCCCAATCTCCTCGGAAACACTCTTTATCTCCGAAAACAGAACACGGCCTGCACGTTAAATCTTCTATCTGAACAACATCATCTTCACTTTGGCCGAATCCTAAAAAACCCGCATAAGGATGCGTCGATCCCCAAACAGAAATACATCTTGTTCCCATTAGACTTGCCAAATGCATATTGGCAGAATCCATAGAGATCATCAGCTCCAGCTCGGAAATCTTATTCAATTCTTCTGCAAGACTCAGTTTTCCTGATAAACTGTAAGTATTAGGGATTTCCCTCTCCCACTTTTCCAAAGTTTCAGTTTCTTTTTTACCTCCGCCAAAAAAATAAACCTTATGTTTTTGAGCCAAAATCCTTGCTAATTCATAAGATTTTTCTAGTGGAAGCATTTTCCCTTGGTGTTGGGCAAAAGGAGCAAAACCAATTCCTGATTTATTTATTGGGGCCGGTCTCAATTGGTGTGACAATTCAACTTTAAAACCCATTTCGCGGAAAACATCTGCATAACGTTCAACCGTTTTTCTCAGCTGAACTTTATTCAGATTCCAAACGTCTGTTAACCGTTCCTTTTCCTCCTTTCCTTTATTGATTTTGAAGACTTTTAAGCCTTTTCTTATGTAAATTTTATCTAAAACCTTCGTTCTGATAACATCATGAAGATTGGCTATCAAATCAGGCTTAAACTCTTTAATCAGTTCATTCGCCAATCTGTTCAATCCAAAGAAACCTTTATAATCGTCCAGATTGATTCCTTTAAATATAACATTTGGAATGCCGGCAAATAAGTCTTGAAAATTCTGTCGTGAAACCATTATAATTTCCACATCCGGATTTTGCTCTAAAAACTCACGGAAAACGGGAGCTGTCATTGCAACATCACCAAAAGCAGAAAAACGATATGCTAAAATTCTTGTCACAATTAGGATTTCAACTGATAGGCAACTGCGTAAAATTTAATCTGCTTTGTCATCGCCATCAATCCGTTAGCACGAGAAGGAGAAAGAAACTCCTGCAGACCGATTTCAGAGATAAACTCGAAATCAGAATCTAAAATTTCCTGTGTAGAATGACCACTGTAAATGCTCACTAAAAGAGAAACAATTCCTTTCGGCAAAATACCGTCAGAATCAGCATTGAAAAACAATTTCCCATCTTTGAACTCTGCATCAATCCAAACTTTACTTTGACAGCCTTTAATCAGATTTTCGTCAGTTTTTTTATCATCAGAAAGCCCTTTCAGCTCCTTTCCAAGGTCAATGATATATTCATATTTCTGCTCCCAATCTTCAAGAAATGCAAATTCGTCGATAATTTCCTGCTGTTTTTCCTTAATGGTCATTTCTATACTTTCTTTTGTGCAAAGATACTAAATTTAGACTTTTTAAATTTTATGTTAAGTTTGGGACTGAATACATTAAATTATTATCAAATATTTTGATTTATACGGATTTAGTTTTTAAAAACTTTCAGTGGCCTTTTGAAAAACTTCCAGCAATTTTATCTCCTCATTTTCCCAACAAAGTATATTTGCAGCCCTTTCAAGTTCCGGCAGATAGTTTTTTCTTCCTTTATTCAAAACGGTATTTATTGCTTCTGCAATACTTGAAGGCTCATGGTTTTTAATGATCTCTCCCACATCAAACCGATTTTTAATCGTAAGCATTTCAGGAAGACTTGATAAAATTAAAGGAACTCTTGCCTGAATACAATCCAGAACTTTATTTGGTAAAGAATAAAAATAACTTTCTCCCCCATTCTCTTCAATACTCATCCCGCAATCTGCAGTCAGAGTAATTTTTCTTAAATCATCAGGATGTAACTTTCCTAAAAACTGGACTTTATCCTGAAGGTCTTCCTTAATCACCAGTTCTTCATATTCTGTTTTTCTTGGTCCGTCTCCCGCAATCTGAAAAACAACATTTTCTACATCATGCATAGCCAAAATTGCCTTATCAATCCCCCGAAACGGATTAATTGCTCCTTGGTATAAAAGAATTTTAGGATTGTTATCTGAAATCTCCTGATTAAAATTCAATTTCCTTGGCGCATTCTGAACAACAACAGGATTAATTCCATATTGAGCTTTGAACCAGACGGCATATCCTGAACTTGCTGTAATCATCAATTTGATCTTCGGAACAATAGTCTTTTCCAGATATCTCCATAATTTTTGTGACATTTTGCCCTGAATTGCAGGCATTTCGGAAAAAATTTCATGACTGTCAAAAATTAACGGAATATTTAACTTTTTTGCAATCAGATAGTTCGGAAGCAATGCGTCCAGATCATTGGCATAAAGAATAGTATTTTTATTTGCTTTTTTCTTTAGCTGATGGTATAATTTCCAGTTGAATTCTAAATAAGCTGTTTTTAAACTTTTTGATTTTAACTCTATTCTGGAAAATGGATAAGGCCGCGACATCTCTTCAGCTCCGTTCCAGTCGTTTCCAATGAGCTCAATATCGTACCCGTTTTCGTATAACGTTCTGCAAACCTTTTCTATACGCTGATCCGTATATAAGTTGCTGAACGCTGAAGTAATCACTTTTTTATTACTCATTACTTCTTTTTATCCGTCAAAAGATGGTAAATTTGTATAAAGCAAATCAGTCCGTTGGGAATAATCACCGGCCAGAGCATTCCGCTGAAAATGCCATAAATGACAAAACAGATACAACCTATCATATTCACAATTCTGATTTTTCTTATATCTTTCAATATGAAACTCAGCACAATAAAAAGTGAAGCGGAATATCCGATATAAGTAGCAATTTCGGGAATCATGAGAAAAATTTTCAGGATAACAAACTTAATCATTTTCAATAAGATAATAAAATTTTTTCTGCCATAAAGTCATTTATTGATTTTTGGTAAAATATTTGTAATTTAGATAGTGAATAAATGGCAATGTTGCTTTTATTCTAATGAGATATATTATGGATTATAAGTTTTCACAAGGTTTGAGCCAGGTGTTCAAACAAAGCAAGAGCGAAGCTAAAAGGCTCAAAAGTGAATTTCTTAATACAGAACATCTACTTTTAGGTATTATAAAAACGGAAAACTCTGCAAAAGAAATCCTTCAAAACCTTAATGCGGATTTAACACAAATCAGAAGAAAAATTGAAACTTTAAATACAGCAAGTCTTAATCCTATTTCTGAGGAGGTTACCAATATTTCTTTCACGAAGATGGCAGATCACGCCATCAAGCGTGCGGAGTTAGAATGCAGACAATATAAAAGTAATGAAATTAATACCGTTCATTTGCTTTTAGGCATTCTTTATAAATATGAGGACCCTACTTCAAATATTTTAGGAGCTTACGACATCGATTATGAAGGAGTTTCAAGAGAATATCAGACTATGCTTAAAAATTCCGGACAGGCACCACAAATGAGTGCTTATGATGACGACGATGAAAGAGAGGAATTTGAGCAGATGAGAAAGCCTACAGGAAATTTAGGTTCTGCCAAAAGTAAAACTCCTACATTGGATAACTTTGGTAGAGACTTAACTTCTTTGGCAAGAGATGGAAAATTAGACCCTGTAATCGGCCGTGAAAAAGAAATTGAGAGGGTTTCTCAGATCTTATCACGTAGAAAGAAAAACAATCCGCTTCTTATCGGGGAGCCCGGAGTTGGTAAATCTGCGATTGCGGAAGGTTTGGCATTAAGAATTCAACAGAAAAAAGTGTCCAGGGTTCTTTACGGAAAACGTGTGATCACTTTGGATTTGGCAAGTTTAGTTGCCGGAACCAAATATCGTGGTCAGTTTGAAGAAAGAATGAAGGCCATTATGACGGAACTGGAGAAAAACAGAGATGTCATCTTATTCATCGATGAGCTTCATACCATTGTAGGTGCAGGAAGTTCAACAGGAAGTTTAGATGCATCCAATATGTTTAAACCGGCTTTGGCAAGAGGTGAAATTCAATGCATCGGAGCAACAACTCTGGATGAATACCGTCAGTATATTGAAAAAGACGGCGCCTTAGAAAGAAGATTCCAGAAAGTAATGGTGGAACCTACTTCTATTGACGAAACCATTCAGATTCTGAATCAGATCAAAGATAAGTATGAAGAGCATCACAATGTAATTTATACTCCTGAAGCGATTGCAGCGTGTGTCAATTTGACATCAAGATACATTACCGACCGTTTCTTACCGGACAAAGCCATCGATGCGATGGATGAAGCAGGATCCCGTGTTTATATCAAAAACATGAAGGTTCCTACTGAAATCATTGATTTCGAAAAGAAAATTGAAGAAATCAAAGAATTGAAGCAGAAAGCGGTAAAAGCTCAGGATTATCTTGAAGCAAGAAAGCTGAAGGATGAAGAAGAAAGACTTCAGATGGAACTCAATGCTGCCCAGGACAAATGGGACAAAGATGTTAAAGAGAAAAAAGAAACCGTGACAGAAGAAAATGTAGCGGAAGTGGTTTCTATGATGAGCGGAGTTCCTGTAACGAAGGTTGGTAAAAATGAGCTTGATAAATTAGCTCAGATGGATGATAAACTAAACGGAAAAGTAATCGGTCAGGAAGACGCTGTAAAAAAAGTTGTGAAAGCAATTCAAAGAAACAGAGCCGGTCTAAAAGATCCGAACCGTCCGATTGGTACATTTATCTTCCTAGGAACAACCGGAGTCGGTAAAACCGAGTTAGCCAAAGTAATGGCAAGAGAATTATTTGATTCTGACGAAGCATTGATCAGAATTGACATGAGTGAATACATGGAAAAATTCGCGGTTTCAAGATTGGTGGGTGCGCCTCCAGGCTACGTTGGATACGAGGAAGGTGGACAACTAACAGAAGCTGTAAGAAGAAAACCTTATGCTGTGGTTCTTCTGGATGAGATTGAAAAAGCTCACCCTGATGTATTCAACATCTTGCTGCAAATTTTGGATGAAGGTCACGTTACCGACAGTTTAGGAAGAAAAATAGATTTCAGAAATACCATTATCATCCTTACTTCAAACATCGGTACAAGAGATATTAAAGATTTCGGAGACGGTGTAGGATTTGGTACTTCAGCTAAAAAATCAACTTCTGATACAAGAGCAAGAAGCACTATAGAAAATGCCCTTAAAAAAGCATTTGCTCCTGAATTCCTGAACAGAATTGATGATATTATTATCTTTAACTCTCTTGAGCAGACAGATATCAAGAAAATTATCGATCTTGAACTGAGCAAATTGTACGGAAGATTAGAAAAATTAGGTTATAAAGTTGAATTAACTGATGAAGCTAAAGACTTTATTTCTGAAAAAGGCTGGGATAAAGATTTCGGAGCAAGACCATTGAAACGAGCGATCCAGAAATATATTGAAGATTTATTGGCAGAAATGCTTGTGAATAAGCAATTAAGCGAAGGAGAAACTGTAATTCTTGATCTTAACGAAGCAAAAGACGGCTTGATTGGAAAAGCACCAAAAGGAAAAAAATCTTCGGCTGAAAAGTCTTCTCAATCGTAAATAAATAATTTAATCATATTAAAAAAGCTCCAGGATTTCCCCTGGAGCTTTTTCATTTTCAGTAACATAATTAATTTATTTTTTCACTAAATAATGATTAATTAATAAAAATCATTATTTTTATTGAACATAAAATTAATTAATATGAAAATGAGAAAAACATTTTTACTGTTAAGTATTCCATTACTTACCAATTTATCCTGTGCCAATGAAAATGTAGCTACTTCTGCTATACCTGAAATTTCTAAACCCGAAGCGGTTCAAAAATTCAACCTAGCTATCAAAAAAGTAGCCATGGAAAAAGAACCGGCACCTGAAAGACCTAGGACTTCAGCTGAACTGAGTGATTACAAGAAAGACATGCTGATTCCGGCAGCCAAAGATCTTATAGCAAGTACAGGGGTAACTTATTCCGAAATTGAGAAAAGAACAGAAAACGACAGGGAGAAGATTCTAAAATGGGCTGTAGAAGTCTATGGAGAATACAACAAGGAAATCAACCAAAATTACAAATCACAAAACTAAAGCCATGAAAAAACTAATTTTACTTGCCGCATTTTTCTCTTCTTTTTGCATTTCAGCACAAGACCTTTATATTCAAAATTATACGGATACGGTTATTCAATTTGTTGTATGGAGATTGAATCCTTCAAATATCGCAGGAAACTGTAGTCCGAATCTTCAGTCAACGAGTTCCGGAGGCCTGTCTACATTAACCTATGCTCCGGTAGTCAATACAGTTCCTGCTGAAGCTTATTATTACGGGGATATTAATACTTCCAATACATTTAATGCAAGTTATCCATTGACACCTTTAATTGATGCATGGACGTATGACAGTAATTATTCTACTCCTTACACCCTTCCTTCAAATCCTGTTCCTACAGCCTATATTACGGGCTCGCAATGGGGAGGTATTAAACTGGGGGTACAGGATCACTTCGGAAATAATATCGGAGGATATTATTCTTTGGGCCATTTTTGCGGATCAGCAACACCCGTAACAGCTTTTTCAGGAGTAATTCAGGGAAGCTATTTCCAATTTGGCGGTGCAGATTGGGTTGTTCTTTATTAATTTCTACCACAGTCTGATATAATAACATTGAGAGCCTAAATCCTACACAATTTTTAACAATAATTAATATCATGAAAAAAACTTTTTTACTGTTAAGTATTCCATTACTTACTATTTTATCCTGTGCCAACGAAAATATGGCCACTTCTGCAACACCTGAAATTTCTAAACCTGAAGCTGTTCAAAAATTCAACCAGGCCATTAAAAAAGTAGCCATGGAAAAAGAACCGGCACCTGAAAGACCAAGGACTTCAGCTGAACTAAGTGATTATAAGAAAGACATGCTGATTCCGGCTGCCAAAGATCTTATAGCAAGTACAGGAGTAACTTATTCCGAAATTGAAAAAAGAACAGAAAACGACAGAGAAAAAATTCTAAAATGGGCTGTAGAAGTCTATGGTGAATACAACAAGGAAATCAACCAAAATTACAAATCACAAAATTAAGTTTATGAAAAAATTATTTTTACTGGCAGCAGCATTTATATCTTTTTCTCTTTCAGCACAATCATTGCCACCTGTTTATATACAAAACTATACTCCCAATTATGTTGAGTTTACTCTTAATAAATCCAATTTAGGGAATGTTGGAGGGGGATGCACTCCCACCCTGGAATCAAGAGATGCTATCAATGATTTATTAAAGCTAGGATTTACAAATAATCCTTCAGTATCAATTGATGCCAATTATGATGGCAATGTAAACAATACTTTTGCATTCAATACTGCTGTTCCTACCACTCCTCAGGTTGGAAGGTGGATTGTGAATGCTAATTATGCCGCTCCATTTACGGCCCCTTCAGGTGTTCTTACAACCTTCAGTACAGCGACCACATGGACTGGAATTAAATTCGGTATAAAGGATCAATCCGGAGTTAATACCGGAGGATACTATTACCTGGGACAATTTTGTGGAAGTTCAACCGTCATTTCAGATTTAACGGGAAATGTTATTCCTGCAAATATGTCAGGCGGAGCTTTCTTTACCGCAGGCGGAGCAACCTGGATTGTGATTTATTAACGTTTAGAAAAATACAATTAAAAAAATCCCGAAGTAATTTCGGGGTTTTTATATTCAGTTGTATTAAAGTCCAACTACGAATCCAATATTCGGAACTAATCCGCTTGAAAAAATACTTTCATTTTCTTTATAAAGAACATTATACATCAAGCCTAACTGTAGATAAGAATTGTTCCCGATTCTCTGCATATAGCCTCCTCCAAGATACAGTGCATCTTCATTCGTATTCGCTTTATAATCGTAAATCTTATCTTTATAATTGATGAAATAATGCTGATAGTTCGCACTTAAATAAAATGTTCTTGCTACATAGTAATTCAGAAACGGGCCGACTCCGAGCATCGTTGAACTATAAGCATTGGATTTCTGCCACGAAATACTTCCCAAAACTCCGCCTTCAAGATCATTGGTAAGCTTATATCCAACCCTTGGTGTTGCAGAAAGATTAAAATAGCTATTGCTTCCGAAGCCCAATCCGATTCCGCCTCCGAAAGTCCATCTATTATTGCTTTCCGGTGAAGTTCCGACCGCGACTTGAGAAAATACTGAACCCGAAATGAGTAAGAATAAAGGAATAATAAATTTTGTCATATTATATTGTTTTTATCGATGCTTAAAATTATAGTTTTTTTACGAATTTATTTAGTTGTATTTTTGCGGCGTCAAACTAAGAACTCCCGTTAAGAGTTTCGTAAAATTGAAATACAATGAAAGTAGTAGTAGGCCTTTCCGGAGGCGTAGACTCAAGTGTAACAGCTTATTTGTTACAGCAACAGGGCCATGACGTAGTGGCTTTGTTTATGAGAAACTGGAATGATGCATCCGTTACGTTGGAAGACGAATGCCCATGGATCGAAGACAGTAATGATGCTCTAATGGTTGCTCAAAAGCTTGGAATTCCTTTCCAAGTGATTGATATGAGTGATCTTTACAAAGAAAGAATCGTTGATTACATGTTCGATGAATATCAGAAAGGAAGAACTCCGAATCCCGATGTTTTATGCAATAGAGAGGTAAAATTCGATGTTTTTATGAAAACAGCGATGTCTTTGGGTGCAGAAAAGGTAGCAACCGGGCATTACGCAAGAGTTGATTCAACAATTGATGAAAATGGAAAAGAAATTTTTCATTTGTTAGCCGGAAAGGATAATAATAAAGATCAATCTTACTTTTTATGTCAATTAAGTCAGGACCAGTTGTCGAAAGCAATGTTTCCGATCGGAGAACTGACAAAGCCTCAGGTAAGAGAAATTGCAAAAGAAATCGGACTGGTAACGGCTGATAAAAAAGATTCTCAGGGATTATGCTTTATTGGAAAAGTAAGCCTGCCTCAGTTCTTACAACAACAGCTGGTTCCTAAAGAAGGCGAAATTGTAGAAATTTTCAAAGATTCTCCGCTTTTCGCCCAAGAAGCTCCTGAACTTTCTTCAAAACAGGAAGAGCTTGAATATTTAAGCCAGAAAATCAATTATAAAAAATCCGACGGGAAAGTAATCGGAAAGCATCAAGGCGCTCAATTTTTCACGATCGGACAAAGTAAAGGGTTAGGAATCGGCGGACACAAAGAAAGCTGTTTTATCATCTCTAGAGACATGGAAAACAACATCCTTTTCGTAGGAGAAGGACATCAGTTTCCTGGATTGCTAAAAAGAGCTTTAAAGATCGATAATTCTGAATTGCACTGGGTTCGTGAAGAACTGAGACTGAAAAATGGAGAATCGATGGAAGTAATGGCAAGGTTCAGATACAGACAGCCTTTGCAGAAAGCGACCTTACACCAATTTGAGGATGCATTTTATGTTGAATTTGAAGAGCCACAGTCTGCCATTGCAGAAGGACAGTTTGCAGCATGGTATGATGGCGAAGAATTATTGGGAAGCGGTGTGATTGCATAAATTTTATTTGTCTTTCTGATGACAAACTTTATAGATTCAAACGTCATAGGTTTTAAAAACCTATGACGTTTTTTATGACGTCACAAATTCCTAGCCCCGATTGGGCGGCATGTTTGAGTTCTTTTTTGGAATCGGCGGCGGCTTTGCCGCCGCCGATTCCAAAAAGAAAATAACGAAGCGGGATAGCTTCAAATAAATAGTTTATCGTCGTAATGAAACAGCTCTAAAACCTTAAATATTACTATCGTCGATTCAATTTTACCATTCATCTATAAAAAAGACTTATACTTCTATAAGCCTTTACTGATGACTTTTTCAGGCATGTCAATTGTTTATTCTATAGCAAGAAGAACAAAAACAGAATATAAATCTTAAAATTTGATTATTATGAAAAAGTTAGTTTTAGCAGCTGGTTTATTTATCGCATTCGCTGCCAATGCACAATACAGACAAGAAGGATTCAGAAATGATAAAATAGAATATCGTCAAAACGATTTTGGAAGGCTGAAATTATCTCCACGACAGGAAAGAGAGATCTTTGCTTTATCAAAACAAAGACTGACCGCAAGAGAATATGACGCAAAACTGAGAAGAATTCTTTCAAGAGAACAATATGCACAATATCAGAGAAATGATTTTCGCAGAGGAGAGATAGCCTTTAATAAACCTTTCAGAAGATAAGAAAACTGAATTGATAATAAGCCCGAAGCAATGGTTTCGGGTTTTATTTTTTCAAAAATCCTGTAACATATTTTAGAATGTTATACTTACTTAATAGATAACAATTTAAAATATCAATTATGAAAACTACTTTAAGAAACCAACACATTATTGCCAACCAGATTTTGATTGCGTTTGTATCTGCCATTTTTGGATATAATTTGTATCAGGCAATTGTACATCCTGAAAAATCTCAACTTATATTGAGCATTATTTTATTAGCTTTTACTTATTATGCCTGTAAAAAATACGGCTATAGAATCAAGAATAAAAAAGAAAAAATTTAACCTTATTCTAACTTAATATAAATCCCAAAGCATTTTTTGTTTCGGGTTACTTTTTATTAAAGTCAAATAAATTATTTCATTTTATAGTTTAATTTATTTGAATTAACAAACAGTATTACAATTAATTCCAATATTAAAATCATAATTAAAAACCCGACAGGTTTTGCTAATAAAATTCCTTTGATCAATTTTATAACTCCTACAAGGAAAATAGAAATCATAAAGTAAAAAGTGGCTTTTGAAATGCTTTCTCCGAATACTTTTAATGCAAAGACTGAAGCATAAAGTCCGAACACGAGAATTAAATAGAATTTGAGAAAATGGGGTCCTTTCAAAGAAATCGGATCAAAAGTATGGTTAACTGTAAAAAGCCAGATAAAGCTTATAACAACCGGAACGGTGTGAATGATTATTTTTTTCATAATAATTTATTTTGTTTAACCACTGCACCCTCCACATCCACCGCACCCCCCGCCGCATCCGCTACATCCTCCTCCATTTCCACAACCAGATCCACAACCGCTTCCATCCGATTTTGTCATTCTTTTTCCTGGATCCTGAACTAAAGAAATAAAATATGTGACGAAAAAAATAACTCCCAGTATTAATGTTTTGATAAAAACTTCCATAAAATCATCAGAAAAACAAATGATTACAAATCCTACAACTGCTAAAAAAAGAAATTTTAATTTCCGGACTCTTTTTTTCTTTATTTCATCAGGATTCCAGATATCTTCCGGTGGTTTCTGCTGAAAAGTATTTTCGTAATTTTTCAGTGTATCTTCCAGCCAATTCTTATGTTTTATGTTTTCTACGACTCCTCCTGCTGAAGGATGATGATGAAGCTTCTGCTGCAGAATATTCGGACAAAATTCTTCCCAGTAATTCTGAGTATAGATTAAATGCATATGCCAGACTTTGTCTACAATTTCACTGGGTGAGGCTCCGCTTGGGAAAGCGCAACAGAGATAAACAAATTTTTTGTATTCTTCTATCGCTTTTTTCGTAAAGTTTTCCGTCCAGTTCTCTTCTTTTGCTAATTTTTTTGAGAGAGGAAAATCAGCATCGGGATTATCTAACGAAAAACCCTGGAGCCTAATCCAAAGCGGATCATTCTGTAATAAGATTTTTGTTTCCATTGCTTCAACTTTTAGTTTCTACTCAAATTTCTATTAATTTTATAATATAAAAGTCTCACAATAGTCTTTTTTAGTTTTAAAATAATCTTATATTAGTCTTACAAAATATTAAAATGAAAAAAGAAGATATTCAGCATTTAGAGAAATTAATGAATTTCTTGAGCCTGCACTTTTTAAAGAAAAATCATTGGGAGGACGTTTCAAAAACCGAATGGTCGTACATTGTTGCAGAGCTTAATGATTTAATTATTAATGAAAATTCAGAAAAAAATATAAAGAAAAATCCGGATTTGTTGGGATCCAATTATCTTTACGAACATTTGATTATCAATAAATTAAAGAAATATTACCAAAACGAAAATACAATTTTAAGCAAACCCAATCTGGCGAAATTAAGTCTGATTGTCAAAGTTTTAGGTTACTCAAATTATATAGATTTCATTAATTCGAATACAGAATTGTTCAATTTTAATGATCTTAGAATTGATATGAATAATGTAAAGCAGAATACGGAATTGCTGGACAAATTGGTCGGCTGTTGGTACTCTTATAACAGAAACCTTCCGGAAAACCCTTTACAGGCAAAAGAAGACAGAATCTGGCGTTCTGCAACAGAAATCTACAAATCCGAAACTTCCGGCGAGTATTTCATAGAAAGAAGTGGCGGTGACCGTCATAAATATTTTGGAAAAGTGACCGCCTATTCAGATTATGTTTTCATCATTATGAACAGCAATACGTTCATTCGGCAGAGACATTTTATTTCAAGGATAAAAGACATCAATGAAAAGCTGAAGAATCCAGAATATAAGCTCCATGAGTTGCATTTTATAAGTACATGTATTAGTTTTAACCAAGAGCCTATAGCCCTGTTTGAAATATTCCAGAAAGCAGACAGAAAAAACTTCATTCCTGACTCAATAAGTTTCCCTTTTGACAGTGATGAAATCCCGAAATCAATTATAAAACAACTTGAAGATACGGAAGCTAACCGGATAGATTATAAATAGTTATTGGTTGTTAGTTGATGGTAGTTAGTTGATAGTTTTCAAGTGTTTTTATTTAATCATTATTATGTTGCTTTTCAAATTAACTTACCAGCCAATCTTTAAAATCCTTGACACGATCACGGCTGACTGTAATCTCTTCCTGTGGCTGAAATTCCAGTTCAACCTTGTAATTAGGGGAAGTATGAATATTTTTAATGTAATCTGAATTAATAATAAACTGCCTGTTCGCTCGGAAGAATTTCTTCTCATCCAACACATCTTCCAGCTCATCCAGTGTAAAATCTGAAGGAAAGGATCTTTCCTGGGTTTGGAGATAAACTATTTTATTTTCACTGAAAAAGCAGCTTATTTCGTGAGTCTGCACAATTTTCAGGTTGTATCCTATTTTCACCAAAATCCTGGAAAGTGTCGTCTTTTCTTTTTTAATTAACTGCTTAATTTCTTGCGAATTGACAGAGTTATCTGAAGGAATAAATGATTTGTATTTTTCGATTGCTCCGGCTAAGTCTTCATCCAGAATAGGCTTCAGAAGATAGTCTATGCTGTTTAATTTGAAGGCTTTTAAAGTGTATTGATCAAAAGCTGTGGTATAGATGATAAATCCCTTTGTAGGAACTTTCTCAAAAATATCGAACGATAAACCGTCTCCCAAAACAATATCTGAAAATATCAAATGTGGATGCTCATTTTCTGAAAACCATTGAACGCCTTCTTCCACAGATTCTATTTTCCCAATTAATTCAATTTCAGGAAATTCATTAAGCATTCTTTCCAATTTCCTTGAAGCCGGTTTTTCGTCTTCGATAATAACTGTTTTGATCATTGAGCTCCCGATTTTAGTTTAAATTTCCGAAATAAAATTACTTAAAAATACTGGTTTTTAAAACTTAATCGGTTCTTTTGATTTTCTCATCTCCTTTTCGATCACATTTTTTTCCCACTGAGAATCCAACAGAAATAGTTTTACTGCTTTTACTGTTAAGATAATTCCCCAAATTGCCAGAATAATTGATCCGTTCCATTGTGAGATATTGAAAATTCCTTTCTCGAAAATATCATCAAAGTAAATGATAAAAGCAACGATTCCGAACCATAAAATGTTTTTGTAGAATCTTTTTAAATCCTGTACTCTCTGTTGTGACTGATTGTAGTTCATAGTATTCATTTTTAAAAGGTTATTATTTTTAATTAAAGTGATTTTGTTCTGCTTTTTTCTTCTTCCATCAGTTGTTTTATTTTTCTTTCTTCCCAGTCTTTACCGATTCCGAAAGTGTTTACCGCATGAGCTAAAACTCCGATTCCCCAACCTAACATCGGCCAGTAAAACCATAAATGTTCAGGAGACGTAATGATGTTTAAAACAAATAAGAAAGGAATGACAAGACAATAAGAACTGAGATTTCCGTAGAAACTTTTAAGGTCTTTTACTCTTTTTGATGCTTTTTCGTAAGCCAACACTTCTTTTTGATAAGATAAATTTTCCATAATTATAATTTTTAAATGTTTAACTGTTTGTTTTTGTTGATACAAATGTAGGTCTGCAAAACGCCTCAAATCAATTTTATCTTACCGAACCGTAGAAAATGGTTCCTGAATTGTAAAAATCCCGACTCAACGGAGAATCGGGATTTTAATTATCATCTGTTTTTGATTTATTTTGCCTTAATAAATAAAGGGAATCAATCTTTTTGTTTCTTTTCTGTATTGAAGATATTCGTCGCCAAACTGTTCAATCAGAGCCTGTTCTTCTACTTTAATCCTGTAATTGAATGCTAAAAACGGAGGAATAAAAGCTACGGCAAATGAAATCCAGTTGTTCAGAAACAAACCTAGTCCTACAAAAGTCAGCAATGCAAATGTATAAGAAGGATGTCTCATGTATTTGTAAAAGCCTTCTTTCTTAATTTTATGATCTTCCTGGATACTCACATCTACCGTAAAATATTTACCTAAAGATCTGATAATGACCCATCGGAAAAGAATTCCGATTACAATACAGCCTTCACCGAGAAAAAATATCCACTCTCCCTTGCTGATAGGAAATTTGAACATGTTTGAAATAAAAACAGCCAAAAAAATCGATGGAACAATCACCAACCACAGAATATTTAATGTCGATTTATCTTTCTTCTTAGCGTTTTGGGTGGATGTAAATACTTTTTTGTAGTACAACTCACTTAGAAACCAAATTGCCATCGAAATATAAAATATGACCGTAAGCTCTTTCATGTTATTTTTCTTTATCCATGAGTTCTTTTATTTTTTTCTCTTCCCAACTTTTTCCAAGCACAAAAGGCGGTAAAAAAACGCTTAATCCGTGCGCGGCAAGACCAATCCCCCAAAACAAAGGTAACTGAAACATTTTCCAGCTCCATTGTTCCTTATCATCAGTATCAAAAAACTGAAGGGCGATAACAAGCAAATTCGTAAAACAGTATACCATCAAATGGATATAAAATCCTTTGATCTTTTTTACACGTTTCTCCGCTTCTTTGTAGCGAATATCGTTTTCGTCTATATTTATCATCTTTATCTGTTTTTATGTTGGTCTTTTTCTAATATTTCCCGTATTTTTTTCTCTTCCCAGGTTCTTCCGATTGAGAAAACACTTATTGCATGAGCAGCAATCCCTATTCCCCATCCTAACATCGGCCAGTAAAACCATAAACGTTTAGGAGAAGTAATAAGGTTAAGAATTATTAAAAATGTGATTACTATGATATATGAGAAAAGATTACTATAGAAACTTTTAATCTCTTTCACTCTTTTTTGTGCTTTTTCATAGGCCTTATCTCCAGATTCATTTTTTTCACTGACTACATTAGGTTTACTTAAAAGCATCGGAAGTTTTACTTTAAAGTAATCATCTGATTTTTCAATAAAAACATTTCGCTTCGTCAACAAAGAATACCGCTGAACAATATTAGCCAATCCGATTCCTGCGCTTTCTTTCATCTGTTCTCTTACCTGAAGGTTGTTTTCGATACAAAGCGTATCGTTTTCAGAAAATACTTTTATAATCAACGGCTTTGAAGAAGTGGCAAAATTATGCTTGATGCAGTTTTCCAACAACAGCTGTAGAGAAAGCGGAACCACAAACTGTCTTAAATCTTCGGTATCGATATTAAATTCGAAGTCTACGCTGTCCTCAAATCTTGTTTTTAAAAGCTCACAATAAGTTTTCGCAAATTCAATTTCGTCTTCTACCGTTACTAATTCCTTGTCTTTCTGCTCCAGAACATATCGGTAGATCTTTGACATGGAAGCGGTAAATTTCTGTGCCTGCTTCGGGTTTTCATCAATTAAAGAGCTTAGTACATTCAGGGAATTAAATAAAAAATGCGGGTCCAATTGGTTTTTAAGACTTTCAAACTGGGCATTAGCAGATCTTGCAATCAGCTTCTGTTCTACGACTTCTTTTTTTGAGGTCTTTTTCAGTTCCTCCATAAAACTTTTGGCATGGAGAAAAGCCGAAATCAACAGGGCTATATTGATGGTAAACCAGTTGATGAAATTATATTTTCCAGAAAAATATTCCTTGGCCGTAGCCGCTTTTTGAATAACCACAAAATTCAGGTAATTGCAGAAATACACCAGGATAATATTGGCAATCAGGATTGAAATAATACTTATCACCGCTCTTTTTGTTGTCGCTTCAGACCAGGGAAACTTTTTATTGAGAAAGTCATTAATTGCCCAGTTTCCGAAACCTAAAACGAATGAATAGATAAAGGAAATAAGAATGGTAAGAACAAAGTTTTCAATATTTCTCTCGTCTGTAAATACAAAGAAGAAAAACATTGAAGTTGCCAATGATATCCAGAATAACGTTATGATATTTTTACGTTTCATATTTAAAAATTACCTGATTTCGAATCAGTGATATATAAAATTTGGTCCTCTGGAAAGGAAGACCAAAGTACTATTTTTTATCTCCCATACTCAGAAAATATTCTGCCTCAGATTTTCCCCAATTAGGATCCAAGGTCGTTTTTGGCTTATAAGCATTAAATTTTTCTAAAGATACTTTAAAAAGCTCCAGCCCTTTAGCTTTACTTCCGCCGTATTGCTCCGGAGTGAAATATACATCTTCTGCTTTTATTAAAGCCACTCTTGGATTGGCAGGATCAAAATCTTCTGCTTTTTTCAATTCGTTTGCAGCCTGCGTTCCGTAAGTCATATACCTTTGTTGCGGATTGACCATCATTTTCAGAGAAAAGACCATTTTTTGCAGCAAATGGATTTCAGAATTATTTTTTTCTGCGCTTTCCGCAGCATCTATATATTTTTGTGCCTGATCTGCCACCTCATCAAGACTCTCCATTTTACCTTCTCTCATCAACACTCTTCCTTTTTGAATATACGAAAATGCGGTATAATAATTGGGAAGCCATTTTCCTTTTTCTTTATCTCCGATTCGTTGGAAATCATTGGCAAGGTTCTGAAAATCTTCTGCAGATTTGCAGGTCTCGATTTTAGCGATTTTTTCTGTCATAATTTTCTCATAACCTGCCTGAGCAAAAGTGATTAAACTCACACAGCTTAAAGCAGCAGTTAAAATGTATTTTTTCATAGTTTCTAAATTTTTTGAAGATTATTTTTATTTAAATGTAGTTGTTTTTTACAGATTATTGTTAATGGCATCCTGTGTTCTGTCTACTCCAAAGCTAATGAATGCGCCCACAAAAACAAATGTATTTACCGGAGGAACTACAGCAGAGCTTTGATTTCCGTTTCGGGAAAAGTTATAGCCATAGATATTTTTTGATCCCAATATATTGGAAACACTCAATACAAGAACGGTAAAGGCTTTTGAATCTTTTTTTCCAAGGTTCGGAAGATAATTAAAGCTGAAATTCAGGGCACTGTAATCTTTTAATCTGCCTTCATTTCTTATAAAGTTCACTTCTTCACCATTTACTGTTTTTGTAGCAATATCATAATAGGGTCTTCCTTTGGAGTAGCTGTAAGAAAGATTGGTTCCGAATTTCAGTTCAGGAAAAAATCTTTTTGCTACCACGGAAAGAGTATGTTCTGATGCAAAATTGGGTTTTAAACTCATCGGATAATTCATAAAATCTCTTTTTGAATCCAGATAAGAATAGCTTATCCAATAGTCAATATTTTTGAATGTTTTTTTGTCTCTCCAGAAAAGCTCTAATCCTTTTGCAAAACCATATCCGTTATTGTTTACAGCAGTCTGAACAGATTGATATTGCCCGTTTATTTCTCCGATATTCTGAACTTTGACCAATTCATTATATTTTTTATAAAAAGCTTCCAGTCTTAAGCTTCTTCCTTCAGACGCTCTCTGAATCTGGAAAATATAATGCTGAGACTGCTGAAAATCAAGATTTGAAGGTGAATTGATGTACTTGCTTTCAGGATTTTGATAAAACAGACCATAAGCGAGAGAAGTAGTCCAATCTTTTGCTAAGCGGTAAGCTAATGCAAAACGTGGTGCTATGTTGGCTTTACCCAGGAAAGAAGAATATTCTCCTCTTAGTCCGATTTTTGCAGAAAACTGGTTACTGAAACCTAAATCTGTTTCTACAAAAGCTGCCGAGATCAGATCTCTGTAATTTTTTTGAATGTCCTGAAAGTTTAATTGTTCACTGGCATTATTCAGCTCAAAGCCTCCTCTCACTGCACTTATTTTATTAATTTTTCTTTCTAGAACGGCTTTAAGGTTAATATAATTTCCAGCATTCAGAAGCTCCGTTTTTTCAGATTCAAGAGTATTTGTTTCGGTGGAGAAATTAAGGTTTGATCTGTTGTAAGAATAGGAGGTTCCCACATTCAGAAGATATTTTCCGAATTTTTGTCTGAAAGATAAATTATGATAGGTGTTTTTTCCTTTTAAACGAACCAAAGCGAAATCATATTCCGATTCAAGGCTTTCCGTTTTCACCCCCATTTTATTGGTATTATACATCCCGTAATATTTGAAAAGACCTCCGGATTTGGTTTTTATTCTAAAATTGGCATCTCCGTTGAAACCTTGCGGAGCATCTATAAAATCGGTGTTAAAATCAAAGACCTTCTGCATTAAACTTAATAAAGAATATCCTGCACTTGCCCCGTAAGAATACGTTTTTTTATCATCTAATTTTTGGAAACCCGCGTTTAAAAAGATGGGTGAAATTCCGAAGTCATAAGAGCTCTGATCCGGAAGATCCACACTTTCAAGCATCAATGCTCCGGAAAGAGCCTGCCCGTACAACGCAGAATAACCTCCGCTTGAAAATATATTTCCTTTAAAAAGAGAAGTATTAAACTGATCTCTCCCTGCAATTCCCGGAATTGAATTGGAGAAATAATTATTGATCAAACTTCCGTCCATAAAAATCTTAGACTCGGTTCCGGTTCCTCCACGAATAAACAATCCTTCCGACTCTCCTACTTTCTGAACACCCGGAAGATAATTCAACGCTGAAGAAATCTGTCCGTCTGCTCCTGCAGTAGTATAAATATCTATAGGAGTTAAAAGTGCTGTTGCTCTTTTTTTATCGCTTGCTTCAATGGCCCCTGCAGAAACAACAACAGCATCTATTTCGTTGATCTGCTCTTTTAATTCCGCATTCACTACGACATTCTGATCACCGATCTCAATATTTTTATTGACTTCGATATATTTAGGATGGGTAAAACTCAGCACATGATCTCCTTTTTCTGAGGTTTCAAACGAGAAATTACCTTCCGCGTCGGTTGTTGCTCCGTCATAAGTATCTTTTAAAATAACATTCACCTCACTCACTCCTTTATTTTTAAAGCTCACTTTTCCTGAGATTCTGGTTTGGGCAAAACTTAAAGTAAGTGATAAAAAAAAGGCGAGAAATGATAATTTTGTTTTCATAGCTGTTTTTATTTCGATTCAAAAGTAGGATGAATTTTTGAAGTCTATAAATTTTTGTTGCTGAATGGTTGGTTTTTGATTCTGAGTTGTAATTTTAGGTTTAACGCAGATATTTTTTTTGATTTTTGAACAATTTTTATTCAAGGAAGTGAATGAGTCTTTTGTCCTTCTGACGAAGGAAGAATCTCTATTTTGTTCTTTATAGATTCTTCAATACGCTTTGCTGCTTTCAGAATGACAAATCTAATGTGGTAAACTTTAACCACCCCGTCAAAAATTCTTTCGAATTTTCGACCCCCTTCCAAAGGAGGGGAATTTTTATAACTATTTGCTTTACTAATGCCCTTTTTAATGAATAGGAATACAAAAATCTACAAGCATTTTTCCTTCGGGATGTTCTTTGAAATTGGTGTGATAAATTTCGAAAGGGAAGACTTTCCGAACGGCATAATTGTTTTCTTTCATCCATAAAAAGAGAGAAACCCAACATTGTTCGAAGTCATGTAAGGTAACCTCACCACTCCCGATGATGAATTTTCCAGCTTCAATCGTTTCCGGGAAAACTTCACCTTCCTGCTTCTTTAAAGGTTCATCCAACAGCATACAGGCATGAATTCTTACTTTATCCGGTGGCGTGACTTTAAAACTGTCGTGGTAAACGGAAAGCATTTTTACATTCTCTTTGGGAAATAGTCTTTTCGTTTTCGCCCAATCAATCAGAATATTGTAAGAAGGCTCAACATTAGCAATTCCCAGACTCATTACAGCTGCCAAATTCATTTCCTGAAGTTCGGTTACTTTAATTTTTAAATTCATATTTCTCCAATTTAATAGGTTTTCGATATTGCAAATGTATTGGTCGAAAACCGTATCAATTTGTCCGTTCTTGCTTTCTTTATTCTGGATCTTATGAAAATTTTCAGGTGCCAATTTACGGAATTCCGAGGGCGATTTTCCGTAATATTTTTTAAAGGTTTTATTAAATGCCGAATGATTGGAAAAACCGAACTGATGATAAATATCCTTCACAGTCAAATTCTTTCTTAAAGCTAAATAAAAAGCGCTTTTTTCAATTCTTTTCCGGGTAATATAATTCTGAACTGTTTCGTCTGTGATCATCCGGAAAATCCTATGAAAATGAAACGGGGAATACGCTGCAATCTCTGCAACTTTTTCTAAGGAAAGCTCTGTATCAAGATTATTATCAATAAACTGAATGGTTTTTACGATTCTTTTTTTGTATTCTTCCACGTCAAAGTGTTTCCAGCAAAGGTACCAAGATCGGGTGAAAATTATTTGTCATTTATTGCTGGTTGAAAAAAAGAATGAAAGCCATAAAGTGTTTCGGGAAATCTTTTTTAATTTTATAGAAAAATCATTTACAATGAAAATACAAACAATGTCATTATTGCTAGGGAGTGTATTTTTGGCAGCTTCTTGCTGTACTACAAAAACGTACACTATAAACCCTAAAAGTGGAACACAAACCGACGGGACTGCAAAGTTTACCCAGAAAAAAAATGAAGTGGTTATGAAACTGGATGTAAAAAATCTTACTCCTGGAATACACGCTGTACACATTCATGAGAAAGGAGACTGCTCTGCAGCTGACGGAACTTCTACAGGAGGACATTGGAACCCTTCAAAGAACGATCACGGTAAATGGGGAGCTGAGCATTTCCACATGGGAGATATCGGAAATTTAACTGCTAATCAGGACGGAGTGGCAACGCTTACTTTCAAAACTGAAAAATGGTGTTTAGGATGTACTGATGAATCTAAAAATATCATTGGTAAAGGTCTTATCATCCATGCTGCAGCAGATGATTTCCATACCCAGCCTACAGGAAATGCCGGAGGAAGAGTGGGATGCGTAGAGATTAAATAATTGCCTATAATAAGTAAAAAAATAACCGCTAATTTCTTAGCGGTTATTTTTATTTATTGCTTTGTAGTCATATCTGCGAGAATGTTCATTGCTTCCTGAAGGTAAGTATCTTTTCTAAGGTTCTTCACCCATAGTTCAGATTTCTTCTTGAAGGCTTCATCTTTTTTCTCTCTTTCTATTTCTGCAGGGAACATCGTAAATTTAAGTCCGTTATCGAATTTCGTAAGCACTTTGAATTTCTCGATCTGAGCTTTTCTCTGCTTCATCAGTTCATTGAACTTATTGATATTCAATGTGATCGTTTCTTCTTTATCCAATTTCTCTCTCCATTGTGCAGATTCAATCAGCAACTGGTAATTTGAATTTTTTGCCATTCTTGCTGCACTTGCTTTTTCTAAAGCCTGAATATCAAAATAGTTCAGCTTTTCGAATTTCGTAGCAGGAATTTTATCCCAAGCTAAAGCATAATCATCATATCTCTCTCCTATCTCAGCATAGGTAAAGAAGTCTTTCATCTGAATATCAGAAACCACACCTTTTCTTTGCGTTGATTCCCCAGTAATTCTGTAGAACTTCTGAATTGTCAGTTTTAAAGATCCGAAATCGTCTTCTGTATTTAAGAATCTGTTCAGGTCTACAAAAGTCTGAACGGTTCCTTTTCCGAATGACTGTGGAGATCCGATCACTAAAGCTCTTCCGTTATCCTGCATTACTCCCGCAAGGATTTCTGAAGCTGAAGCAGAAAGCTCGTTCTGCATGATCACTAATGACCCTGTCCAGATTGGTGATTCATTTTTATTTTTCAGCGTCTGGATTTTCCCGTTTCCGTCTTTTACCTGAACATATGGACCTGCATTCATGAACAGTCCCATAATATCTCCTACTTCTGTTAAAGATCCTCCCCCGTTATTTCTTAAGTCTAAAACAATCCCTTCGATGTTTTGCTGCTTAAGCTTAATAATTTCGTTCTTGATATCGTCAGAAGCATTTCTTCCTTTATCGTTTTCAAAATCCGCATTGAAGCTTGGCAAGTTGATGAAACCGTACTTTTTACCGTTGGGAGCATTTACTACGATACTTCTTGCAAAAGTGTCCTCTATCGCCACTTCTTCACGGATCATGGTTACATCTTTTATCGTTCCGTCTTTTTTCTGAACCGTTAAAGTAACCGGAGTTCCTTTTTCCCCTCTGATCAGTCTTACCGCTTCATCAGAAAGCATTCCTACCACATTTACAGCATCTTCTTTCGGTTTTGATTTTACTTTTAAGATTTTATCACCTTCCGAAAGCTGTTTTGATTTCCAGGCCGGAGCTCCAATGGTAAGAGCACCTAAATAAAGATTTCCTTTTTTCTCCTGAATAATCGCTCCGATTCCAATTACTTTTCCTGTAAAGTTGGTATCAAAATCTTCTTTATCTTTTGGAGAATAATAGTTGGTATGCGGATCAAAAACTTCTGTATAAGCATTCATGTATACTGAGAACCAGTCCATTTTCTTTCTCTTTTTAAATCTTGTAAAGGTTTCTTTCACAAGATCTTTTACCTCATCTGTAGCCTGCTTTATTTTCATTTCCGGAGAAAGAGGCTTGTATTTGATGGTATCTTTTAAGTTGTATTTCTGAACAGAATCTTTTTTCTCTTTCTGAGCTTCTTCCTTGCTGTTCATCGACTCAACTTCCTGCAGGATGTTGTATTTGATGAATTTTTTCCATTCATTATACTGTTCTTGCTTATTAGCCGGTACTTTCTTTAATTTTGGCTCAAGAGTTAGCGTTTCGTCTTCTTCCAGATTGATTGGCTTACTGAAAATATCCTGAGTGATCTTGTCGATCTCATCTACTCTTTGGTACAATCTGTCAACCGTCAGTTTATAAAATGTTAAATCTCCCTGATTAAGATAATCGTCCAATTTAGTTTCATGCTTACTAAACTCGTCCATATCCGACTGCAAAAAGTATCTTTTCGCAGGATCGATCATCTCAAAATAATGCTTGTACACATCTTTGGAATAAGCATCATTAATGGGTTTCGGGCTGTAATGTAAGTAAGATAGGGTGTTTTTTACACTCACCATTATCGTCTGCATTTTCTCATCATCATTTTTAGGCGAATTGAAGCAAAACATTAGACTTGTCAATGGAATTAGTAGTAAAAATTTATTCAGCTTAAAATTTTTCCACATAAACTGTCTGTTTTTATTAATTTTTTATAAATAGTAGAATGATTAGTAGTAACAAATAATTTTCTGTTACAAACTATCAAATTTAGCACCTTATTTATAAATATCGAATACTTTTAGTTTTTTTTGTTAAAATAGTTATTATTTTAGACTTTCACACCCTGCTTTCCGGTAAAATTATTTTGAATAATAAAGATACCGCCATTATTTATTGGATCACAATACTTTTTGTTCTCACTGTATGAGCTGAAAAATAGCCTAACGCTCCGTTTGTGATATTACTTGGAGGGTTAGCCGGTGTAACGCCTCCTCCGGGTCCACCGGAAAGCTGAAGAAGTGCAGAATAAAAAGTATATACAGGATCGTCTATACACTGCATTTCAACATGAATCGTATCACCTACAACCACTTTTATATCATCTGCATTGGCATCATCGTTAGGAAGAATCAAAGGTCTTTGATTTGGCATTCCATTATTTACATTATCAGAAAACTCCGAAAAGAATTTTTTTGGATTATTATTTACCGTATAAATAAAAAGATAACGGTTTCCAAGTGGAGACGGATCGGTAAAGAGAGGCAAAAGTGTATAACTTGTTTCACCTCCCACCTTGAAAGAGTCCTGTTCCAGACCATCAAATGAAACGGCTTCAGGCATTATACTCTGTGCAGAATATTGTTTTCCTTCAGCATTTATTTTTAAGGTATAAGTTCTTCCTGACTGTCCTACAAAATTAGAAGTTTTATAGGTTCCATTTCCTGCGTACTGCAACGTTTCGGTTTGTCCGGTATTATCACTTAAAACAACCTGCGCATTTTCCACTGCAGGATACTGATTGGCTTCCGTAAAAGCCACTGACTTTGTAATTTTCACAAAATACGGACCTGCCTGATCGGTTACATTTCCTTCGATCACAATTTGGCCACTTTGATCCTCCAAATTAAGATCAATTTCCTTTTCACAAGAAATTACTAAAGAAAGTGACAATATGATTAAAAATATATTTTTCATGAATTAAAATTTGAAATTATACGTGATGTTGGGTACCCAACGGAATAATGATGTCTGCATAGCACGGGTCGTTCCTGGTTTATCCGGATTGTCTTCGAAATTGATAGTATAAGCATTTTCCCGTCCATAAACATTATAAATTCCAAAAGACCAAGAACCTTTGAAACGCTTATTAGATCCTGCACTCGGTTCATATGTTGCACTCAGATCCATTCTGTGATAAGCCGGCATTCTGTCTGCATTTCTGCTGCTGTATTGGAAAACAGTCTGTCCGTTCAGTTCGTATTTTCCGGTCGGGAAAGTCACTGCATTTCCTGTGCTGTATAAAAATAATCCTGAAAAAGACCATTTCGGATTCAACTGATAGGTTGCAACCACCGAAAGATCATGGGTTTTGTCCTGTCTCGCATTATACCAGTCATCATTATTGATCCCGTTGATTTTTCTTTCTGTTTTTGACAAAGTGTAGGAAATCCAGCCCGTTAATTTTCCGCTTTTCTTTTTAGCTATTAATTCTAATCCATAAGCTCTTCCTTTTCCGAATAACAGCTCACTTTCTACATCTGCTGCCGTATCAAATGAAATCTGCGCTCCGTTTTTATAGTCGATCTGATTTTGCATGGATTTGTAATAAATCTCAGCATTTACTTCATAATTATTGTCGTTGAAATTTCGGCTATAGCCTATGCTGACCTGATCTGCAATTTCCGGTTTTACTGTGTAGCTGCTTCCGATCCATTGATCCGTAGGATTTCCGCTTCCGCTGTTGCTTAATAAGTGAAGGTTTTGGGTATTTCTGGAGTATCCTCCTTTTACGCTGCTGACTTCATTAATTCTGTAATTGGCAGTAATTCTCGGTTCAAGATTCACGTAAGTTTTTCCGAATTTTCCTTTTTCTAAAAATTCAGAACCGGTGAGAACTCCATTTTGATAAGTATTAAAGGTATCGCCTCCTAAAACGCTGAACATTGAAAGCCTCGCCCCGTAATTAACCGTTAATTTTTCGGTTGCTTTAAAATCATCATTAATATACAGTGCGTTTTCCCATGAATATCTCGGATTTCTCGGAAAACTGCTCACACTGGTTCCGGAAGCACTGCTTGGTGTAATGGTATGATAAATAGACTGTAAACCAAATTTCACTGAATGTTTATTTCCTGCAAACCATGAAAAATCCTGTTTCAGGTTCCAGTCCTCAATTTGAGAGTCCAGTCCGAAGGTATTATTGTTACTACTTACGCTTACATTATAATTATAGTTACTGTAAATCAATGAAGTATTGGAAAATAATTTACTGCTGATAATGCTGTTCCATCTTAAAGTAGCCGTTGTATTGCCCCAGTCCGTAGAAAAGGTATCGCCTAAACCAAGTACATCTCTTCCGAAATATCCGGATA
Source organism: Chryseobacterium geocarposphaerae (assembly GCF_002797535.1). Lineage (NCBI taxonomy): Bacteria > Pseudomonadati > Bacteroidota > Flavobacteriia > Flavobacteriales > Weeksellaceae > Chryseobacterium > Chryseobacterium geocarposphaerae. The sequence continues at coordinate 553,040 of NZ_PGFD01000002.1, forward strand.
AATACAACCTGTTGTTTTCATTGATCTGATAATTGGCTTTTAAATTCAAATCATAAAAATACAATTTACTGTCTTTATAGTCATCCGTAGTTTTTAGAAATAAATCGGCATAGGTCCTTCTTCCTGAAACAATAAAAGATGATTTTTCTTTTTGAATCGGTCCTTCAACACTCAATCTGCTACTGATCAATCCAATTCCTCCGTTTACGTTATATTCTTTATTGTTTCCATCTTTCATTTTGACATCCAAAACTGAGGATAGCCTACCTCCATACTGTGCAGGACTGTTTCCTTTAATAATGCTTACATCTTTCAGGGCATCACTGTTGAAAGTACTGAAAAAACCCAATAAATGGGAAGCATTATATACCGCAGCTTCGTCAAGCAAAATAAGATTCTGATCAGTCGCTCCTCCTCTCACGCTGAATCCGCTGCTTCCTTCTCCGTTACTTTTAATACCCGGTAAAAGCTGTATTGTTTTCATCACATCTTTTTCGCCAAACAAAACAGGAAGTTTTTCAATATTTTTAATGCTTAAAGTTTCTGTTCCCATCTGGGCAGAACTCAGGTTTTTATCTTTTTTAATTCCAGAAATAACGACTTCATCAATGGTTTTTACTCTTTCTTCTTCTCCGGCAACCAGCTCAATATCCTGTTTTATATTATCTTCTACAGAAATACTTTGCCGAAAATCTTTAAAACCGGGATTCGAAATCAATAAATGATAAGTTCCTTTGGGGAGAGAAAGAGAATAAAAGCCATATTCGTTAGCAACAACAGAAATATTGGGATTTTCTGCTACTTTTACAGTCACTCCAATAAGCAGTTCCCCGTTTTTCTTATCTTTTATCGTTCCGCTTACTGAATATTGCTGCTGAGCAAAAGCAACTGTACAAAAACAAATTGCCGCCGCCGAAGTAGCTGCCTTTAAAAAGGATATTTGCATTAGTTTATTTTTTGTGAGTATATATTTACACTTATTTTTTTGATTAGTTTTTAAATTGCATGGATTGTTACAATAATCCTGTATTACTGCAATACAAAACGCTTAAATCGTCAAAATATTTCTCTCTTTTTAGATTATTTCAAAAATATACATCCAGAATTAGCCCTTCAAGACTTCATTAAAATTATCATGAATTATGTATTTTAGGTTGTATATTTGTTAAAATTATTTTTTTAATATGGAAAGACCACTTATTCTGGTTACTAATGATGACGGAATTACAGCACCTGGTATCAGAAATCTTGTAAGCTTTATGAACGAAATCGGAGAAGTCGTTGTTGTAGCTCCCAATTCTCCACAAAGCGGTAAAGGTCACGCTATCACCATCAATTCTACCCTAAGTTACGAAGAAGTACATCTGGATGGTCCTCAAAAGGATTTTTCGTGTAGCGGAACTCCTGTAGACTGCGTAAAAATGGCTCTTGATAAAATCTTACCGAGAAGGCCGGATATTGTTGTTTCAGGGATCAATCATGGCGCCAATTCTTCAATCAATGTTATCTATTCAGGGACAATGTCTGCAGCTGTGGAAGCGGGTGTAGAAAATCTTCCTGCAATAGGATTTTCTTTACTGGATTTCAGTTGGGAAGCCGATTTCACTCAGGCAAAAGAATATATTCAGAATATCGTCAGAAAAACATTGGAAAACCCAATGCCAAAAGGAATTGTTTTAAATGTAAACATCCCTAAGCTCTTAAAAGAAGAAATAAAAGGCGTAAAAGTCTGCAAACAGGCCCACGCAAAATGGGAAGAAAGTTTTGATGAAAGGGTAAATCCGCATGGCAAAAAATATTACTGGTTAACAGGATATTTCAACAATATGGATGAATCTCAGGATGCTGATGAGACTGCTTTAGCCAATGGATATATTTCCATTGTTCCGGTAAAATTTGATTTAACCGCTTATGAGTATATGAATACGCTGAGTGAGGTAATGAATTTTGATTAAAATATAAAGGCGTAAATAATTTTACGCCTTATTTTTTGTTTTTTTATGTGCTTTTGTCTTGAAACAAAAGAACGAAAAATTCAAGACTTCGAAACTTCCACTAAAAATTAATTCTGCTCTCTAAAAATTCTAAAACTCGCACGAATTGAAAATTGATCCTCTCTGATTCAATATTTGTCTCGCGCTCAAACAGTAGAATTTTTTTAACGTTCACAGAATTAACTTTCTTAACGCTCCACTTTCCTAGGTCGTTAACATAATCTGTGTAAATCTGAGAAATCTGTGGGAAATTTAAAATAAAACCCTATCCTCTTTTCTCAATTCCTCCAAATATTTGCTTTTATCATCCCTATAGAAAAGATTCATCGTCTCAAAAGGAATTAATTTTAGATCCTTGTTTACAATATGAACGCAGGATTTCTTTACTGCACGGACATCAAAATCATGAGCATCCATAAAGTTCATAATAATGATTCTGAACAGATTATCATAATCCAGATTCGGAGCGGAAACTTCAGGAAGACAACACAATAACTGATTTACTTTAGGCTGCACTTTATCTACAGAAATTCCGGTACTGAAAATATCTAAAAGCTGCATCTGCAATCCCGTATCCTGTTCGTAGACAATCGTATTTCGGGTTTCATTATTCAGTAAATCAGCAGGATTGATGTATCTCGTTAAAGGAATGGTTTCACCTTCCAGTTTTAAAATATATCCCATTGCCAAAGCATCCGGATTGCAGGGAACCGGAATAATATCGTCTGAATTCAGTAAAGGAAACTGGTTCAGAATCTCCTGTCTTACCTCCGTCAATGTAATTTTTTCATGAGCAGAATCTTCCTTGTTTCTACCTGCAATTTCAACAGGCTGGAAAGTAATTCCGCGTACGCATTTCTGTTTTAAAGCAAACTCAATGATCTTACCAATTTCGTCTATATTTTTATCTTTCTGAAGAACGATAACAAGCGTTGTAGAAAGATTTAAAGCATTTAACTTCTCCAAAGCCTTCAATCGAACATCTGTTAAATCTTTTCCTCTAAAATCCTTTAGAACTTCGGGTTTAAAAGAATCAAACTGAAGATAAATTTCAAATTCCGGAGCGTATGTAGCTAATTTTTCTGCAAAACCCGGGTCATTGGCAATTCTTACTCCGTTTGTATTCAGCATTAAATGTTTAATCGGTTTCGACTTCGCAATATCCATGATTTTGAAGAATTCCGGATGAATCGTCGGCTCTCCTCCACTTATCTGTACCACATCCGGTTCTCCTTCATTTTTTACAATGACATCAAACATCGCTTCAATCTCTTCTAGGCTTCTGTGGCTTCCGTAATGTGGTGATGACATGGCATAACAAGTTGGGCAGGTAAGATTACACCGATCTGTCACTTCCACAATAGAAAGACAGCTGTGTTGCTCATGATCTACGCATAGACCGCAATCATAAGGACAACCGTATTCTACATCCGTTCCGAAATGTAAAGGCATTTCAGAAGCTTTATTGTAGTTTCTAATGTTTTTATAATAGTGAACATCCGAAGCGATTTTAGTTTTGAAAAATCCGTGATCAGGACATCTTTTCGTCATAAAAACGGCTTCATCCTCAATGATAATCTTTGCGCCTACTCTTTTCAGGCATTCAGGACAAAGACTGATCGTATAATCGTAATAGGTATAATTTCTTACCGGCATAATTCCTTTTTTTACAAGCTAAAACCACAGATACAGCCTCCAGCAATAAAAGTAAGGATTCCGATGAGGATTCCGATTAAGGGAACTTTAAAACTGTATTTTTTTCCAGTACTCGAAGCAGACATTATTCCTAAAATGACAGCAATTAAAATTGAAATAGCAAATGTGGCGAGACCTATGCAAAGGAAAATTATTCCCATTCCGGCAAGATCTCCTCCTCCAAGATTACCGACTTCTAATAATTTCATGTGTATTTTTTTTCAATAGATAAATATAATAAATGACCACTAATAAACATACGATTTGTATCGTACTCAAATTCAAAATGATATTAAATTTTGGTTTAATGAAATCCAGGATAAATCTGAACGAGAAATAAAAAAGCATAAAAAGCTGGAATAAAACTCCTGATCTGTAGGCATAATTCTTTTGAAAATATTTCAAAAAAATGAAAAGAATCAATAAAAATATCATCTCATATAAGGCAACAGGATGTCTATTGATATGATCTCCCAGATTCATTCCAAATATGGAATCAGTTGGTAATCCGTATGTTTCTTCATAAATTCCTGTACAAAAACAACCTATTCTTCCTATAAACATTGCCACAATTAATGGATAAACCATTTTATCCCCGGTGCTTTCTTTTTTACCTATCATTTTTTTCATCAATTCAACCCCAACAAGACCACCTGATAAACCTCCTACAATGGTATTATTCAGCCAGATATATATCCATAGATTTTGAGCTTTCATTAGATCGTAAGGTCTTTCTAATGAACCAATGAAATGTGAACCAAGCAGTGCCCCAAGAGTTGCAGCAATCAGGATAAGTAATGAATTTACACTACTGAATTTCTCTTTATCTTTTCTTTTTGCAAAAGTATAATACCTCATCCCTATAAAAATCCCTAAAGATTCTGTAATGGGATGCAATAAAACCTCTTTACCCAAAATGTGAAAAGTAAACGGAAAATCCATGGTTCCAAAAATATTGTTTTTAATTAAGACTTTAATACTTTTCTATTGTCGATTCTTATTTTATTTCCCGCAGATTTTCACAAATATTCACGCGAAAATGACTTAGGAAAATGGAGTATTAAGAAAATTAATTCTGTGAACGTTAAAAAAATTCTACTGTTTGAGCGTGAGACAACATTTGAACCGAAGAACAAATACTGAATTCACGCGAGTTTTAGAATTTTTAGAGAACAGAATTAATTTTTAGCGAAAGTTTCCAAGTCTTGAACTTTTGTTTCTTTTGTTTCAAGACAAAAGAAAATTAACTCATAAATTTTATAAAATCTTTCTAAATCAAATTTCAAATCAATCTTTTTCCTAAATTTAAGTAAAATAATTTCCAAATTATGAGAATAGAATATGATATAAAACTGGGTTTTAAAGACGTAATGTTTCGTCCGAAACGTTCTACCTTAAAATCACGCTCAGAAGTTAACTTAGACAGAGAATTTACCTTCAGACATACTAAAAAGAAATGGAAAGGCACTCCCATCATTGCTGCCAATATGGATACGGTGGGAACTTTTGAAATGGCTGTGGAACTGGCAAAAGAAAAGATCATTACTGCCATTCATAAGCACTATACTCCTGAAGAATGGTCCTATTTTCTGAATAGCCAGTCTGAAGAAATTTATCAGTATATCGCACTAAGTACCGGAACCGGGAAAGCTGACGAAGAAAAAATAAAAACGATTCTCGAAAAACACCCAAAAATCGAATTTCTCTGCATAGATGTAGCCAATGGGTATTCTGAGCATTTTGTGGAATTTGTGAAGAAAGCAAGAGCTAACTTTCCTGATAAGATTATTATCGCCGGAAATGTGGTAACCGGAGAAATGGTTGAAGAACTTTTATTGGCAGGTGCAGATGTCATAAAAGTAGGAATCGGTCCCGGTTCTGTATGTACGACGCGTGTAAAAACAGGAGTCGGTTATCCTCAGCTTTCTGCCATTATAGAATGTGCAGACGCAGCGCATGGTCTGAAAGGTCATATCATTGCAGACGGAGGCTGTAAAGTTCCGGGAGATGTTGCCAAAGCATTTGGTGGTGGAGCAGATTTTGTAATGCTCGGAGGAATGTTTGCTGGTCACGATGAAAGTGGTGGTGAAATCGTAGAAGAAAATGGTAAAAAATTCAGGTTATTTTACGGGATGAGCTCTAAAACAGCCATGGACAAGCATTCGGGAGGTGTTGCAGAATATAGAGCTTCGGAAGGAAAAACCGTAAAAGTGGCTTATAAAGGACCTGTTTCGGAAACGGTAAAAGATATTTTGGGAGGAGTCCGCTCTACTTGCACTTATGTAGGTGCATCTACTTTAAAGGAACTGTCTAAAAGAACAACTTTCATCCGAGTTCAGGAGCAGGAAAACCAAGTTTTTAATTAATGTTTTTAAAAAGTAGAGTTATTAATTAGCGCCTGCTTCTAACTAACTGATAATAAAAGAAAAAGATTCTCATGATATTAGTTTTTTTGGCTTTAGTTTACAACAAAGGTAAATCTATCATGAACACAAAAAAATACCTCATGTGAGGTATTTTTTTGTAAAAAGCGACATAAAAGTTGTCTTTTTTGCTATTTTTTTAAGTTAACAGTCCTCCGTCAACATTTAATGTTTGTCCTGTAATATAAGAAGACATTTCACTTCCTAAGAAAACACAAGCATTGGCAATATCTGCAGGTTTTCCTAATTTTTTCATAGGAATTGCTTCATTCCATTTTTGAGTGGCTTTTTCATCTAAGGCTGCCGTCATTTCAGTAGCAATAAATCCAGGAGCAATCGCATTGCAACGAATGTTTCTCGAACCTAACTCCAACGCCACAGATTTTGTAAATCCTATTACTCCTGCTTTAGAAGCCGCATAATTTGCCTGTCCTGCATTTCCGCTGATCCCTACTACAGAGGTCATATTGATGATAGATCCTGACTTTGCCTTCATCATTGGCTTAATAACCGCTTTGGTAAGGTTGAAAACAGAATCCAGGTTTACTTTGATAATGGTATCCCAGTCATCTTTAGACATTCTCAACAACAAGTTGTCTCTGGTAATACCCGCATTGTTAATCAGAATATCAATCTGTCCGAACTCAGCCATTACTTCATCTACTAATGTCTGGGCCGCATCAAAATCTGATGCATCCGACTGATACCCCTTAATTTGAGTTACAGAACTTAAAGTTTCTTCTAATTCTTTCGCTTTGTCTACAGAACCGGCGTAAGTGAATGCAACCTTTGCCCCTTGCTGAGCAAACATTTCAGCGATTCCTCTTCCGATTCCTCTTGTAGCTCCCGTAATTAGCGCTACTTTTCCTTCTAATAGTTTCATATTTATTGACAATTATTTCTTTATTATAACCTATTAGTCTTTATTTTTTGAAAACAGACCAATATGTAATTATTTTACAGAGATAAAATTTAAATGACCGCAAAGATATTATAATTTGTTATTCAATACATTTTATCTCGTCAAATTATAGAAATTTTAAGTCTTTTTATGATTAAATAACTTTATTATAGATTATTATCTGTTTCAGAATCTGTAAAATTCAGATATTCAATAGATTTATCTTTTGTCAGTTTTATACCGTCCTTATCCACTGAAAACTTGTCATATATCACATCTTTCAAAGGTTCATTCTGATAATTGGTAACTCCATATTTTTTTTCTTTCTGTACAACAATTTCATTATCAGGAAGAAAAGCATTGATATCATCATAAATAAAAGGAACAATCTCTTTTCCGTTTTCATCTATGATCCCATATAAATTGTCATAGTTTTTGCAAACAATAGCAGGAAACATATTTTGTGGATAATAAAAAATTCCATTTTCTTTTATGGAAGCCACTTTTTTAAGTTCCTCATATCTTTTATCCGTTACTGAAAACTTATAGAATACCCCTTCTTTTTTCACAATTAAACTATTAGGAAAAATCTTTTCAATCTGATAACCTGGTTCCAGAACATCTTCTAAATTTTTATCCAAAAGCCTTTGCTCATTCCCTTTTATTAGGTAAATAAAATTATTCTCGGCTATTTTAATTCCTTCAATATTGTCATATTCTTTCGGAATAATAATCTCTCCATCAATACGTATCACCGCCATTTTAGGATTTTTAAGACTTTTCTGAGTGCTGAATAAATCGTTAAACAATGATTTTACATAGTCGAAATCTGTAGAATAAATTTTTTTCGCTTCCTTTGAAAAGATGTTTATTTTTTCATTTTTAATGAAATAAATATACCGTGTTCCTAAAAACACTTCATCGTAAATTTCCTCAGCAAGACGATTCTCCTGAGCGTCTATAATTCCGTATTTACCGGTTGCAGGATTTTTTGTGACTAAGAAAGGATAACCTCCGATATTATCTACATTGCTGTTAGATATAGTATTTAATATTACTCCATCGTTATCAATGATTTCTCCTTGTCTTTCACCTGTAGGGATGTAAACCTTATTCTTATAAAAATGAAGATTTTCTTTGAACTCTCTGTCGCTTTTTAATTTTCCTTCGGAATCATAAATCTGCCATATATTATCTTTTTTTACAAAAAAACGGTTGTCTCCTGCAAATTTTATTTTATCAGTATAAGGAATGATTTCTTTTCCTTCGTAGTCATAAATTCCTTCTTTTCCGTTTTTAGATACGATAAGTCTTCTTTTAATACTCCAGGAAGGGTTAATTTTGTGGGTATCAAAGGGAATTAACAGCCTTCCTTTCTCGTCCACTAATGCCATATTCTCTTTCTTCGGATCTTTATCTTTAATTTTTACAACAAATCGGTCTTTATAGAGATGAGATATTTCGTTTTTAGCCGGAGCAGTATAGGTAATCACTCCTGTAGAGTCTACAATACCATATTCTGTGGATTCTGCATTGATAGCTATGCCATATCCGTTTGAGTAAAATTTGACTTCCTTGCCAAGTTTTTTTGATAAAAGTATCTGGGTGTATTGATCTGTTTGCTGTGCTGTACAAACAGTTGATAACAATACAAAAACTAGTGTTTTCAATTAAAATTAAATAGCATTATTTACAATAAGAACAATTTCCCCTTTTAAAGTTTTTGTTTTGGAGAACTCAATTAATTCATTGATCGTCCCTCTTTTAGTTTCTTCGAACTTTTTCGAAATTTCACGGCTTAAACTAACTTTGGTTTCTTCACCAAAGAACTCTTTAATCTGTTCCAAAGTAGTGTTTATCTTATGTGGACTTTCGTACAAAACGATCGTCTTTTTTTCTTCTGCAAGCTGTTTAAGCTTGGTTTGTCTCCCTTTTTTTTGTGGTAGAAAACCGGCAAACAGAAATTCATTATTTGGAAGTCCTGAAACCACCAAAGCCGGTACAAAAGCCGTTGCTCCCGGAAGACAAATCATTTCAATGTTATGATCTGATCCTGCTTTTGCCAATAAATATCCCGGATCTGAAATTCCGGGGGTTCCTGCATCCGTAATAAGAGCGATATTCTGACCGTTTTTAAGGTCTGTAATCACTTTTTCGGTCGCCTGATGCTCATTATGTAAATGATAAGATTTTAAAGGCTTAGAAATCTCGAAATGTTTTAATAAAATTCCTGAAGTTCTAGTGTCTTCACATAAAATATAATCAACCTCTTTCAGTACGTTTACTGCTCTGAAGGTCATATCTTCCAAATTTCCGACGGGTGTCGGAACAAAATAAAGAATACCGCTCAAAATTATAAAAATTTATTTTCTACCAATACCCATAATCTCTGAGCATATTCATCCACCTTTTCCCATTTTTTATCATAGTAAAGATCACTCAGATATTCCTTCGCCTCTTCCAGATTTTTGAAGCTGTTCAGGTCTGCAACCACTTCATTCAGTTCAGATTGGCTTCCTCCGAACAGCATTTTTGAAAAAGCAATCCTGTCATTTAAATCCAGTTTAAATTCAGGTTTTGATTTCTCTTTTTCTTTTTCCATATATTCTGTTGAAACATTCATTTTCAACAGGCTTCCCGTATCTTCTTTTTTTACTTCAACAGGCTTTTGCTGAAAATTTTCCGGTGTTTCCAGATGATCATCATCAAAAAGCGTTTGTACTGCTTTCAATCCTCTGATATTGGCCAACCTTATCTTTTTGTCCTGGTGATATTTTTCCAGGTTTTCAAAACTTTCATCAGACGCAGGCTTTTCTTTTTCCGTTGCAGAAGGAGGTGTTTCAAAATCTACTATTTTGCCTCTTCTGTTGTCTTCTTCAACAACTATTTCTTCTTCTTTCTCCTCTTCTGCTGTCGAATCTTCATGCTTTATCTCTGTCAGAATATTTTCTACATTGGAAGTTTCTGTGATCATTTCACCCTGCTCTATAGCAACATTTGAAACGACAAACTGATCTTCATCCTCTTCAATCAGAATCGCTTCTTCTTCATACATCTCCGTATCAAAAATACTTGGAATGGTTTCTGAAATTTCTGAAGATTCTTTGGTTATTGTTTCTTCAGCGAAATTCTTTTCTTCCTCATCATACTTATTTTCAGATTCCTCGATTTCGTTCAGCTGGTTATTAAAAATAGCTTCTTCCTCAGTAACTTTCTGATGAAACATTTCTTCTGAAATATCATCTGCATTATCAGGTTTTGCTTCGGCAAGAATTCTCTCTTCATCTACAAAATCCAAGGCACTCTCATGATATTCCGAAAGGCTATTTTCTTCTATTTCTTTAAGTTGCTCATCATAAACGGCTTCTTCATTTGTTTTTTGATCATATGCAGAAGCTGAACTCTCATTAGTATTCGCAGGTTCAAGATTCTCACCTACAAAGCTTATTATGTTTTCGTGATACTCATTTTCAGCAATTTCATTCAGCTGATTATTAAAAATAGCCTCTTCTTCCTCAATATTCTCTGCAAAAACCTCTTGTTTTTCATCGATTTCATTCAATTCATTATTGAAAATAGCTTCTTCTTCAATAATTTCATTGTTGTTAAGCTCATTATTTTCTGAAACAGAAGACGTATTTTCTGTAATGAAGTACTCAATATTTTTTTCGAGCAACCTTAAAAATGAAATTCTGTTGGCAAGCTCATCCACAAGATCCTGCTTAGAAAGCAGCTCATCTACGTTATTTATTTTCTCCAAAATATCAATGATATTCTTGGATTCAAAAAAAATTTTTTCCTTTAAATCTTGGATGTTTTGCATATTAAGAATCTTATTAAAATTGCTTACTTTTGATCTTAAAAATATACGGCTAATTTAACAAATGTTTTTAGAAAATACAATTAATCACTCCAAACAAAGCGGTTGGATGGAAGTTATTTGTGGCTCAATGTTTTCCGGAAAAACCGAAGAGTTGATCCGAAGGCTTAGAAGGGCAGAAATGGCGGGGCAAAATGTGGAAATTTTTAAACCAAAACTGGATACTCGTTATTCTGAAGAAGACGTGATTTCTCATAATCAGAATAAAATACGAAGCACACCTGTAGAAAATCCTAACGAAATTCTTTTGTTGGCGTCCAATTGCGATGTCATCGGAATAGATGAAGCCCAGTTTTTCGATCAGGGGATTGTAGATGTTGCCAATCAGTTGGCCAATAGCGGGATCAGGGTTGTTATTGCCGGATTGGATATGGATTTTTTAGGACGTCCGTTTGGACCAATGCCTAATCTTATGGCAACCGCAGAATATGTAACAAAAGTGCATGCTATTTGTAAGAGAACAGGAAATCTGGCCAATTATTCCATGAGGATTTCTCAAGGTAATAATTTAGTTGAATTAGGTGAAACAGAGAGTTATGAAGCAGTAAGCCGACGTGTTTTTATTGATGAAGTACTTTCGAAGAAGAAAAATAGTTAAATTAGACATAAGATTAAATTTTAAATCTTAAAATATATTTTGTTGAACATAACAGTACAAATCAGCTTATAAAATAAGTTGATTATAAATAGATGCTTTATGATTGACAAGCAAAAGCAAACACAAAATACCAGCAGAAAGGGCACCAATGAACTATACAGTAAATCAAATTGCAGACATCACCAATGCTAAAGTAATTGGAGATAAGAGTTTAGTTATCAAAAACATAGCTTTTGATAGCAGAATCATATATTCCACAAAAAATACTGCATTTATTGCCATCAATACCCATAAAAATTCGGGTGAAAAGTTCATTGAATCTGCTATTGACAGAGGAATCAATATTATTATTTCTGAACATGAATATGATCAATTTGAGAATATAACATGGATTATTGTTGAGAATTCTGTCGATTTTCTTCAAAAACTGGCAAAATTTCATTTTGAAAATGCCCATTTAAAATCTATCGGAATTACCGGAAGTAACGGGAAAACGATTTTAAAGGAATGGCTGTATCAATGTCTGTGGAATGAATTTCCAACAGTTAAAAGCCCGAAAAGTTTTAATTCTCAGATCGGACTTCCTCTTTCTCTCCTTCAAATCAATACTTCTCATGAACTGGGAATTTTTGAAGTCGGAATTTCCAAACCAAATGAAATGGATAAGCTGGAAGCTATTTTCCATCCGCAGATTGGTTTATTGACCCATATCGGGACTGCCCATCTTGCCAATTTCCAATCGGAGGAAGAACTTATTGACGAAAAAATAAAACTTTTCAAACACTCTGAAGTCATCATTTACAATGGAGACAATTCACTGGTTGATAAAAAAATAAAGGAATTATATTCAAGTAAAAAATTAATTTCTTACGGTTTTAAAGAAAACAATCAGATTTCTTTTAAAAACAATATTTCAAAAGACGAAAATGTTATTGTGCAATATTTTGGTGAAGAAATCTCTTTTCCGGTTCATCAAAGAGACGAAGCGACGTTAACCAATGCTCTGGCTCTTGTAACTGTCTTAAAGGAGTTAGGGGTCGAAAATCAAAAGATCGTCGAAAAAATCAACGCTCTGAAGGCCGTTGAAATGAGGCTTGAAGCTATTGAAGGAATTAAAGGAAATATTATCATTAATGATTCTTTCAATCTTGATCTGGATTCATTAAAAACGGCACTGCAATTTTTAAACGAATACAATAAGCCGAAGAAATCTTTGGTACTCACCGATATCGTTGGTGTTAATTCCAATTCTAAAGAACTATACGAAGAAGTTTCCGAGTTGGTCAATGAACAGAATTTTGATTCTGTTTTCTTAATCGGGAATGAAATATCAAAATTCAGTGAATTATTTAAATCTAAAACTTTTACTTTCATCAACACTCAGGAATTAATTGAAAGTAAACATATTACTGAAATTGAAAATCAGATCATCCTGTTAAAAGGAGCCAGAAAATTTGAAATTGAAAAGCTTAAAGATATCCTTGAACTGAGAAAGCATGATACGGTTTTAGAAATCAACCTGAATGCTATTTTACATAACATCAATTATCATAAGTCTTTGCTTAAATCCACCACTAAAATGATGGCCATGGTAAAAGCAAACTCTTACGGCTTAGGAAGTTACGAAATTTCTGAATTCTTACAGCACCACCATATTGATTACCTAGGAGTTGCTTTCGTAGATGAGGGTGTAGAACTTCGTAAAAAAGGAATTACGGTGCCTATTGTTGTTATGAACCCAGAACAGCATAGCTACGAAACAGTAATAGAATATAATTTAGAACCTGAAATCTATAGTTTCAGGGTTTTGGAATTATTTTATGAAGCGGTTCAGAAATCGGGTTATGATAAAAAATATCCTATCCATATTAAGCTGGAAACAGGAATGCATCGTCTTGGTTTTAAAGAGTATGAATTGGAGCAGCTAAGTGAAACTTTAAAGCACAAGAATGTTAAGGTTCAAAGTATTTTCAGCCATCTTTCGTCTTCAGATATGCCTGAAGAGAAGGAATTTACTCAGCATCAGCTGGAAAGCTTTGAGAAAAATTCAGGATATTTAATTGAAAAATTGGGCTACACTCCTATTCGACATATATTAAATTCTTCTGGAATAACAAGTTATACTGACCATCAATACGATATGGTTAGAATAGGAATTGGAATGTTAGGAGAATCACCAAATAGTGAAATACAAAAACAACTAAGATCGGTTGTCAGTTTTAAAACAGTAATTTCTCAAATTTCTTCAGTAGAAAGTGGAGAATCAGTTGGTTATAGCAGACGATTTAAAACCGACCATAGAACAAAAATTGCCACCATTCCTGTAGGATATGCAGATGGAATTCCAAGATTAATCGGAAATCAGGTAGGAAATGTGGGAATTAATAAAACTTTAGCCCCTATTGTTGGAAGCATTTGTATGGATATGATGATGATTAATATAGATCATATTCCCAATGTAAAAGAAGGAGATACGGTAACCGTTTTTAATGCCTATCCTAGTCTTAAAGAATTCGCAGGCTACTGCCAAACGATAACCTATGAAGTACTAACCTCTATTTCACCCCGGGTGAAACGGATCTATATAAAAGATTAAGCCTATGCGAAAAATCCTGATCATTTTATTTGCATTTCAGCTGATTTTGTTTCAGTCTCAGATCAAGAAAGATTTAGTGATTCCGAAGAATCCAAGAATTGGACTTTCCCTTGCTGGTGGCGGAGCTAAAGGATTTTCTCATGTGGGAGTACTTAAAGTATTGGATTCTTTGGGAGTAAAAGTAGATTATATTGCCGGAACCAGTATGGGAGCCATTGTAGGAGGACTATACGCTTCCGGATATTCCGGAAAAGAGATTGAAAAGATCGTGATGGATACAGATTTCTATTCATTGATCATGGATCCTAAAGCAAAACGTCAGGAAACTACTTTTTATAACAAATCCGTAGATAAATATCTTTTATCCATTCCTTTAAAAAACGGAAAAATCACTCTTCCGTCTTCCATCAGTACGGGACAAAAAAATGTTTACTTACTGAAAGAACTTTTTAAGAACGTTTCGAATATTGATGATTTTTCCAAACTTCCGATTCCTTTTATGTGTGTTGCCACCAATCTCGAAAGCGGAAATATGCAGATTTTTGAAAAAGGAGATCTCGTACAATCAATAATGGCAAGTTCAGCCTTTCCATCTTTAATGGATCCTGTAAAAATAGGTGACAGCATTTATATAGATGGAGCCATGAGTGTAAACTATCCTTCAAAGCCTTTAAAGGACAAAGGAATCGATATTGTAATCGGCGTGGATCTTAACCAAGATCTATCAAAAAGAGAGGATTTAAACAATATTATAGCGATTTTAAATCAGGTCATCGATTTCGGTATTAAAAAAGATACCAGAAGACAGTATAAATACACGGATATTAATATTAAACCTGATCTGAAAGGAATGACCGCCACAAGCTATGATGATAAGAAAAAAATTCTTGATAGCGGCTATGTGGAAGGACTTAAATATGTAAATATCCTGGATCAATTACCCAAACGTCCATTTGAACGTCTCAGACAGCAAATAAACCCCATTTATTCCAACGTTTATAAGATTGACAGCGTTTCCATAGATGGAGGGAAAATATACGGTAAAAACTATGTTCTGGGAAAAATGGGACTACGGCTCCCCTCTCTGGAAACTTACGGAAGTGTCAACAAAAAAATTGATAAGCTTGTTGCCACCAATAATTACCGTTTCATCAATTATGATATCGTTCCTGAAAACGATGCCAATTATCTTAAGCTATACGTAACAGAAGATGAAAGTCGCCATTTCTTGAAATTCGGACTTCACTATGACGAAATTTTCAAAACAGGATTACTCTTAAATTATTCAGCCAAACGGCTTCTTTTTAAAAACACCAATTTATCATTGGATGTGATTGTAGGAGACCAGCCAAGATATTACTTAAACTATTTTATAGATAACGGCTATATTCCCGGCTTAGGAATTTATTCATCCGGAATGAGCTTCACACTAAGAGATATTAATAATTACGATATAGACAAATGGGAATGGCTCCGAAATGAAATATACATCCAATCAATCTGGAAAGATAAATTCGCGATCGGAGGAGGGTTAAGCCACGATTATTTCGAAGCAGAATCGAATGGTACAAATAAAAGGTATAACCGATTCCTCAATCCTTACATCTTTTTAAAAAGCGATACCCAGAATGATAAAGACTTTCCTACCCGCGGAATTTATATCAACGCCGAAGGTAAAGTTATCGACTTATTAAAATCTGAAGTCGATAAAAGACTGGTTCAGATAAAAGCAGACATCAGACTCAATATCCCTTTAACAAAATATTTCAGTTATCGTCTTAATTTATATGGAGGAATTACAATTGGAGAAAACCTTCCTCAATTCTATCAATACAGATTAGGGGGCATTTTCGAACAAAATGTAGTTAATTTTAAAAGCTTTGCAGGTTTTAATTTTGCTCAGCTGAATACCAATAATTTAATTTTAATTTCCAACGATGTCCAGTTTAAGTTTAATAAAAACTACTTCGTCAGTGGAAATTTCTCTTTTGCAAATCTATCCAATGATATTAGTTTCGAAGACGCTGTAAAGTTAAATTACAGTTCACTGGGAATTACAGCAGGTTATAAATCTCCTTTCGGACAGATAAAAATTAATTTTAGCCATTCACTTAAAAATAATCAAAAAGGCATATTCAGTGTAATTTTGGGACACTGGTTTTAAAAACAATGATACAATTCTTTTACGAAAACTTACCGGAATCTGTAAATACAGATTATAAAAATTGGCTGGAAGACATTATTCTTTCAGAAGGAAAAAAACTTGGCGAAATCAATTATATCTTCTGTGACGACGAATATTTATTGAAAGTAAACCAGGATTATTTACAACATGATTACTATACAGATATCATTACTTTCGACTATGTGAAAGGCAAAACAATAAACGGAGAGATTTTCGTATCTTTGCAGCGCATTTCAGATAACGCTTCTACTCTATCCAAAGATTATGAAGAAGAGCTGAGAAGAGTTTTAGCTCACGGTATACTTCATCTTTGCGGATACAAGGATAAAACTGAAGAAGAAGAAAAAGGAATGCGGGGAAAAGAAGATCATTATTTAGCAAAATACAATTATAAACAAAGCTAAAGAAACCGCAATACAAGCTATTTTAGCGCGTATTTTTAAACAATGTTTCACGTGAAACATTTATAGAGAAGATTAAAATTTAAGGCTTAAAACAAGCAATAAAAAATGATATCAGAAATATATGATGTAATCGTAGTTGGTGCCGGTCACGCAGGATGTGAAGCAGCAGCTGCAGCAGCCAATCTGGGTTCAAAGACTCTGCTTATAACAATGAATATGCAGACAATTGGACAGATGAGCTGCAACCCTGCGATGGGAGGAATCGCAAAAGGACAAATTGTAAGGGAAATCGATGCAATGGGAGGTTATTCAGGGATTGTAGCAGACAAATCTGCCATACAGTTCAAAATGCTAAACCTTTCCAAAGGACCCGCAATGTGGTCCCCAAGAACACAGAACGACAGAATGCTTTTCGCAGAGGAATGGCGTTTAGCATTAGAAAATACTCCAAATCTTGATTTTTTTCAGGATATGGTAAAACAGCTTATTATAGAGAATAACAAGGTAGTAGGAGTTATTACTTCATTAGGAATTGAGATAAAAGGACGCTCAGTAGTACTTACAAACGGTACTTTTCTTAATGGTTTGATCCATGTTGGAGATAAACAGCTAGGAGGTGGAAGAATGGGTGAACCAAGAGCTTTTGGTATTACTGAACAGTTAGTTTCTTTAGGCTTCGAAGCCGGAAGAATGAAGACAGGTACTCCACCGAGAGTAGACGGAAGAAGCCTGGATTATTCTAAAATGGAAGAACAGAAAGGAGATAAAAACCCTCAAAAATTCAGCTATTTAGATACTCCTAAGTTAACCAAACAATTAAGTTGCCATATTGTTTATACAAACGAAACGGTACACGATATTTTACGTGAAGGATTCGACAGAAGCCCTATGTTCAATGGTACTATTCAAAGTTTAGGACCAAGATATTGTCCGAGTATTGAAGATAAAATCAACCGTTTTGCAGAGAGAAACAGACATCAGTTATTCGTAGAACCGGAAGGCTGGAGAACTGTAGAAATCTATGTAAATGGATTCAGTTCATCACTTCCTGAAGATGTACAGATCAAAGCAATGAAACATATTCCGGGATTTGAGAATGTAAAAGTATTCCGTCCTGGCTATGCTATTGAATATGATTACTTCCCTCCTACTCAATTAAAGCATACCTTAGAGACAAAATTGATCGATAATTTATACTTTGCTGGGCAGATTAATGGTACAACTGGATATGAAGAAGCGGCTGGACAAGGTCTTATTGCAGGGATCAATGCTCACAATAAAGTAAAAGAAAAGGATGAGTTTATCCTGAATAGAGATGAAGCTTATATTGGGGTTTTAATTGATGATCTGATTACAAAAGGTACGGAAGAACCTTACAGAATGTTTACCTCAAGAGCTGAATACCGACTTCTTTTAAGACAGGATAATGCAGATATCAGACTTACTCAGAAGGCTTTTGATTTAGGTTTGGCAAAAGAAGACAGATTACAAAGAGTAAACGAAAAAGTAGCTAAAAGTGAGGAACTTGAGAACTTCCTTCGAGAAACTTCTTTAAAACCTGGAGTGATTAATCCTATTCTTGAAAGTATTGAAAGTAGTCCTGTTGATCAGGCTTACAGAGCTGCCCAAATCCTTACAAGACCTAATATGACATTAGAAAAGCTAGATGGAATTGACTTCATCAATGAGGTTTCTTCTACTTATGATGACGAAGTAAGAGAGCAGGCTGAAGTAAATATTAAATACAGAGGTTATATAGAAAAAGAAAAAGAGAATGTAGCCAAACTAAACCGTTTGGAAAACATCAAAATTCCTGAAGATTTTGATTACACAAAAATCTCAAGTTTGTCTGCCGAAGCCAAACAAAAAATGTCAAATGTGAGACCAAAAACTATTGCACAGGCAGGAAGAATCAGTGGGGTTTCACCTGCCGATATAAACGTTTTACTGGTCTATTTAGGACGTTAAATATAAAATGTTTCACGTGAAACATAGATAAAATAAAGGCGAAAATTAAGGTATTTATGAGCATATTATAAACTCTGAATATCTTAATTTTTATATTTAAAGAAAAAAATTCAATGAAAATTAAAGATCATTTTCTTTCACAGGAAATATTTGAAATTAAAGAAACAGAAACAAAAGGGGTATTTAAGACCTCCCCTATTCCATCGAATATTTCAAAATATTATGAAAGCGAAGATTACATTTCCCATCATCAGGATTCAGGAAGCTTAAAAGAAAAGCTATATAAATTTTTACAGTCATTCAATTTACAGTATAAAAAAACAATACTTCTGGACAGAATTAAGAAAGGCTCAAGAGTATTGGATTATGGATGTGGTGCCGGAGAATTTGTAAAATTTATAGAAAATGATTTTGAAACGTTCGGTTTTGAACCAGATTCCGATGCTAGAAAAGCTGCCAAAAATAAGATTTCAAAAGCAACTATCTTCGATAATATTAATACCATCGAAGATCAGAGTTTGGATGCCATTACGCTTTGGCATGTTTTCGAGCACATAGAAAACCAGGATGAAATGCTTGAAATTTTTAATAGTAAATTAAAGGAAAAAGGACTTTTGATTATTGCTGTTCCCAACCCTACTTCTTACGATGCAAAACACTATAAGGAATATTGGGCAGCTTATGATGTACCAAGACACATCTATCATTTCTCAAAAAAAGGAATGGAAAATCTTATCGCTAAGAAAACAAATTGGAAAATGAGAAAAATCAAACCATTGGTTCTCGACTCATACTATATCTCAATGTTGAGCGAAAAATATAAAAAATCACCTCTTTTTTGGTTAAAAGCAACAATCTACGGAACGATTTCTAACGTAAAAGCTCTTTTTTCGAACGAATATTCAAGTTTGATATATATTATCGAAAAAAAGTAGAAAATCGATTTTTGGCCTATTTCTAAAGGTCAATTTTTCATATATTTAGTATAAAAAGTAAAAAACTCAGAAAAATTTCTGAGTTTTTTTATTTTGTTAGCCAATTCCCCTACTCAATCTTCAAATTAAAATTTTTCCAAAAAATATAAAAAATGAAAAACCAAACCCTAATTTCAAAATATGGGTAATATGTTAATAACAGTCTAAATAATGGAAATAGAAAAAATTTCATTTCTATAACTAAGAGCCTGAGAATCGCATAGATTATTTTTGATTAATTTCTATACGATACAGAAGAAAGAAAATAATATAATTTTTAAAAAAAATGTTAAGAATTTTAAATTTTATGCTTTTTCGAAAATTAGGAAGATTATATCTACCTATAATCAAGAGTCTAAACTAAGTCTCTGAGAATCTTACAGATTTTTTTAATTAATAATTGTTCAGTGGAACAGACCCAAAGAATTTAAATATTTTAGTTTTATAGAAAACTTAATTCAATTTAAAAAATGATACTTTCATAAGTCAAACTAAGCCTCTGAGAATCGCATAGATTTATTAAATTAATAATAATACAGTACGACAAACAGAGAAAGTATAAAAATTTTCAAGAATATAATCTTTAGTATAAAGCAAACATCAAAAAGTAAAGACATGCCAAAGAAATTCTGGTAAATTTGGGATAAAAAGCAAAAGTCTGCTATAATAGCAGACTTTCAATAATATATCTTTTTCTTTTTAGTTATTAATTGCAGCAACTCCAGGAAGTTCTAAACCTTCCAAACTTTCAAGCATTGCTCCACCTCCGGTAGAAACATAACTTACTTTGTCACCATAACCAAACTGCTTTACGAAAGCAACACTGTCACCTCCTCCTACTAAAGAAAAAGCTCCCTGTCTCGTAGATTCTGCAATACTATCACCTAGAGCAACTGTGCCTGCTGCAAAGTTTGACATTTCAAAAACTCCGATCGGTCCATTCCACAGAATAGTTCTTGAATTTAAAAGTACATCATTAAACTGATCTCTTGATCTTGGACCTGCATCCAATCCCATCCATCCTTCAGGAATAGCATAGATATCCACTTCTTTTCTTTCAGCATCATTACTGAAACTTTCAGCGATGATAGTATCAGAAGGAAGATATACTTTTACATTATGTTCTTTAGCTTTTCCTAAAATCTCAAGAGCTAAAGGCAATTTATCTTCCTCAACCAGAGAAGTTCCGATCTTACCACCAAGAGCTTTAATGAAAGTAAATGCCATTCCGCCACCGATAATTAAATTATCAACTGCTGGTAAAATATTTTCTATAATTGTAATTTTAGTAGAAACTTTGGATCCACCAAGTATCGCAGTTACAGGGCGTTCACCACTTTTTAATACTTTATCAATTGCCTGAAGCTCTTTAGCCATTAATAAACCGAAAAATTTAGTTGAAGGAAAGAATTTAGCAATTACAGCTGTAGAAGCATGTGCTCTGTGCGCTGTTCCGAAAGCATCATTTACATAAGCATCTCCTAATTTAGAAAGTTGTTCTGCAAACGCTTCATCTCCTTTCTCCTCTTCATTATGAAAACGTAGGTTTTCCAATAAAAGGACCTCTCCAAGTTGAAGCTCTGCGGAAGCTTTTTCAGCTTTCTCTCCTATACATTCGTCCACAAACTTAACTTCCTGTCCTAAAACATTAGAAACTTCATCTACTATATGTTTTAATGAAAAT
Organism: Chryseobacterium geocarposphaerae; assembly: GCF_002797535.1. Classification (NCBI taxonomy): domain Bacteria; kingdom Pseudomonadati; phylum Bacteroidota; class Flavobacteriia; order Flavobacteriales; family Weeksellaceae; genus Chryseobacterium; species Chryseobacterium geocarposphaerae. The sequence goes on from NZ_PGFD01000002.1 coordinate 574,342, forward strand.
TCATCTTTAACTTCACCTTTTGGTCTTCCCAAGTGAGCCATTAAAATTACAGATCCTCCGTCCTTAAGAATTTTATCAACCGTAGGTTTTACAGCTACTATTCTTGTATTGTCTGTTACTTTCAACTGATCATCCTGAGGAACATTAAAATCTACCCTTACCAGAGCCTTTTTACCATTAAAATTGAAATCATTGATTGTTTTCATATATACTGTTTATTTTCTATAGTTATGATACCTGCATTCCAGAACTTCTCCCGTTCGGGAAATTCTGAAGAGCTGATTTCATAAACAACGTTGAATTTTTCTTTTCACAAATGTAAGATTTTAAAATTCTTGAAAAGCTGCAAGCCGAAAAAAGTTTTCAGAAAAGTTTCCCGCAAACCCGACATTTACTAATCAACAATTTTTTTTCTTTTAAAAAAAAGAATACGCTATTGTTGTTGAGTGATGTGAGTTTAGGGGATAACTTTTTGGCTAAAACTTGATAACATGAAGTTTTTATTCAATTCACATTTTATTTACATTATAATTTCCTGTAAATGTGATTTTTCACTTCGTTACTAACAAATATTAATAACTTTTCCCCAATCCTCTTTATTAATAACCGATTTATGGAAAAACTAAAGATTAGTTAGAAAAAAGTTTTTGAAAATTTAGAGTTAAAATTTTTGAAGCAAATTTCATTACAAATTTTAAAGAACAAAAAAAATATTATTTTTAACAAAGTTATCCACACTTATTCACAATACTTTTAACAGTTAATAAGAATTTAACTAACAAATCGTGAATAAGTTTTGAATTTGATAAATAAAAAATATAAATATGGTGAAAATCAATGTATTGGTTCTTTTTTTAACTGTTTTCATGTGTTTTGGACAGGAAAATTATACTGTAACGACCTCGAAAATAAAAGAGGCAAAAATCTATTACAGTGGCGGAATTGTAAAGCAATCTTTTTCCGCTGATGTATTTCCGGGTAAGAATTATATCATAATTAAAGAGTTTGGAAGAAACTCAGGAATAGACATTTCTTCTTTTAAACCAGATAAGAAAATTACACTGATCCGATATGAATCTTATAATGATAATGCTTATCAATATTCAGATAAAATTGGAAAAAGCAATGATACAGATGCTGTAAATGACAGTATCGAATTTTACAGAAAATCCTATAAAAAGATTGAACAGGACTTGTCTTTAATCAGAAATTCAATAGGAATTGTTCAGAAAAATCAAGGTTTGCAAAGTCCTAATTCTGCTGATATATTAAAAATGATAGAATTTAATCAGAAAACACTTAAAGAATTTTATACTGAAGAAACTTCTTTAAATGCCAAACTTAATGCGACTCAAAGTAAAATCTCTGCTTTAGAAAACAGAAGAAACATTTCTTCGAAAAATTCAGGGCTTTCTAATATTCTTGTTTTGCAGGTGACAAGTGATAAAAAACAACATGTAAATTTTGAAGTAAATCAGAATATTCAGGGTGCAAGTTGGCATCCTTATTATGTAATTAAATCAAACGGAATCCAGTCGCCGTTAAAAATTTTGTACAAAGCGAAAATACAGCAGAATACTGGTCTTGAGCTTAAAAATATACCTATAAAACTGATAAACGGAAGCTTTAGCTCGGAAGATAAACCTTATGAGCTTGATCGTTGGTTTTTAAGAACAGAAAGAGATTATTATATTTCTAATCAGGCATTTCAAAGAGAAAAAAGTTCCGATAATGAAAGAGCAAACTCAATACAGGAAGTTGCTGTTATCGGTAATTCAAGAATTTCTCAGAAAACTATGAAAACTGAAATTAATTTAAATAAAGATACCGTCATTCCTACAGATGTTGAAGTTTCTGAAGATATAAATGAATTTAATGTAACGACAGGCTATAAATATTTTGCGACTCCGAAGCTGGAAAACAAAACATTTCTTTTGGCATATATTAAAGATTATTCAAAATATAATTTTCTTCCGGGAAACGCGGATATTTTTATGGACGACATGTTAATTGGTTCAGTAAATATTGATACCAGTCAGCTTACTAATGAAATGTTGATCAGCCTTGGAAGTGATTCTAATATCCTTACAAAAAGAGAATTGATTAATAAACAAACTAAAGATTTAGGTGAAAAAGAAAAAATTGAAAGCTATTCTTATGAAATTACGGTTAAAAATAATAAAGATACTACCATTAGCCTTGAATTGAAAGATCAGATTCCCCTTTCCACAGCTGAAAATATAAAAATAGAATTAATAAATACTGATAATGCGGCGTACGATAAAAGCTCAGGATTTATTATTTGGAATTTTAACATAAAACCTAATGAAACTAAGAAGATTAAATTCGGATTTAACGTAACTTTGCCAAAAGATTTAATTACGGTAGATATAAAATAAAAGTAAAAATGAAAAGAAAAATTGCTATTGCAGCAGATCATGCAGGTTTTGAATACAAGCAGATCCTTATCAAGCATCTGGAAGAAAACTTTGAAGTTCAGGATTTCGGGACTTTTTCTACAGACAGTGTTGACTACCCAGATTTTGTACATCCTGCTGCCACTTCAGTGGAAAACGGAGAAAATGAACTTGGAATCTTACTTTGTGGAAGTGGAAATGGAGTTCAAATCACTGCTAACAAACATCAGAAAATCCGTTGTGCACTTTGCTGGATGCCGGAAATTGCAGAGTTGGCGAGACAGCATAATGATGCTAATATGATTTCTATCCCAGCAAGATTCATTTCAAAAGAACTAGCGATTGAAATTGCAAATAGATTTCTTTCTACAGATTTTGAAGGGGGAAGACATCAGACCAGAGTTGATAAAATTGCAGTTTGCTAAAACAATAAAGGCTTGTAAATCATATTACAAGCCTTATTTATTTTTTATTTTATATCTTTGCAATGCCCAATAGAATTTACCAGTCTATTATTTCCTACAGAATCCTTTTTAAGTATTAAAGAATATTTAATAGAAGGTTTTCTCCCCTCTTCTCCAATATTTGTAGTAATTTTATACAAATCAAACTTCCATTATAAATGATTGGAAGGAAAATTGATGATGTAGAATTACAGAATAAATTTAAAAATGAATACCAGAATTATCAGAATTGTAATGATAATTTCAAAATAGTTTTAAATGAAAATTAGGACTATCATGAATTAATAAGAAAATTAATATGCCAAAAAAAAGAAAATATATAAGTCAGAAAAATGATCATAAACTACAGGAGATCGGAAGATTAATCCTGCGTTTTATGAATGAAAATTCCACAAAAATCTATAATTACAAGCAGATTGCCGATGGAATAGATTATAAAAACCCAAGACAGAGAGAGCTTGTCATTCAGGCTTTACACAAACTTCAGGCTTCCGAAAGAATCAAAGAAACCGAAAAGGGAAAATATATCGTCAACCTCAATATAAAAGGAACATTAACCGGAATTATCGATTTCAATCAATCCGGAAATGCATATGTAAATGTTGAAGGTTTAGATGACGATATCTTTATCCATTCAAAAAATGTGAAAGATGCGTTGCAGGGTGATAAAGTTTTAATTGTTACTTACACTTATAAAGGTAAAAAGCTTGAAGGCTCTGTACTGGAAGTATTGGAAAGAACAAGAACTGAATTTGTAGGAACTTTACAAGTGGTTCCTCATAAGGATTTTGGGTTTGTGGTTTGTGATAAAAAAACTATTAATACAGATATTTTTATACCGAAAGGAAAATTCGGAGTTGCTGAAGACGGCGATAAAGTGATTGTAAAAATGACAGAATGGAAACCGGGAGATAAAAATCCGGAAGGTGAAATCATTCAGGTTTTGGGAGCTCCCGGAGAGCATGAAACCGAAATTCACTCTATTCTTGCAGAATATGGTTTACCTTATGAATTTCCTGAAGAAGTAGAAAGAGATGCGGATAAAATTGACAGAAGCATCAGCGATGAAGAAGTTGCCAAACGCTGGGATATGCGAGGAATTACAACTTTCACGATTGACCCGAAAGATGCAAAAGATTTTGATGATGCTTTGTCAATCAGAAAATTAGAAAACGGAAATTGGGAAATTGGAGTGCATATTGCAGATGTTTCTCATTACGTTGTTCCGGGAACTATTCTAGATGATGAAGCGTATCAGAGAGCAACTTCGGTGTATTTGGTAGACAGAGTTGTACCGATGCTTCCGGAAGTGTTGAGTAATGATGTTTGCTCGCTTCGTCCACATGAAGATAAATTTACCTTTTCTGCTGTTTTTGAGTTGAATGACAATGCTGAAATTAAAAAGCAGTGGTTTGGAAGAACGGTGATTCATTCCGACAGAAGATTTACATATGAAGAAGCGCAGGAAAGAATTGAAACAAAACAGGGAGATCTGCAGGAAGAAATCAATGTTCTGGATAGGTTGGCAAAAATCATGCGTGCAGAGCGTATCAGAAAAGGAGCAATTACTTTTGACCGAAGTGAAGTCCGATTTAATCTGGATGAAAACAACGAACCGATTGGTGTTTATTTTAAGATAAGTAAAGATTCAAATCACCTGATTGAAGAATTCATGTTGCTGGCTAATAAAAAAGTATCTGAGTTTATTTCTTTAAACAAAAAAGGAGATGTTACTCAGAATACATTTATTTATAGGGTTCACGATGATCCGGATCCGGCAAAACTAGAATCATTAAGAGATTTTGTTTCCACTTTCGGCTATAAAATGAACTTAGCAAATACTAAAAAAGTTGCTGAATCTCTGAATAAATTGTTACATGATGTGAAAGGAAAAGGGGAAGAAAATATGATCGAAACACTGGCGATGCGAAGTATGAGTAAGGCGGTGTACTCTACAGAACCGATTGGCCACTACGGTCTTGGTTTTGAATATTATACCCACTTCACCTCTCCTATCCGTCGTTATCCGGATTTGATTGCCCATAGATTGTTGCAGCATTATCTTGATGGCGGGAAATCTCCAAACAAAGCTGATCTGGAAGAAAAAGCAAAACACTGCAGTTCCATGGAAAGACTGGCAGCAGATGCAGAAAGAGATTCCATCAAGTTTATGCAAGTAAAATTCATGGAAAAACATTTGGGAGAAACTTTCAATGGTGTGATTTCCGGGGTTGCAGAATTTGGTTTCTGGGTAGAGATTCCTGAAAACGGTGCAGAAGGTTTGATCAAATTGAGAGATTTGGTGGATGATTCTTATATGTTTGATGCGAAAACCCATGCTGTTTATGGAATGAGACACGGAAAAAAATACCAGCTGGGAGATCAGGTTCAGATTAAAGTGGTAAAAGCTAATTTGATTCAAAAGCAGTTAGACTTTAAGATAGTTGAATAACATTCAAGTATCTTAAATTATATATCAAAAAAGAAAGATCACAATTTGTGGTCTTTTTGATTTCGTATCTTGTGGAAGTAGTACTGAAGCAGCTTTTTTTGATAAACCTAAAAAGAATGTATTTTTAAAAATGGAAGTTAAAAATGGTCCCATAATTTCTGATTTTGCAGATGGGATTAAAATTAGGGGTTATGACAAAGAGGAATTATTATTACTAAGAGGAAGAAAACTTGTAATCAAAGAATACAAAGAAGTAGGAGGTAAACATTATTTTGAATTAATAGAAAAATAAATATATGGAATCAGATTTTGATAAATTTATAGAAGACATAGAGAATTCTCGACAAAAATTTTGGAACGAAAAATATCCCAAAATGAGTTTGGAAGAAAAGAAAAGATATTGGTTGGCAAGTACTCATAAAGGAATGCGAACACAAGGCGAAGCATTTGGGGATGAGTATTCAGAATTTTCTAAAGAATGGTATGAATTTGCCAAAGAGCACGAGCCTAATTTTGATGAAATATTTGATTATGTAACTCAAAACCTAGGTTTTAAGTTTGATTGGGAAGAATATAACAAACGAATTAAGAAGTAAATTTATATCCTCGTTCTTTAAGTTCGAGGATTTTTCTATATTATTTAGAATGTAAATATTCAAAACGTATTTTCGATATAGAGTAGTACTAAAATTATTGGACTTCAAGATAGTTGAATAATTAAATCATAAAGTTTAAATTTGTATAAAATGAAATGGAAATTTAGTTTTCATTTTAAAAAAATACTGAATGTTTGAACTTATATTATCTGCTGTTGTATTAGGATTCATGTTGAGTCTGGTTTTTATAGGACCTATTTTTTTCCTACTCATAGAAACCAGCTTTTCCAGAGGTCCTAAACATGCTTTAGCACTGGATTTAGGAGTAATCTCTGCAGACTTATTATGTATTTTAGCAGCCTATTATGCGAGCGCAGATATTGTAACCCTGATCGACAAACATCCCGGTTTTTACAGAATTACATCCATTCTTATCTTTGTATACGGAATTGTAATGATGGTTACAAAAACCAAAATGCATATTCCCGGTGAAGAAAAAATCATTAATCAGAATTATTTCAAGACGTTTATTAATGGTTTTTTCTTTAATCTTTTAAATGTAGGAGTTATCCTTTTCTGGCTGGTAACAGTGATTTCGGTAAGAAATCAATATCCGGATACCGGCAATTTTATTTTATACATCGGGATTGTGATCGGCACTTACCTGTTCATAGATCTTATCAAAATATTTTTAGCCAAACAGTTTCACGATAAATTAACCCAGAAACTGGCGAATAAAATCAGAAGAATTGTAGGCGGAATCCTTATTATATTCAGTTTCTTTATTTTTTTACAAAGCTTTAAAAAATTCAATCAGTTCGATAAGCGACTGGAAGAGGCAGAGAAAACTGAAGTAAAATATCAAAAATCCAAATGACAAAAGTGATCTTTCCAAAGTCCCTTAAAAAAGGCGATAGAATAGCTGTAATTTCTCCTGCAGGAGCGGTAGAAGCTCCACAATTGGAGAAAGGAATTGAAATGATTAAAAGTAAAGGGTATGAACCTGTTTTAGGTGAACATCTTTACACCAAATTTTCAAATGGGTACAATTACGCCGGAACGGAACAGGAAAGAATAAAAGATATCAACTGGGCTTTAAATGATAATGAAATAGCGGCAATCTGGGCCTCAAGAGGAGGATATGGTTGTCAGCATCTGATTCAGGGTTTAGATCTTAAAAATTTTACAAAAAATCCGAAATGGTATATTGGTTATTCTGACAACACAGTAATCCAAAGTTATTTGTTAAAGAAAGGTTTTGCTTCTATTCATGGACAAACCATTAAAACGTCAAGCTTTGGAGTAACTGAAGAAAGCTATGATCTGATTTTTGATATTCTAAAAGGAAAGACTCCAAAATATAGCTTAAAAACACATCAATTTAATAAACAAGGAGATATTGAGGGAGAATTGGTTGGGGGTAATTTGGCCCTGATTTATGCGCTTTTGGGAACCAAATATTCTTTTGATTTTAAATATAAAATTCTTTTCATTGAAGATATCGGAGAAAACTTTTATGCGCTCGACAGAATGATCATGAGTCTGGAATTGGCCGGAGTTTTTAATAAGATTTCAGGACTGATTGTTGGGGGAATGACCAATATGGGCGATGAAAAAGAAAACAAACAATATGAAGAAAGTTTTGATGAATTTGCCTATCAGTTGATTTCAGACAGAATTTCAAAATATAGTTTCCCAGTTGTTTTTGGTTTTCCGAATGGGCATATTAAAGACAATCGTCCGTTGATTATTGGGAGCACTATTAAAATGAAAGTTGCTGATAAAGTCAAGATTGAATTTTAATTTCTCTTACTCTCAAATAGAATATGGCAACTCACAACGATTTCGGAAAAAAAGCAGAAGATCTGGCTGTTGAATATCTACAGAAAAACGGCTATAAAATCTTAGTGAGAAATTTCAGGTTTCAGAAAGCGGAAATTGACATTATTGCTGAAAAAGATAATGTAATTATTGTCGCAGAAGTAAAAGCGCGTTCTACGGATGCTTTTATGCTGCCTCAGGAAGCGGTTACTAAAACCAAAATAAAGTTGATTGTTTCCGCAGCCAATCATTATTTAGAAGAATTTAATAGAGATCAGGAAGTGAGATTTGATATTATTTCTGTTCTTCCCGACGAAAAAAGAAATTTAAATATAGAGCATATCGAAAATGCTTTTGAAGCATTCGATGCCAACTAAAAGGATTAAGCATTTTTTATACATTTTACAAAAAAATGAAAACAATATTAGTAACCGGAGCAACTTCCGGAATAGGAAAATCTACAGCAGAGTTATTGGCTAAACAGGGAAACCGAATTATCATTTGTGGAAGAAGATCTGAGGTTTTAGAATCAGTAAAAGCAGAATTATCTGATTTCACCGAAATATTTAGTTTAAAATTTGATGTAAGGAATTTAGAAGAAGTCGAAACAGCAATCAGCTCGCTTCCTGCAGAATGGAAAAACATTGATGTTCTGATTAACAATGCGGGAAATGCTCACGGTTTAGATCCTCTTTCGGCTGGAAAAACTGATGACTGGGATTCTATGATCGACGGAAATGTGAAAGGTCTTTTATATGTTTCCAAAATGATTATTCCGGGAATGAAGGAAAGAAATTCGGGGCATATTGTAAATATAAGCTCTGTAGCTGCCAGACAAACGTATGCTAACGGAGTGGTATATTGTGCAACCAAAAAAGCGGTCGATGTAATTTCTGAAGGAATGAGAATAGAATTAACGGAATTCGGAATTAAAGTGACCAATATTCAGCCGGGAGCTGTAGAAACTGATTTTTCCATGGTAAGATTTAAAGGAGACACTGAAAAAGCGGCAACAGTTTATGCAGGATATGAACCTTTGAAAGCTGAAGATATAGCCGATTCTATTGCGTACTGTGTAAATGCTCCGAAGCATGTGTGTATTTCAGATATGACGATCTATCCGACCGCTCAGGCAGAACCAAGAACGATTTACAGAAAGTAGTCTCAAAATATTGGCTTAAATTTGCAGAAATGTTTAGTGTATAAATCACTGAACAATTAAATTACTATACTGAACAAATGAAAATTTTATATCTAGAAACTTCTTCGAAAAACTGCTCGGTAGCAATCTCAGATGACGAAAAGCTTCTGTGTCTTACGGAGGAAGTTTCCGATAATTATAAACAGTCTGAAAGTCTCCATACTTTTGTGGAATGGGCTTTGGAAGGAGCCGGAATTTCTATGAAAGACATCGAAGCTGTTTCTCTAGGAAAAGGTCCAGGTTCCTATACCGGGCTGAGAATTGGCGCTTCCTCAGCAAAAGGTTTTTGTTATGGACTAAAGGTTCCGTTGGTTGCTGTGAATTCTTTAGAAAGTATGATAGAGCCCTTTTTAGACAAAAACTATGATTTTATTATCCCTTTGATCGATGCCAGAAGAATGGAGGTTTATACGGCCGTTTATGACGGAAAAACAGGAGAAAATATTTCTGAGACGGAAGCCAAAATTTTAGATGAGCAATCTTTTGAAGAATTTAAAGACAAAAAAATAGTATTTGTAGGAGACGGAGCTAAAAAGGCAAAGGAAATTTTACAGCTTTCTAATGCCGATTATAAGGAAGACGTCTACCCTTCTGCTCAATATTTAATAAAAAAGAGCCTCGAGAAAATCAATAAAAAAGAATTTGAAGATATAGCTTACTTTGAACCTTTTTATCTTAAAGATTTTCATGGGGTGAAGAAAAAGAAAAGCGAAGATTAATTTCTTCGCTTTTTTATTTTATTGTGGTTTTGCAGGTACCGGGCTTGTATTGGGAGCCTGCATTCCCGGACGATTATTTGGTTTTTTTGTAGGTTTACTTCCTTCATTCAATGTTCCTATCTGTTGAGGAGCATTGTTAGGTTGCTGAGGAGGAACGTTATTATTTATTTTATTTTGTGGAACCGCATTACCCTTGTTATCCGTAGGCTGAAACTTGATATCACTTTTTAAGTAATTAAGCATTTCCTTTGCTTTAATTCCTTCAGGGGTTTTGGTATAGTTTAAGGCAATTTGCTCCAGTTGAAGAATCATCACCTCTTTTCCATTTGCTTTTCCTGAATTAAAAGCATTCAAAAGATACAGTTTAGGGATCAATGCATCTTTAGGATATTGCTGTATGGCTTGATCTAAAATAGCCTTACTTTCTGCAAATTTTTCGGCTTCATACAGCGCAAATGCTTCTTTATACTTGTTTTCTACATCTTCAGATGATTTTACGAAGGTATTGCTCTTAGGGTTTCTGACAAATTCTGCATAAGAAGTATAAGGATAATCTGTTAAAAGGATTTGTTTTGCTCTTTCGGCTGCCTGCGGATTTTTTTCATAATTCATGGCAAAAATTTCATACAAGGCTTGGAGCATTACTTTTTCTTCAGGTTTCACCTCTACCAGATCATATAATGTTTTTGTAGCTAAAGGAGTATTGGTAAAATAGTTCTGGTACATAATCCCCAATCCCAAGGAAGCAGTATCTCTATCCTTTTTCAATTGACTTATATCACTTGGAATTTGCTCAATATAATAAGCCGTTTCAAAACGTCTCGGGTTAGGTACAGAAGTGGTTCCCAAAGCCTCATTTTTCATATCTTCAAGAGTTGCCATTTTCTTAGAATAACGCCAGTTATCAGAAAGAGCTCTGTCTCCCCAAGTCTGTCTAAACGCTGATGTTCCTTTGCTTACGGTACCAGTATTGGCAAAATAAAAACCTTTAGCGGCAACACCAAAATCCTCAAAAGAATTTGAACTGTTGGCAAAAATAGAAGTAGAGTTATAATCTCCGGTATCAAAGCCTTTATTTCTTTCAGCACGCCTTCTTTCCAGTTCTTCTTTTTCTTCTTTTGCTTTTATTTTAGCAATATATTTTGTGAAAAAATCGGTTTTCTGCTCAGGGCTCATTTTAGCTAAAGCAATGATACTGTCATTTTTCTTGATCAGATAGTAATTTTTAGAGATTTTTTTGATGTAAGACGACTGATCCTGTAAAAGAATTTTTGAAGGCTGGTAAGTCATTACAGCTAGTGCAGAATCATAATAAATCCCTGCTCCAATATAATCGTTTTTATCTAGGTATCCCTTTCCTATTTCGTAATAAGTCAATCCACGAAGCTGTTGATCTGAAACTTTTTCCTTTAAAGATTTTCTGAAAAACTGCTGAGCTTCATCTGTTTTTCCGGCTTTGTTAGCCATTAATCCTAAAGCATAATAAAACTCATTTTTTCTGGAAGCATACGTCCCTTTTTTACTGATGTCTTCAAGATATTTTCTGGCACCGCTGTAATCTCCTTTTCCATTGAAGGTTTTTGCTACTGCAATCTGAGATTTTACTTCAAATTCAAAGTCATTGGCATATTTATAAGCTGCCAGGAAGCTCTCTCTTGCTTTTTCATTTTGTCCCAGATTTTCTAACACCTGTCCTCTCAAATAAGCAATTCTACTTTTCAGTTTCCTGTTGGTATTTACTTCATAAGCAAGGTCTAATTCCTTTACTGCTTCTTCTTTCCTTCCTGCATCCAAAAGAGATTCAGAATGATAAATAGTCAATAATTTCTGATAATCTTTACTGATTTTCTCATCCTTAAGTCTGGCAAAGATCTCATGAGCTTTATTGTAGTTTTTCATCTGCGAATAAGCAACTCCTTGATAGATATAAGCTAAAGGAAGCCTTTTATCGCCTTTCATATTGGAAAAAACATAGTTCAGAGCATCAAGAGCTTCCAAAGACTTATTCTGGTAAATTCTGGATTGTGCAAGAATCATGTAAGCATCAAAAATGGTTTTATTTTTTTCTTCCCCATTTTTAATGACCGAATATTTATTGATAGCTTTTAAAGCTTTTGCTTCAGCAATTTCCAGTGCAGTTGCTCCTTTGGGAGGTGCTTGATTGGGATCTTGCGGGTTTCCAGGTATCCCGGCCATTCCGGGTATTCCCTGAGATTGATTAGGTGCTGTTCTGCTACCTTCTCCTCTCCCATTTATTCCTCCCATTTTCATGGAATTTTCCGCAAATGCGGCAGACTGACCAAGATCACTTCCTAAAGGCTGATCTTCATAGGTAAGAATAGGAATATAAGGAGCATAAAAATTATCTTTATGTGCTTTATCCCGGGTTTCAAACTCTGAATTTAATGCATCTTCAGCATTAAAAAGAGTATTGTAGTATGTGGAAAAACCTTTTAAAAATTTGGATCGTTGTTCCGGCTTCTTGACTTTCATTCCGCAAGAAATTACGATACAGGATGTTAAAAGGAATAAAATTTTCTTTTTCATTATTCAATATAACTCGCTAATCTGCATTTTATTATCAGCAGATTTGATGATTTTGTAAAAATAATAAAATTTTATATTGAAACTCTTTATATTTCTTTCAAAATTTTGTAAACCAAATGAGTAGGAAGTCCCATAATGGTATAAAAGCTGCCATGTATCTTTTTAATTTTTGCCATTCCAAGCCATTCCTGGATTCCATAGCTTCCTGCTTTATCGAAAGGATGGTAATTCTGAATATAATATTTTATCTCATCAGTTGTCAATTCATCAATTTCAACGTCTGCAACATCAGTTTCAGTGATTGTATTATTTAAAGTTTTAATCGTAATTCCGGTATAGACCTGATGTGTTTTCCCGGAAAGTAACTGCAGCATTTTTGTGGCATCCTCTTCATTTTGTGGTTTTCCAAGAAACTGATTATCAATAGCTACAACAGTATCTGCGGTCAATAAAATTTCGTTTTCTTCCAGCTTCCGGAATGCACTTGCCTTTAATTCAGACAGATAACCTGCTGCCTCTCCTACTTTAATATGCTCAGGAACAATTTCTTCACAGTCAATTTTTACCACTTCAAAGTCAAAGCCTAAGTTTGATAAAAGTTCTTTCCTTCTCGGAGATTGTGATGCTAATAATATCTTCATTCTCAGTAATTAAATAGATTGAGTATTATCGTCATGCCATTTCCCCTGAACTTTCATTACCTGCTCAATCACATCCCGTACTGCTCCACTTCCGCCTTTTATAGGAGAAATATAATCTGAAACAGCTTTCACTTCCGGAACAGCATTTTCAGGACAGGCTGCAATGGCAGAATTTTCCATGATATGAATATCGGGTAAATCATCACCCATCGTCAAAATTTCCTCGTTTTTAAGATGATATTTCTTTTTAAAATCTTCAAAATCCTCCAATTTGTTATGAGATTTCGGGTAATAATCTTCAATCCCAAGGTAGTTGATCCTGTGTTTTACCATTTCATCATTCCCTCCTGTGATTACTCCTATTAAATAATTGTTTTTTAGAGCTTTAACGACTGCATATCCATCTAATACATTCATTACCCTGCACATATTTCCTCCGGGCATCAGATACACACTTCCGTCTGTGAAAACGCCGTCTACATCGAAAACAAATGCCTTAATATTTTTTAGTTTTTCTTTATAACTCATTTTATTTTAAGTTGTTGAATCGTTAAGTTGTTGAGATGTTTGGTTGTAAAACGATTATCAACTTGGTATCTCAACAGTTTAACATTTCTATAAATTATACATTTTCTGAATGGAATGATTCATTGTTTTATAAATCTCCAGACTTTCATCCTTTAGTAACTGTTCATGCAGTTCCAGAATTCTTCTATCGTTTCTTACCGCTGGACCGGTTTGTGCAGATTGAGGATCAATTTCATGAATTTTCTGTACCGTTTCATCAATTAAGGGTAAAAAATAATCAAATGGAATTTCCTGGGAATCCGAAATTTCCTTGGCTCTTGAAAAAAGATGATTCACAAAATTGCAGGCAAAAACTGCTGTTAAATGAATATATTTTCTTTTTTCATGGGTGCTTTCCATTACTTTTTGGGAGATTTTAGAAGCCACTTCAAACAAAGTTTTTTTATCTTCTTCATTTTCAGCTTCTACAAAAAACGGAATATTGGAATAGTCCAGTTCTTTAGATTTTGAAAACGTTTGCAACGGATAAAGGCTTGATTTTCTGTACTCCCCTGCTAAAATTTCTTTTGGCAATGATCCTGAAGTATGGGTAACCAGGCAATCTTTTTTAATAATGATTTTAGAGACGGCTTCCACTGAATTATCACTTACACAAATGATATATAAGTCTGCATCTTCCAGAATTTCTGTTGAAAAAGGAACCTTTAATTCTTCAGAAATTTTTTTCAGTTCTGTTTCGTTCCTGCCAAAAATCTGAGCTAATGGAGTGTTATTCAATACAAAAGCTTTTGCCATATGATAGGCTACATTTCCGGAACCAATGATTACAATTTGCATAAAACAAAGATAAGGTTTTAGGTTTAGTTTTAGAAGATAAGGATGTTATAGAAAATTTATTTCCTTTATAAAGGTAATAAACATACCTCTCTGATATTATTTTTGATATTTGGACTAAAAATTGAATAAGTAATTTAACTTTTAGATATTTTTGTAATCCAAAACAGTGAAAGCATCTTATGAAGATTAAAGACGCGGAAATTATTTCGTTGATGCAAGATTCACGAACTCAGGAAAAAGGAGTTCGTGCTCTGATGGATGCTTATCAAAGTAGATTGTATTGGCACATAAGAAGAATTATTGTGGACGGAGATCTTGCTCAGGACACTTTGCAGGAGACTTTTATTAAAGCTTATCAGAATTTTCACCAGTTCAAAAACGATAGCCAATTGTATACTTGGCTGTACAGAATTGCTACCAACGAAGCATTACAGCAGGTAAATAAATTGAAGAAAATGCAGAAATCTGATGAAGATCCTGAATACCATATGCAGAATCTTATTGCTGACAATACAGAAGGAAGCGCAGAAGAAATACAAATATTGCTACAGAATGCTATACAGAGTCTGCCAGAAAAGCAGAAACTGGTATTTATGATGCGGTATTATGATGATTTGCCTTACGAAGAAATATCTAAGATTGTAGATATGTCGGTAGGAACATTAAAAACAAATTATCATTATGCCAAACAAAAAATAGAAGAATATATTAAAGAAAATTACGAAAGATAATTTCTTAAAAAACTGAGATGAAAGACTTTGATCTAGAAAAATTAGAACGTAAAAACATTTATAAAGTCCCTGAAAATTTATTTGAAAATATTCAGGGGAAGGTTTTGAGCGGGATTAATGATTTTGATCTCGAAAAATTAGAACGCAAAAATATTTATACAATTCCTGAAAATCTGTTTGCAAATATTCAGGAGAATGTATTGAATAATATGTCACCTGCTAAAAAAGCACCTGTTTTTAAATTAAATTTAAATTGGGCTTATGCGGCGGCGGCGTCATTAGCATTGATTTTTGGGATGACTTTTGTTTTTAATAATAATGATTCAAAAGAAAAAGAGAATTCCCAGGCAGCATATGCTATGAATAACCAGGAACCTAAAACAGAAAGCGAACTCGCTTATGAAACTCTAAAATCTGATTTAACTTCTGTTGAAAATAATAATCAAATAACTGGAGATCAGAATAATAAAAATTCTTATGTTCAGGATAACAGCAACGGAGATGAAAAAACAAAATCTCAAATCGTAAAGCCTGTTTCGAAACATAATGAAACACAAATGAACGAGTACTTGGAATCATTTACCAATTCTGAAATATCAGAACTGGCAAGTAATTCCACTCAGGATGTTTATTTGGATTTATATAATTAAAAGAAAGGATGAAAAAGATATTATTTACACTTTTTATCATTTATAGTTTTGTCTTAAATGCACAAAGGACAGACTATGACTGGAAAAAAATGGATCCCAAACAGAGGAAGGAAGTTATCAATAATCTTTCTCCTGAAGAAAGAAAAGCACTTCTTACCAAGTTCAGGAATAATATGGTGATGGAAAATCTGAATATTGACCCGAGTGATAAAACCGAATTTACGGAGATTTATAATGAATATCTGGATAGCCAGAGACAGATAAAGAGTCAGTTTAATTCTAATTTTGATCCTGAAGCCTTATCTGATGAGGAAGCGAAAGCTAAACTTCAACAGAGTTTTGAAGTAGGGCAGAAGCTATTGGATAATAGAAAAAAGTATGCAGAAAAAATGCAACAAGTAATTCCTTGCCAAAAAGTTTTGAAATTGTTTCAATCTGAGGGAATGATGAGAGATAAGATGAATGAAAGAAAACCGCACGGAAACGATAATAATTCAAGACCTAAGCAAACCCCATAATAGTTTATTTTTTTAATGTTGGACGACTCTCATAATTTATTTGTGAGGGTCGTTTAATTTTAAAGGAATTTGTAATTTTACTTCTGAAACTTTCTTATGATGAAACAAATTTTATTATTCCTTTTATTTTCAGGGGCATTATTTTCGCAGAAAACAGAAATTATAGATCTTACCAAATCTATTAAAGACAGCAAAAACTCTATCAAAAGTTTTACGGTGATAGATCAAAGAGCTAGCCAGGAAATCGGATCGGTAATGTATCATAAAGACGAAATAAAAGTTGCTTTCGAAAATGATGCAAGTAAAGATATTCAAAATTGGTTTTATAAATATAATCCGGTAAGAGGTAATGACAATATGGTTCTTTTACTGGAGAAATTAAATATTTCTGAAGATAAAAAAGAAAAATATTCAATTGGAAAACTTGAGTTGAGAGCCAGCATTTTCATTAAAAAAGATGATGGATATCATTATGTTTGTAGAAAAGATACAGTTGCAACAACTTCATCCCGTACTACACCATATTTGGGACAAAATCTGGCGAGAAAAACGACTCTTATTTTAACAGATTTATTTAAAGATTCTTATGAAGCAAAACCATGGGATTTTAGTATTCCAGAGAATGAACTTCAAAATTATGCTTCTTTATTAAAAGATAAGCTTGATATTTTAAAGGCAACTGAGCTAACAGATGGAGTTTATAAAGATTATTATAGCTTTTTTACATACAATCCTGATCCCGAATATACATTGCAGACTAATGACAAAGGAATAGTTACAAAAGCAATAAAAGGGGAGGACAAAAAAGCAATCAGATATTTCTATGCTTTTGTATATAAAGGAATTGCATACAAAAATATTCCTTTTGGCTATACTGAAATATTTAAAGATGAGAATGGTCTTTTTATTGAGGTTACAAAGGCAGAATTATTTCCTGAATCCACAACTAGTGGTGCTTCGATTGGAGCTGCAGCGGGGGGAATCATTGGAGGGGTAATTGGTGCTGTTGTAGATGCCAGTATAGGCAGTAAAAAACGTAATACTAATGGCTCTAAAGTTTATCTTGATCCTTTTACAGGACATTATATTTTGCCTGAAAATTTTGGTAAAACTAAATAATAATAAGAGAGACCGAAGTCTCTTTTTTTTTACCTTTATTAATATTGCATAATTTAATAGTTTTAGTATTTAAACATATCAGACAAAATATAATGAAAAGAGAGAATATTGATTCATATTGGCTTATAAATTGATACTAAAACATTATCGTATTTTTAATTCCTCGATGAACAAATCAACTCTAATTTTAGTTTTGTTTTTAAGCTACTTTTCGTGTTTTAATGCCCAAGAAAAGAAAGATTCGCTCTATTACAAGATCGAAGAATTTTCTGATAAAAGAAAAGTTACCAAATTTTTTCATCGTTTCATATTTCGTAGAGAAGCAGATTCTGCTTCTGTTAAAACCACTACAGAAAAATTGTTGCAGGAAACCTATAATGGGAGACACATCAGAACCATCAGAATACAAACAATTGACCCATTCGGTTATGGTTCTGAAGATAAAAAAGAAAAATCAAAATGGTACGATTGGTTTACCAATCATCTTCATGCCAATACCAAAGTCTCTACCGTCAATAATTATTTACTTTTTAAAGAAGGAGAAGAATATAATGCTCAAAAAATTTATGAATCTGAACGTCTGCTTAGAACAATGCCTTTTATAAACAGGGTTAATATCAGTATTTCGGATAGTACTTCCTCCAAAGATTCTATTGATGTTGTGGTAAAAGTTCTCGATTCCTGGAGTCTGAAACCTAGACTAAGTTATTCGGGAAGTAAGATTGGTTTGGGACTTACTGAAGAAAATGTGTTGGGATTAGGGCACGAATTTGATTTTCTTTATAGAAATGATTCCAAAGAAAAACAGAATTACTTGTTGGGAAGCTATACGGCGTATAATCTTTTTGGTTCCTATATTAATGCCCAGATTTTGGGTGAACGTGACTTTTCTAAAAACGAAAGAATCAATTTTAATGTCACAAGAGATTTCTTTTCACCATTAACAAAATGGGCAGGAGGATTGAGTTTTGAATATTTTATGCGGAACGTTTTGCTTCCGACAGAATCAGAAACTACTTTTCCTGAAGCCCAGATCAAAGTCTATAGTCAGGATTTGTGGGGAGGCTATCAGATTCCTGTTTCATCAGATCCAAGTGAAAAAGTATCCAGTAATATTGCTTTTATAGGAAGGTTTCAGAATTATCAATATAAAGACAGTCCGGATATTGACCAGTTTCAGTATTTCAGATCTTACAGCAGTTTTCTGATGTCGGTTGGATATATTCAGCGAAAATTTTCAGTTCAGAAAAATATTTTTCAATATGATTTGCCTGAAGATATTGCTTACGGAAATTCAGTTAATATAACAGCCGGTGCTTTATCAAGAAGCAAGGATGTGATCCCTTATGCCGGAGTTTCTGCCTCTTATGGGGATTTTACAAATATCGGATACTTTACTGTGAAAGCCCAGTTTGGAAGATTCTTTAATGAAAACAAACAAAACCGCGAGTCGTTCCGCTTGGATGGAACTTATTTTTCCCATCTTATGGATTGGAAGTTTGCCAAAGCCAGACATTTCTTTTCCCCAACCTTAGCATTGGGAAATCCGGAGTATAACTATTCTTATAAAGACAGGATCAATCTTTCTTCAGCAGATGAGTTTCCTGTTTATACAGCCGATTATATTGGAACCAAAAAACTTGTTTTAAGGTATCAGCTTCAACTTTTTATTAATAAAACCTGGAAAAATTTTCATTTCAGTCCGTATTTAACGACAGCAGTAGGTTGGCTGGGGATGCCGGATGACAAATTATTGAGAACGACTATGAATACCAAAATAGGAGTGGGGGTTCTCATTAATAATCCTTTTCTGGTATTCAACAGAATACAGGTTTCTTTTATGTATTATCCGCGGGTGCCATTTGATAATAATTCTGTTTTTGACTTTAACAGCAACCGGAATAATCTTTTACCGATGAATTCTTTTGGTGCAGATATCCCGCGTTTTGTGAATTTTGGAAATTAATTTCACCTCATAAATTAAGAATAAGGAATTATCCTGCATTTTATTATCTTTGCAAACTACATAGTTCTTAAATGAAAAACATACGAAATTTTTGCATAATCGCTCATATCGACCATGGTAAAAGTACTTTGGCGGATCGTCTTTTGGAGTATACTAATACAGTATCTCAGAGAGAATTACAGTCTCAGACGCTGGATGATATGGATTTGGAGAAAGAACGTGGGATTACCATTAAGTCTCACGCTATCCAGATGGATTATGAATATAAAGGCGAAAAATTTATATTAAATCTTATTGATACACCGGGACACGTTGACTTTTCTTATGAAGTTTCCCGCTCAATTGCAGCCTGTGAAGGTGCGCTTCTTATTGTAGATGCTGCGCAAAGTATTCAGGCACAAACGATTAGTAATCTGTATTTGGCATTGGAAAATGATTTAACAATCATTCCGATCTTGAATAAAATTGACCTTCCTTCTGCAAATCCTGAAGAAGTAACTGATGAAATCATGAATTTAATTGGTTGCGAATATGAAGATGTATTAAGAGTTTCAGGAAAAACGGGTGAAGGAGTTCATCACTTATTAGAGCAAATTGTGGAGAGAATCCCGGCTCCGGTTGGAGATCCGAACGCTCCGCTTCAGGCTTTGATTTTTGACTCGGTTTACAACCCTTTCAGAGGAATTGAGGCCTACTTTAAAGTAGTAAACGGGAGCATCAGTAAAAATGAAAAGGTAAAATTCTTCGCTACCGGAAAAGAATATGGAGCGGATGAAGTAGGTACCTTAAAGCTGAAGCAGGTTCCAAAAAAAACGATCCAGTGTGGAGACGTTGGATATCTGATTTCAGGGATTAAAGATGCAAGGGAAGTAAAAGTAGGAGATACCATTACCTCTTTTGAAAATCCTGCAGCAGCTCCGATCGAAGGTTTTGAGGAAGTTAAGCCAATGGTTTTCGCGGGTATTTATCCTATTGATTCTGAAGATTTTGAGGAGTTAAGATTCTCTCTTGAAAAATTAAGACTGAATGATGCCTCTCTGGTGTTTGAACCGGAAAGTTCAGCAGCTCTTGGTTTCGGTTTCCGTTGCGGATTCCTGGGAATGCTTCACATGGAAATTGTTCAGGAACGTCTTGACAGAGAGTTTAATATGAACGTGATCACAACGGTTCCTAACGTCTCTTATTTTGGATATTCTAAAAAAGAACCGGAAGTTCCGATCCTGATCAATAACCCGTCTGAAATGATGGATCCTTCAATTATGGATAGAGTGGAAGAACCTTTTATTAAAGCTTCTATCATTACAAAATCTGATTTCGTAGGACCTGTAATGACTTTATGTATAGAAAAAAGAGGAGAAATCGTTAACCAAAGTTATTTAACTTCAGAAAGAGTTGAGTTGGTTTTCAATATGCCTTTAGCTGAAGTCGTTTTTGATTTCTATGACAGACTGAAATCTATTTCCAAAGGTTACGCTTCATTCGACTATCATCCGATTGGATTCAGAGCTTCTAAGCTTGTAAAAATGGACATTCTGATCAATGGTGATATGGTAGATGCTTTATCTTCCTTAATTCACGATTCTAATGCTTATCATATCGGTAAGAAGATGTGTGAAAAACTTCGTGAACTGATCCCAAGACAGCAGTTTGATATTGCAGTTCAGGCGGCATTAGGAACGAAAGTTATTGCCAGAGAAACCATTAAAGCCTTAAGAAAAGACGTTACCGCAAAATGTTATGGAGGAGATATTTCCAGAAAACGTAAGCTTTTGGAAAAGCAGAAAGAAGGGAAGAAGAAAATGAAGCAGATTGGTAGGGTAGAAGTACCACAATCGGCGTTCATGGCTGTGTTAAAGCTTAATGATTAATAAAAGAGCCAAGTAAAAAGGCAAAAGATATAAAAGTAAATCCGCAGATATATTTCTGCGGATTTTTTTTACTTTTTACGGGTAAATATTATTTCCATCGTTTTAAACTCTTTTCCGGTCTTTGAATCCGGGCCGTACATTTCCAGTTTTTGGGTATTGTCATCTACGAAAGTATAAACCTCTCTTACATCACAATCTTTTCCCGGTCTTGCCGGATCGGTCATTTTCCCTTTAAATTCAATAGATTTTGTTGAAACATTCCATTCGCCCTCCATATTCATAATTCCTGTTCCCATATTGTCGATCCAGGTGCTTACGAATTTCTTTTTGGCATTATCATAACCTGTGATACTCATTCCTTCAAAAGGCATTCCCATAAAGTTTCCTTTATGTTCACTTATCTGATAACGTCCATCGAAGATCATTTTATTAGTAGCTTCAGAGGTACTTGTCATTGGTTTTGCACCATTTTCCATCCAGGTCGTATTGGCTCCGTTCCATGCTCCGTCAGATTTAGCCAGCATTTTGTGCATATCTCCCGGGGTTGCAAAATCCATCCATGCTTTGGTTGCCGTTGCAGAGTCTACAGGTTTCCATTCTTCGGTTTTCTCAGTTTTTACATCCATTTTCACTTTATCACAAGCAATAAACAGAAAAGCAGTGCAGGCTGCAAATAATAAATTCTTCATAATGGTTTAGTTTTAAGTTATTTATAAAATTAATTAAAATTATAAAGCAAAGTTTTTTTATTTTATGCTTGATATTGTTTACGCTAAAGTGTAATTTTGTGTATTCACAACGCAAATTAATTCAATGAGTACTCCAAAAAAAATACAGGATATAAAAGTCGCCGTAGATGCCGTTATTTTCGGATATTTTGATAAGAAAGACCTTCAGCTTTTGTTGATTCAGAGGAATATCGAGCCATTTAAAGGCGGTTGGGCTCTTCCCGGCGGACTGGTTTTGGATGACGAAAATCTGGATGATGCCGTAAAAAGAGAATTATACGAAGAAGCGGGTATAAAGCCTGATTTTCTGGAGCAACTCTATACTTTTGGGAATGTGGGTCGCGATCCGAGAAACAGGGTAGTTTCGATAGCTTATTTGGGGCTTGTAAATCCTTCTTATCATGAACTGTTTGCCGATTCTGATGCGGATGATGCACAATGGTTCAGTGTGAATCAGCTTCCTAAATTAGCTTTTGACCATCAAACGATTATTGATCTTGCATTAAAAAGGCTTCGTACCAAAATTCAGTATCAACCGATTGGTTTCAATCTTTTGAATGAAGAATTTGCTTTTTCTGACTTGGAAAATCTTTATAAAACCATTATCGGAAAGGAAATTGACCGCCGAAATTTCCGTAAAAAAATCATGAGCTACGGACTGCTCAATGATACCAATACGTTAAAAAAAGAAGGCAGTGGAAGACCCGGAAAGTTATTTACCTTCAATGAGAAGAAATACAAGGAGCTTGAGGAGCAGGGGTTCTATTTTGAAATCAAATAAATTTAAAAACAAAAACTACATTAACTTGTTGTTCTCTCGCTGTCATTCTGAAAGTAGCGAAGTGGATTAAGAATCTGTAGATTGTAGGTTATATTCTTCCTTCGTCAGAAGGACAAAGGAAGTGAATTAACATTTCGATAGTTTTTCAGCTCATTCAAAAGATTCACATTTGTGTCCATTGTGAAAAAATTTGAGAAATTAGTGTTCCAATAAATTAAATTTTTCATATTGATAATCAATCAATTAAATTAATTAGCGTAAAATTAACACAAATAAATTTGGAGAATAAAATCATATTCTTTTAAATTTGTGTAAAAATAACGCAATAATGAAATATCACTTACAAAATATAATTGAAAGATTCCAGAGAAAGGAAAAGCTGAAGTTTTTATTCTTTTGGGGACATACTGCGAAAGATGAAATTACAAAGTCGTGTTTCAGTCAATGGTTTCCTTTTAAGTTCGAAGAAAACGGAATTGTCTACAAAACAGCTGAACATTATATGATGGCTGGAAAAGCAAGATTATTTAATGATCATGAGACTTTACAGGAAATATTAACTTCAAATTCTCCTAATCAGGCAAAAAGTCTGGGTAGAAAAGTCAAGAATTTTGATCCTAAAATCTGGGATGAGCATAAGTATGATATTGTAAAGCAGGGAAATCTTTTGAAATTTTCACAAAATGAAAAGTTTAAGGAATTTTTGCTTTCAACAAATGATAAGATTTTGGTAGAAGCCAGTCCATACGATAAAATATGGGGAATTGGAATGCTGGAAACAGATACGAGAGCAGAAAATCCATTGTTATGGAATGGTGAAAGTCTCTTAGGATTTGCTTTAATGGAAGTAAGAGACGAATTAAGAAGGTAAAAACACATAACCCAACACAAAGTATTGATTATGAAAAAGAAAGAATTACACCCACAGATTTTTATTATAGAGAATTTTCTGACTGATGAAGAATGTGATCATTATATTGAACTAACGAAAGATAAAGTCTTTGAAGAAGCCAAAATCAATATGGGAGGGCAACAAATGATGAGCAAAGGAATTCGAAATAATGACAGGCTGATGGTTTTCGATAACGATTTAGCTAAAAATCTTTTCGAAAAAGCGGTTGAATTTCTTCCTCAGACTCATGAAGATTACAAAGTTTTAGATTTTAACGAAATGTTCAGAATTTACAAATATTCTTCCGGACAAAGATTCAAAATGCATCGTGACGGAAGCTACATCAGAAATGAAAATGAGAAAAGCTTTTACACTTTTTTAATTTATCTGAATGACGATTTTGAAGGTGGAGAAACCGAATTTGAAAATCTGTTCACTGTGACACCGAAGAAAGGTTCTGCATTGGTTTTTTACCATCCTTTGAGACATGAAGGAAAAACTTTAATCAGTGGTTTAAAATATGTTTTGAGAACGGATGTCATGTACTCTAAAGAATAGTTCGAAAGGAATTATGGCAAAACCATGCAGTTTTTAATTAGCGTAAAATTAACACAAAATAAATGAGTTATGGAAGAAGATTTAAAACCCAGATTCATCGAGTCATTACAAAGAAATAATGACCAGATCAGAGAAGACCGTGCCCGAATTATCGGAGAAGATGCAGAGCTGATTTACAGGCGTAGAGTAGAAGATATCGAACTGAAAATCAAAAGACTGGAAAGAGAACAGGAAGGATTAACGGATGTGAGTCCTTTAGACAAAAACAGTTTGACATTCGCTGATTTTCAGCCGGAAGCATTCGTTCAGAAAGACATAGAATTATCATTAATCATCAGAAATTTAAATATTCAGTTAGAATTAACCAGAACAAGATTTGAATATTTATTTGGCAAAAAAATTTAAGTTATGGGAAGTACAAGATACGACATGGACGCTCGTTTTGACAGAGCAAGGAAAGCAGGATATGCATCAAAATCTGCAAGTGAAATTTTCACGCAGAATGCAAAGAGAAAAGCACATGAATCTATGAACCCGCACGGTATTTCTTTCAGGGAATCAAGAGATTCTGAGGTTCATCCGAATTCGGTTCCTATTATTTTAGGATTAGACGTGACGGGAAGTATGGGACATATTCCTTATGATTTGATCCAGGAAGGTCTTCCAAAATTAATGGGCGGAATTATCCAGGGTGGCGTTCCCGATCCGGCACTTTTATTTTTAGGAATCGGAGATCATGAATGTGACAGTTATCCTTTACAGGTCGGTCAGTTTGAATCCGGAGATGAAGAGCTTGATATGTGGTTGACAAGGACTTACATTGAATCTGGAGGCGGAGGAAATGCAGGTGAAAGCTATTTATTGGCATGGTATTTTGCCGCTTTTCACACGAGAACAGATGCCTTTGAAAAGAGAAACCAAAAAGGGTTGCTATTTACTGTTGGTGATGAACCCTGTTTGAAAACACTTCCTGCTTCAGCGATCAGAGAAATCATGGGAACGGGACAGCAGACTTTCAAACACACGGAATTATTGGCTGAAGCTCAGAAGAAATATGAGGTTTTTCACATCAGTGTCCTGCATTCCGGACAGGCGGTTAATGCCGATAAAGGCTGGAAAGACCTGCTAGGACAAAACTGTTTATCTATTGAAGACTACAGAGATGTTCCGAAAGTAATCAAAGAAGTGGTTTGCAGCAGATTTAAAGATAGCTTTACGAGAACAACGGATTTAAAAGGATTAGATAATATTCAAATGTATTAAAAATGAAAACAGCACAAATAATTATAGGCTTAGGATTTGGGGACGAAGGCAAAGGTATTACCACCGATTTTCTGGCTCAGCAACATCCTGAGTCTGTAGTTATTCGGTTTTCAGGAGGTCAACAGGCGGCGCATACGGTGATGATTGATGATAAAAAACACATTCATTCCAGCTTTGCGAGTGGTGCGCTGCGTGGTTTGCCTTCGTATTTCACGGAACATTGCACGATTCATCCGACGTTTTTATTCAATGAAAGAGAAGAATTAATTCAGAAAAACGGAAATATAGAATTGACTATACATCCGTTAGCAAAAGTAACAACACCTTTTGATGTTTTATACAATAGAAAAAATGTCAAAAATTTAGAACATGGAACCTGCGGAAAAGGAGTAGGTGCAACAATGAAAAGAAATGAAAGTCCGTTTAAATTATTTGCAGTTGATTTAATCGCTCCAAGAGCGATGCTGATTGAAAAATTAAAAGGAATTGCCAATTATTATGGTTTTGAAGAAGGAGAAGAAATTGAAAATGCACTGCAGGATTTTTTAGAAGCCATCGATAAGATTGATTGGAAAATAGAAGGGTATGAGTATTTAAAATCATTTAACCATCTTATTTTTGAAGGAAGCCAGGGAATTTTACTGGATATGGATCACGGTGTTTTCCCAAATGTAACCTATGCAAATACGACTTCAAAGAACGCTTATGAAATCTGCAAAGTATTAAAAATTGAAAATATTGAAATGTTTTATGTGACCAGAAATTATTCAACCCGTCACGGAAGCGGATGGATGAGCAATGAAAAACCATTAAACTTGAAAAATAATGAAGAAGAAACCTGTACTTTTAATGAATATCAAAAAGATCTGCGTTTCGGAGATCTGGATTATGAACTGTTGAATTATGCGTTAAAAGTTGATGAAGCTTATGTTGTTGCCAAAAAGAAAAATCTGGTAGTAACTTGCTTAGATCAGTTGGATGAAACATTTAAAATAGAAAATCTTAAGATGAAATTTGATGCAGTTTTTGGATCTTATTCGCCTTATTCAAAAGATTTTAAAAGAATGAATTGATATAAAGAGATAAAAATAATTAACACAACTATCATATCAATAGGAATGGGCTTTAGCCCATTTTCATAATAAAGCAAAGTCAAAAGGCTTTAGCCAAAACTTAAAATATTAGAAATCATGAAAACAATAACATATTTAAAAGGCGACGCCACAAATCCTCAAAATTTAACATAGTAGAATTTCTTTGTGAGCTTTGTTAAGTGAAACGCCTTTGCGAACTTAAAAATCAGCAGGATTATTGGCAAAAAAACTTTGTGGACTTTGCGTTAAAAAATTAGAAATACTAAAATACAAGCGATGAAAAAAATATATGTATCCGGAAATGGAAATGTGTCGTGGGAAAATTTTCATCAGTTTTATATCGAACCAATAAAAAAATTAAACCTTTCCGAATGTGAATTTATTATCGGCGATTTTTCAGGAACCGATACTTTAATGATGGAATTTTTAAAGGATAAATCTAAAAATGTAACAGTTTTACATGTCGGAAAAAGACCAAGATATTTTGCCAATTCATTTCAGACAAAAGCAAAAAACTGGAAAATAATTGGGGGATTTAATTCTGATAATGAAAGAGATCAGTTTGGAATAGAATTTTGTACTCATTTTTTAGCCATCGATTTTAATAGTGATGAAAAAAGAAAAAGCGGAACTTTAAAAAATATTGAAAAGTGCCTAGTTTAGGTAAAATTAAAATCAAGTAACCATGAAACAAAAACCCTATACAGACCTGTCGGAGAAAAAGAAATGCTTTTAATTATCGAAAGCAATTTCAAAAAATTTCCTCCAAGATTAGAATGGCAACCCATTTTCTATCCCGTTTTAGATGAAGGTTACGCTTCCGAAATCGCTGAAAAATGGAACACAAGAGATGACGCCGGAAATTATCTTGGTTTTGTAACAGAATTTGAAGTATTAGAAGAAGTTGCCAATCAATATCCTGCACAAAATGTTGGAGCTAGAAATCACAATGAACTGTGGGTTCCTTCGGAAGAATTGGATACTTTTAATCAGGCGATTGTAGGAGATATTAAAGTGACGAAAGTATTTATGGGAAAAGATTTTAAAGAACCTGCAAATGCTGATGTAGAAAATTTACTATTAAATATAAAAAAACTGACGATGACCAATAAAGGAATGGCAAAAGATACACTGGAGATCTTGGCCAGGAAATATTATATTAACGAGCACAACGAAAAAGTAAATATAGAAAACGAGCTAGAAGTTTCGACAAAAGAAACAGTTCTGTTTTATCCTGAAGAACTTTCAGAACTCGCAAACAACGAACTTCCTGAAACTAATTTTGAAACTCAGTTTGAAGTCTGGAGATGCAGTTCTTTAAAAGCAATTTTACAATTAGCCGAAGAAGAAAATCAGGAAAAAATAATGTGCCTGAATTTCGCATCGGCAAAAAATCCTGGTGGTGGTTTTATTAACGGAGCCGAGGCACAGGAAGAAAGCTTGGCGAGAACTTCTGGATTGCATGAAAGCTTGCTTCAAGGATGGGACTATTATAAAGTTCATCGCGAAATGGAATCTTGCTTTTATACCGATATGATGATTTACAGTCCAAAAGTTCCGGTTTTCAGAAAGGATAAAGGCGAATTGCTGCCGAAACCGGTTTTATGTAATTTTATCGCGTCTCCCGCGGTAAATGCAGGAGTTGTCAAACGTCAGGAGCCGGAAAGAGCTCACGAAATTTTTGGGGCAATGGATGTAAGAACAGATAAAATGCTGGCTTTGGCTTTACATCAGGGAAATGAAACCTTGATTTTAGGAGCTTGGGGATGCGGTGTTTTTAAAAATGATCCGAAAGAAATTGCTGAATTATTTAAAAAGCATCTTCATGGAAAGTATAAAAATAAATTTAAAAGAGTGGTTTTTGCAATTCTCTCGAAGAAGGAGGAGATGATAAAGCCGTTTGAAGAAATATAATGAGGACAAATAAACTTTTACTTGCTTCAAAATCACTGACTGGTATTTCTATTGGCGACGCTTTTGGAGAAAGTTTTTTCGGAGAAGAAAGTTTGATGAAAAGCTATATTCATCAGAGAATCATTCCTGAAAGCACTTTAGATTTTACAGATGATACGATCATGGCAATTGCTGTTTTCAAATCTTTAGAAAAATTCGGAGAAATTTGTCAGGATTTTCTGGCAGAAGAGTTTACAAAAAACTATTATTTGGATATCAATCGAGGTTATGGACCTTCGATGCATCAATATTTCAGGAAGGTAAAAAGCGGAGAAAACTGGAAAGAGGTTTCTTATTCAAAATTTGAAGGACAAGGCTCGATGGGTAATGGTGGAGCAATGAGAGCGGCGGTCATTGGAGCTTATTTTTATGATGATTTTGACAAACTTAAATTGAATGCAGAACTTTCTTGTGAAGTTACCCATGCGAGCAAAGAAGCAATTGAAGGAACAAAAGCAATTGCTTTGGCTGCAGCTTTTGTGGTTCAGGAAAAATTGGAATTAATAAAACTTAGTCAACAGGAATTTATCCAAAAAATTCAGTCTGAATTAGATGATTCCGATATGAAAAGCAAGTTAAATAAAGCACTTTATTTAGACGGAAATCCGAGTACTGAATTATTAGTCAAAACTTTAGGAAACGGAATTAAAATGACGGCTCAAGACACTGTTCCGATTGTCATCTGGATGCTTTCGAGATACAGAAATAATTTTGAAGAATGTTTTTGGAATACCGTTTCGGCTTTAGGCGACAGGGATACAACCTGTGCAATGGCTGGAGGAATAAGTATTTTATGTTGCGATGAAAATACAATTCCTACTTGGACAAAAAATGTTGAAAACTGGAAAAACAGCAAATTTTATGAAAATTGAATTAATAAAAGGCGACATCACCAAAATACAAGCAGATGCCATCGTAAACGCAGCCAATTCTTCCTTACTTGGCGGTGGCGGTGTCGACGGAGCAATTCATCGTGCAGGAGGAAAACAAATTCTGGATGAATGTATCGAAATCAGAAACCGACAAGGGAAATGCAAAACGGGTGAAGCGGTTGTAACCACAGCCGGAAACCTTCCTGCAAAATATGTGATTCACACAGTCGGTCCGGTTTGGAATGGAGATGAAGAAAAATGTTCAGATTTATTGGTAAATTGTTATCAAAATTCTTTGAAAATTGCGGAAAGTTTGAATGTTAAAACGATTGCTTTTCCTAATATAAGCACGGGAATTTATAGATTTCCAAAAGAATTGGCTGGAAAGATTGCTATTGACGAAGTAAGGAATTTCAAATCAGAGGTCATAGAAAAAGTTATTTTTGTCTGCTTTGATGATGAAAATGAAGAGATTTATAAAAAGCTTTTAGAAATACATTAATGAAATAATTTAAAAATCTTTATGTTCTTTGCTGAGTGAAACGCCCTTGCGAGCCTTGAAGCAGTTAGTAAATAAAATACTTCATGGACTTTGCGTTAAAATTAATTATAAAAACGAAAACAAATGAAAAAACTAACCATATTAACCGGCGCCGGAATCAGTGCCGAAAGCGGAATAAAAACTTTCAGAGATGGAGATGGTCTTTGGGAAAATCATAGTATAACGGATGTGGCAAGTCCGGAAGGATGGCGAAAAGACAGAGCTTTGGTATTGGAATTTTACAATCAGAGACGCCGACAGCTTCATGAAGTGGAACCAAACGATGCACACAGATTATTGGCAGAGCTGGAAAAGCATTTCGATGTTCAGATTATCACACAAAACATCGACGATTTGCATGAAAGAGCGGGCTCTACCAATATCATTCATCTTCACGGAGAGCTGTTCAAATCATGTTCATGCAACAATAAATACCTGATTTACGAACAAAAAAGCGACATCAACATCGGTGATAAAGCTGAAGATGGCGCTCAGTTGCGACCTTTTATCGTTTGGTTTGGAGAAGATGTTCCTTTGATGAGAGAAGCTTCAAAAAAAGCAAAAGAAGCAGATATTTTTCTGGTGATCGGAACCTCTTTGCAGGTGTATCCGGCTGCAGGATTACTGCATGATATCAAGGATGATTGTCTGTTGACTGTGATCAATCCTAATGAAACTGGCTTCGGATACGGACAAAGAGCGGTTGTCATGAAAGAAACAGCAACTCAGGGAATGAAATTATTGTTTGATAAACTCTTAGATCTTGCTTAATGAAAGATTATGTAAAAGCCGGAATCTTTGGTGTTTGCATCGGTGATGCTTTAGGTGTTCCGGTGGAATTTAAGAGTAGAGAAACCTTAAAGAGATTTCCTGTTGAAACCATGCAGGAATTTGGTTCTTGGAATCAGCCGAAAGGAACTTGGAGCGATGATAGCTCATTGACACTTTGCATAGCAGAACAGTTAACCAAAGGATATGATCTGGAGAAGATTGGAGAAAGCTTTGTGAAATGGGTAAAATATGGACATTGGACAGCTCATGGAAGACTTTTCGATATTGGCGGAACAACCCGTCATTCCATTGCAAGATTGATTAAAGGTGAAAGCGCCAGATTTTCAGGAAATATCTTTGAAGAAGACAATGGGAACGGCTCTTTGATGAGAACTCTTCCCTTGGCTTTTTATCTTAAAGACGAAGAAAATATTGAGAAATTATATCAAACTGTAAAGGAAGTTTCATCAATTACTCACGGACATTTTCGTTCAGTTTTTGCATGCTTTATCTATGTGATTTTTGCGATTGAATTAATCAAGGGAAAAAATAAGGAGGAAGCTTATTATCATACCCAAAAAACAGCTTTGGAATTTGCAGGAATTCAAGGTTTTAACCCAAAAGAGATTCAACTTTTTGATAGAGTTTTAAAGAATGATATTTCAAAATATAATGAAGATGCAATTAGTTCTGGAGGTTATGTTCTTCAAAGCTTAGAAGCCTCATTATGGTGTTTTCTGAATTCTGAAAGCTATGCTGAGGCTGTTTTAAAAGCAGTCAATTTAGGAGAAGATACCGACACTACCGGAGCCATCACAGGAGGAATTGCCGGGATTTATTATGGTTTTGAAAATATTCCGGGAGAATGGATTGAGGTATTGGCGAGAAATGAAGATATTGAAAATTTATGTATTAAGCTGGATAATAAATTATTAAAATAAAAAACAAAAGCGATGAACGAACAACAAAAGAAGAGAATAAGTAAATTTCTAAGCCTGATTCTTCGGCATCAGCCTAAAACGATCAATTTAACTTTAGATGAAAATGGTTGGGCGAATGTTGATGAATTAAGAGAAAAATGTTCAAAGCGCAATATAAATTTTACCTTAGAAGAACTTGATGAGGTAGTAGAAACAAATGATAAAAAACGTTTTATTTTTAATGAAGATAAAACCCAAATCCGGGCAAATCAGGGACATTCGATTGATATTGATCTGGCGTTAAAACCACAGCAACCGCCGGAATTTCTGTATCACGGAACGGCTCAAACAAATATAGATTCCATTTTAGAAAAAGGAATTGAAAAGAGAAATCGGCAGCATGTTCATTTAAGTCAGGATAAGGAAACTGCAACTAAAGTCGGAATGCGGCATGGAAAACCGGTTATTTTAACCATCAGAACAGGGAAGATGTTTGAAGACGGAATTTTGTTTTACCTTTCTGAAAATAAGGTTTGGCTGACAGATTTTGTGGCTGCTAAATATATTTCCAATAATAAAGGGTAATCAAAAAGAATTAATATGATTATAAAAAAAAATTACTTTCATATTGAATATTTCATATATTAGTGTATTAATATAGGGGTATCCGAAAAACGTATAGAGTAGGAAAATCAAACAAAATCATTATGAAAAAATTAAACAAAATTTCAAGAGAGAATTTAAAATCAATTAAAGGAGGAATTACGCCAGAATGTGCATCTTGGTGGAATTCAGGCCGCCCATATTACGGTAGTCAGGCCGCCTGCCTTCAATCCCCTCCCAGTGACCCTGGATTTGAAAATATTTGCACTAATCAATGTGGACGTTGGTATGTAGTGAATTACTAATTAAGGAATAGAGTAAAAAGTGCCCCTGTAAAGTATCATCTTTTAGGGGTATTTTTTTGGAAAATCAGATTTGAATTTTAGTAAAGTCAAAAGAGATTTTCATGAGGTATATCAACATAGAAAAAATTAATTTCAGCTTGTCATTCTGAAGGAAGAATCTCTATGAGATTCTTCACTCCACTTCTAAATACGTTCGTAAACCTTTGGTTTATGTTCAGAATGACAACTGTACACAACAAGGCTTCTTTGCTAAGTGAAACGCCTTAGCGAACGAAAAATATTTTCAAACAATTTAAGGAAAAATCTTTGTGACATTTGCGTTAAAAATTACGACATTCTACAAAAACAAAGTAATTTTAAAGCTCGAAATATCACTTCAATGAAACTGAAATACCTATTATTTTCTTTTGCTTCATGCTTAATTATGGCACAAAACAATTTCCAAACACCTTTTGAAAAAGGAAATGGAAATCAGACGGTTACTTATGACGAAATGAATGTGTATTATCAAAATTTAGCCAAAAATTTCAATTCAATTCAATATTTGAAAAAGGGCGAAGATGATAACGGAAAACCAATTTATGTGGTTGTTTTTAATCCTTTTCCGGAAAAAAATCTGAATCAATTAAGAAAAGAAAAAGCCATTTTGTTGATCAACAACGGAATTCATCCCGGTGAACCGGATGGAATTGATGCTACCATGATGCTGATGAGAGATCTGGCTACCAAAAAGATTAAAACACCACAAAATTTCATCGTTGCCGCTATTTCTGCTTACAACGTGAGCGGAATGCTGAATCGCAGTTCGTTTTCCAGAGCCAATCAGAATGGTCCGGAACAATATGGGTTCAGAGGAACTGCCCGGAATTATGACCTGAACAGGGATTTTATTAAAGCTGATACCAAAAATGCGAGAAGTTTTCAGGAGATCTATCAATGGCTGAAACCTGATGTTTTTATTGACAATCATGTAAGCAACGGAGCAGATTATCAGTATACATTCACTTATATTTCTACTTTTAAGGAACGATTGGGCAATGTATTGGGAGACTATTTTTACAACAATTATCAGGCTAAAAACCTTGAAGATTTAAAAAAGTTGGGTTATGAAAGCACTCCTTACGTTAATATTCACGGCGATGTTCCGGAGGTGGGCTTTGCTTCGTTCGAGGACTCTCCGAGGTATTCTACAGGATACACCACATTGTTCAATTCTTTAGGAACCGTTCCGGAAACGCACATGCTGAAACCTTATGACAAAAGAGTAGATGCTACGTACAAATACATGCTTGTAAATCTTCAGAATTTAGATAAGGATTATAAAAAGATCAAGCAGCTCCGGGCTGAAAATTTAAAACAATATCAAGCTGGAAAACAATATGGAATTCGCTGGAAAATTGATTCTACAAAATATTCCACCATGGATTTTAAAGGTTTTGAAGGCAAATATAAGCCAAGTGAAATTTCCGGAAAACCAAGATTGTATTATGACCGAAATAAACCATTTACAAAGAAAATAAAGTTGTTCACAACGGCAGTTCCGACAGGCTATATCACAATCCCGAAATATTACGTGATTCCTCAGTCACAATATCGTGTGCTTGAAGAATTGAAAAGAAACCAGATTCAGATGAAGCCGATTAAAAAAGACAGTCTCATTTCGGTAGAATCTTATAAAATCAATGATTTTAAAACGGTTAAGAATCCTTATGAAGGACACTACCTGCATTTTGAAACTACAGTTGATAAGTCAACTAAAAACCAGAGCTTTTTAGAAGGAGATTATCTTGTTCCCACCAATCAGGAAGGCATAAAATATATTATTGAAACGTTAGAACCGGAAGCATTGGATTCTTTTTTCAACTGGAATTTCTTTGACGGAATTTTAGCCCAGAAAGAATACTATTCTGCTTATATTTTTGAAGATACAGCAGCAGAATTATTAAAAAATGATAAGGATTTAAAACAAAAGTTTGAAGCCAAAAAAGCATCAGACAAAGCTTTTGCGGATGACGGAACGGCTCAGCTGGACTGGATCTACAGAAACTCCCCTTATTTTGAAGAAAAAACGTTCAGACAATATCCGATTTATAGAATCTTATAGATTTTAAATTTTGATTTAATTTATTGATAATCAGTATGTAATTTCCGTATATTTCACATTTATAAATGTTGGTTATACTGATGTTATTTGGTTTTCATCTTCCGAAATTTGCTTTATAAAAACCAATAAAAACTACAATTATGGCAACTAAAAAGCAATTTTTCGTTTCATTGGAAGGTGTTGATCTTTCAGACGAACAGCTAAAAAACATTGACAGAGGTATTCAAAATGTTGTTCTTTCGGAACTTTCAAAAGTTGATAACACACAGGCTTTTGGAGCATACAGAGACTTCAAAGGGCTGATGAAGCCACTCAGAGTAAAAGACTGGTTTCCATGGGGAATCATTATCTTCAAACACGGGATTGATATTCAGGCACAGATTAAAGATATCCAGCACCAGATAAAAAGCTATGGAGGCTGATTTTAATTCTTCAAAAAAGATGTGTCCCAGCTATGTTGGAAAAGCTGGGGCACAGCTTTTTGGAGTCGTCAACAAAGACGGAAGAGTACAATTTATTACCCCTCTTACTGTCACAGAAGAGTTTATTCAACAGAATGATCATCTTGAGCAAAGATTCCGTTTTACAGGAAAATGTGTCGAAAAGGGTTGTGCACAATGGGATAATGAGGAATCAAAATGTTCTCTATCTAAGAAAGTCCAGGAGCTAGATATGGCCAAAAGTACTGAATTAATATTTTGTCCTATCCGTTCGCAATGTCGCTGGTTTTCTCAGGATGGAAATGAAGCCTGCTTTTCTTGTAATGAGGTTACGAGGAATATGGAAGAACTGTTATTAAATTTAGAAAAATAAAAAGACGCTTCAAATAGAAACGTCTTTTATTTTATTTTGGTAAGCCTCTTTTTAAAGCAATTTCTGCTCGTTTAATAGCTAACTTTTCTTTCCAGTCCATATATTTCTTCTTGAAGTTCTTCTTCATGATGTCATCAAACTTACGCTGAACCGTAAGATTCCATAAAGAATGCGCTTTTACAGCCCATGATTTGTCCCAGGCTCTTAAAGAAATGGAGAAACTTCCATCCAGGTATTTCATCCAGTGCCACCAACCGGTCGGCATGAATAAAGTATCTCCGTGTTCCAGGAAACATTCTATACCTTCTACGCCATCTAATGCCGGGAAATTTTTGAAATCAGGATTTTCAATATCATAATCTTCCAGCGCATAGGTTGCATAAGGAATCTGATATAACCTTTCTCTCCATTTATAATCAAAAAGAAGAATATGCTTTCTTCCGTTGAAATGAGTATGGAAAATGTGAGCCATATCAATATCATAGTGAAGGAAAGTTACGGAACCTTTTCCTCCGAAGAACATAGACGGATATTTATCAAGGAAACCTCCCATTAAATCTTTTGGAGAAATATAATCCTGAAGCAGTTTTTTGGCGTGCTTAATGGGATCGAAAAAGAATATTCTCAGGTCGGTAGGCTCCCTTTGGATAAGATCTATATAGTCTGCAAATTTCATTTTGGCAGTCGGAGCATTGATGGGAGCTGCTGGATCGGCCTTTGAACTATCATATAGAGGAACTTCCACATCTCCTACAACCTCTTTCATATATTCCATTGTCCATTTTTGATAAGCAGGCCATTTCTTTGCCATATTTTTAATGACAACAGGCTTTCTCGGCTTTAGATATTTTTCAATGAACTCTTCTTGTGTAATGTCATCTACGATATCTATAGGCTTTAAATTAATTCCCATTTTATAAATTTTATGTTACAAAATTATTAAATAAAAATTTACGATGTATGCTTTAATTTTTTTTTAATCTATGATTCAAATCATTATTTTAAATATCTAGTCTAAATAAAAATTATAAGTTTTAATTCAAAAATAGAAAATATTATCAATAATTATCGCAAATCTCTAAAATATAACTATTTTTGTAGTGATAATTAAATTTAACTTTTAGATTTAAATTACATCCTTATAAAAGTGTAACAAAAATCTATAACCATTAACTAATTACACAAATAATAATTATGAGAAAAAATATTTCTTTATTTCTGATGTTGCTTTTTTCAGTTTTGTCTTTTGCACAGAAGACAGTTTCAGGAAAAATTACTGATGAAGATGGAGTGGCAATCCCAAGTGCAAGTGTGACGGTGGAAGAGCCTGGAAAAGATGCAATCCTGGCATACGGAATTACCAACTCGAAAGGAGAATATAAAGTAACTTTCACAACAGGGGAATCTAATGTTGACCTTAAGGTAAAGGCTTTCAACCAAAGGCCCATCACAAAACAAATCAGCAACAGCGACCAGAATCTGAATTTTAAAATGGAGTCTGAAGCCACTGAAATAAAGGAAGTAAAGCTAAAAACCAAAATGGTAACGGCAAGGGGAGATACCATTTCTTATGATCTCAAAGCTTTTGATAGCAAAAACGACAGAAGTCTTGCAGATGTTTTGAAGAAAATGCCTGGAATTGAAGTCAATGCAGACGGGACGATTCTTTATCAGGGAAATGCCATCAATAAATTTTATGTAGAAGGAAAAGACCTTATGGAAGGAGGTTACGGAACCATTAGTAATTCTCTTCCTAAAGATGCTGTTGCCAAAGTAGAAGTGCTTGAAAACCATCAACCCGTAAAAATCCTACAGAATAAAGTGCCTTCAGATCAGGCAGCAATTAATATAAAGTTAAAAAAATCTGTTACCATGACCGGCCGTGGAGAAGTAGGGACTGGTTTTGGAGATCCTTGGTTGTGGAACGTAAAACTAACTCCGATGTTCTTTAGTAAGAAGAGTCAATGGGTAGCAAACTACAAAACCAATAATATGGGAGAACAGGTGGAAAATGAAGGAAATATTCTGGCTTTCGGAAACAGGTTTGAAGGGAGAAGAATTAATGCTTCTCAAAATGACTGGTTGAATGTAGAAAATGCAAGCACACCTAATCTTCCGGTAAAAAGATACTTAATGAATAATGTTCATTATCTATCAGCAAATTATTTGACCAACATCGATAAGAAAAAAGAATGGGAACTTAAAGCCAACGCAAATTATACAAATAATTCTGTAGAAAGAGAATCTTATACTCAATATGATTTTTTTGCTACAAAAGATAACCCAGCCTATTCAGTCTTCCAAACGACTCATAATAACTTTTATACTGATAAAGCAAAGGGGGAATTAATTTTCACGAAAAATGCCAAGAAAGGATTTTTTAAAAATACAACAAGTTTCTCTCAGTATTGGAATGCAGATAGAGGTATCGTAGATAGAACAACTACAAATAGCACATTACAAAGAAATGGTGCTGAAGCATTAGAATCTCCTACAAGTTCTTTCCAAAACTCATTGAGTACAATCATCCCGTGGAAAGAAAAAATGGTAAATGTATTGTCTTTTATAAGTTATCAGACAGATAAGCAGACTCTTAGTGTTTCTCCATCATCATATTTACAGATACCTGGATTTATGGCAGATTCATCAAGTGATTTTGTAGGGCAAAATTTGAGACTTAAAACTTTTGAGGCAAACCATTCTGCAAATATTGGATTCTCTACAAAAGGATGGACATTTACCCCGGAGGTTGGATTTAATTTTAAATCGACAGATTTAGTTTCAGATTTATTCAATATTAAATCGACTGCTACAACCCAACCTCCAGCTTCACAATATAGCAATGACCTTAGTTATACAACCGCGACTCCTTACGGAAGTTTGGGAGTAAATTATAAGAATGATTCTTGGATGTTGTATGCCAACTTCCCGGTAAATTCTAATAATATTAAAGCAGAAGACCCTTTAAGACTGGTTTCAAGAGAACTAAACAAGGTTACTTTTGAACCAAGTGTTTTTGCACAATATTCCTTTGCTTCTTTCTGGAAAGCTTCCGTAAACGCCAATATCAATAATAACTTTGGAGAAATCAATACGGCTTATTCAGGATTCTTAATGACTTCACCATCGGGGATTAATGTTATGGATCCTAAAAACCCTATTCCACAGAATAATAATAAATCAGCAGGGACTAGATTAGAATATAGAAATCCATTGAATAACTTATTCTTTAATATCAATTACAGATACTCGGATGCCAAAAGAAATTTAATTTCTAATCCGACGATCGTAAATGGATATACAGCAATGAGTTATATAGTGCAGGATAATAATGTGTTAAGTAATGGGTATAGCGCAGAAGTAGGTAAATATTTTCCAAAATTTAAAACAAATGCCTCGCTAAGCTATAGCAACAATACATCAAAGTCTGATGCATTTTTGAATAATGACTCCTATACCAATAAGAATAACGGACAGTCATATGGTGTGAAATTTAATAATACTTATTTTAGTTGGATGAGCTTGGATTATAACGCAAGTTTTACAAGAACTAAACAGACGAGTACAGGTGAGGTTAGTACAAATGCTACAACTACAGGATTCAAGCATAATCTTGGTGTATTCTTTTATCCGATCGAAAACCATACTATTGGATTCAATTGGGATCAGGTCAATTCAACGGCAACGGCAACGGATCAAAAATACCATAACGGATTCTACGATCTTTCCTATCAGTTTACATGGTCTAAAAAGAACATTGATTTTGAATTGAAATGGATGAATATCGCGAATAAAAAAGTATTTGAAAACTATGAAATTAATTCCACATATACTTCTTTTACAAGATATCAGCTCCGCCCAAGCCAGGTCATGTTCACCGTAAAATTCAACTTTAAATAAAAATAAAACCAATCTCATTGAGATTGGTTTTTTGTTGAGATATATTTAAAAGTTATTGAAAGCCCTGATAATCGGCAGAAGGGCCGTAACTTCCCGGCAAAAGAATATCATTCATCCGGTAATACACGCCAAGCTGAGCTCTGTGATGGGTAATCTGATTCAGTCCGTGACGTATAGATCCGTATTTGGTCCATTTTGCAAGTTCCTGGCCATTATGTTTTAGAGCCCACATTTCATTTAGCTTATCTTCATTAGCATTTTCCAGGGCATTCATTCCCTGTTGGTAATTTTCATCTAAGGCTTTTAACAGATCTTCTTTTGTGGTAAATTTTTTGGGTTGATAATCCGTATTGGCAAAATCCAGTTCAGAGGTTTTAAGGATTGTATTCGGCCATTCAAATATTTCTGCAATATGAGTGGCAAGAGGCATCATTTTCATGCTTTTCTCATGAGGAGCAAAATCATTTTGGGTTTCAGGATAGACTTCAAAAAATTTTTTGGTGGTCTGATACTCATTCTGAATTTCATTTTTGAGTTGTGATAAAGTGTCCATATTGTTTTGTTTTTTAGTGAGTTAAAGTTAAAATTTTTACCGGTGAAACTGTTTTAACAAAATCATAAATTTTATTCTTAAAAAAATAATAAATAAAAAACTGTAACAAAAGTTAGTAAACACTAACTAATTAAATAAACATTAGAAAAAATGAAAAAGCTATTTTCAATATTCTTTATCGCTCTTTTTGCTTTTATAAGCGCTCAGAATAATGATTCGAAAGAAACAGCCAACCGCTTTTTTTACGAACTGACTTTTAAGCCGAAAAAGGATTCTACAAAACTCGAAAAAGTCATTATGGCTCTTGATATCGTTAAAAACAAATCTATTTACAGAGACTTTACAGCAGTAGGACAGGATTCTATTATTAAGATCCAGCTCGAACAAATGCAAAAGGCGGGAGTTTTTAAAGATTTATCCAAGACTTTCAAAATGCCGAAGTTCTCAGAGAAAATTGTGAAAAACTATCCGGATATGAAGATGCAGTATATCGAAAGAATTGCAAACGGATTTTCTCCAATGAATATCGGATATAATGAAACCGCAAAGTTCGACTGGAAAATTTCTAACGAAAAAGCAAAAATAGGAGCCTACAATGCTCAGAAAGCAACAACAGAATTCGGTGGAAAAAAATGGACGGCTTGGTTCAGTTCAGAGCTGCCTTTCCAGGATGGTCCTTATAAATTCTCAGGCCTTCCGGGCTTAATTGTAAAGATTGAAGACGAAGGAAAGAATTATTCTTGGGTACTTCAGGGAAACAAGAAAGTTCCGAACTGGGAAGAACTTACCTATATGGAAAAGATTTCAAATGTTGGTCTAAAAGTAACCGAAATGCCGAGAGAGAAATTTGAAAAAACATTCAATGAGTTCAAAAAAGATCCATTTGCTACGGCAAGACCGATGATGACACAGGAAATTATGTCTAAAACAATTCCGGGAATGGAGGGTACCATTGGAGACATGATGAAAAAGCAGGAGAAAATGTACAAAGACTTTTTTAATGCGAACGATAACCCGATAGAACCTCCTTACGAAAAAGTACAGGTAGGAAAAGTAGAAAAGGTAGGAAAAGAAAACTAAACAAGTTTCATATCAACTAAATTATATTGTGAGTCAACCCAAATACAATTTGTATTTGGGTTGATTTTTTTCATGAAGACAGGTTATTTAGATTAAATTTAAATAACGTATATTTGCATCACAAAAAATTGGTTTTGAAACAGACGGATCTACATAAAATGAGCGGATTTCCCAAAAACAAAAAGGGAAAGATTATTGGATATGATAATGACCATCTGAAAATGCCCAATAAAATTATCGAAATGGGACTTCTTCCGGAAACTTTATTCAGGATTTTGTATCAGGCTCCTTTCAATGGACCGATGTATGTGGAATTTGGGGATGAAAAAAGCCGGATTGCTCTTCGTGAAGAAGAAGGGGACTATATCATTGTTGAAGAATTGAATTAATGCAGGATACTCAGAAAAAACAGATACTTTTAGTCGGAAATCCGAATGTTGGGAAGTCAACGGTTTTCAATGCTCTTTGTAATAAAAAGCAGAAGACCGGAAATTATGCAGGGGTTACTGTTGCGAGCCATTCGGGAAATTATACTTATAGGAATGAGGAAGTTGAGGTCATCGACTTGCCCGGTTCATACAGTGTATATCCAAGTTCCGAAGATGAGGCTATTTTTTCTAAATTCCTGATTGATGAACAGGAAAATTATGCAGGAGTTGTTTATATTCTTGAAGCATTAAGCCTAAAAAGAGGACTTCTTTTATTTCAGCAGATTCAGGATCTGGGAATTCCCATGATTTTAGTGGTCAATCAGATCGATCAGGCGGAAAGAAGAGGAATTTCTATTGATATTTCAAAGTTTTCAGAAGCGTTAGGCATTAAAATCATTCAGACTAATGCTAAAGAAAACATAGGGATTGATGATATTAAAGAGGCGGTTTTAAATAACCAGTTTGTAAAAACACAAACGACTTCATTCGAAATACCTGCGGAACATAAAGATTTTATTCAAAAACTAGCGTCTCACAAAGGTTTTGATAATGAATATAAAGCCTGGATGAGCCTTTCCTTGGGAACCAATCTGAAAAAGATTGAATCGGTAATGGAGCTGATCAACGAACCTGACTCCA
This sequence comes from Chryseobacterium geocarposphaerae, assembly GCF_002797535.1. Taxonomy (NCBI): domain Bacteria; kingdom Pseudomonadati; phylum Bacteroidota; class Flavobacteriia; order Flavobacteriales; family Weeksellaceae; genus Chryseobacterium; species Chryseobacterium geocarposphaerae. Next base: position 616,218 of record NZ_PGFD01000002.1, read on the forward strand.
AAAGTCTGGTTCCGAAAAGGCTGCAGGTTCAGGAGACAGTAAGAAGATATCAGAGTGTTGATAAGATTTTGTCTGATGTAATTTCTAAAAAACCTCAGTTCAAAGAACTTTTAACAGAAAGATTAGACAAAATCCTGGTACATAAATTCTGGGGATATGTGGTTTTCCTGGTTATTTTATTAATCATCTTTCAAAGCGTTTTCTTTTTAGCGGAATATCCAATGAACTGGATTGATAGTTTTTTCTCTTGGCTGACTGCTTTTACATCGGAGCATTTACCGGATGGACCTATCAATTCATTGATTTCAAACGGAATCGTTCCGGGAATCGGAGGAATTGTTGTTTTTGCACCACAGATCGGAATTCTATTATATTTCCTTTATTTGCTGGAAGATTCAGGATATATGGCGAGAGTTGTGTTCCTGATGGACAGGATCTTACGCCCTTTCGGATTAAACGGAAAAAGTATTGTTCCCCTGGTTTCAGGAACGGCATGTGCAATTCCGGCAGTGATCTCAACCCGGAATATTGAAAACGTAAAAGAAAGATTGCTTACGATTCTGGTAACACCTTTTATGACGTGTTCTGCGAGACTTCCAGTATACAGTATCATTATCGGGCTGATTATTTCAGACGGAACATTTTTGGGAATAAAATACAAAGCTTTGGTGCTGATGGGGATGTATTTGCTGGGCTTCTTAGTAGCTTTGTTTTCTGCATCAATTCTTAAAAGATTTATTAAAAATAAAGGAAAAACTTATCTGGTAATGGATTTGCCAACTTATAAAAAGCCACTTTTTGGATATGATTTCAAGATGGTTTTAGGTAAAGTTTGGGATTTTATTACAGGAGCAGGAAAAATTATTTTCATTGTAAGTATCATCATCTGGTTCTTAAGTTACTTCGGACCAAAACAACAACCGGATCAGTTCGTTGCTACAAACGTTCACCTTGATCATTCTTACCTGGCAAAAATGGGAAAAGGAATAGAACCGGTAATTGCTCCTCTTGGATATGACTGGAAAATGGGAGTAGGAATTTTAACCAGTTTCGTGGCAAGAGAAGTTTTTGTAGGAACAATGTCTACTCTATACAGCCTTGAAGATGATGCTCCGGAAGTGAAAGTAATCGATAAAATGAGACGCGATGTAAAACCTAATGGCGAAAAAGTTTTCAGTTTCGCAACAGGGGTTTCGGTACTCTTATTTTATGCATTTGCAATGCAGTGTGTTTCTACACTTGCAGTAGTCTACAGAGAAACCAAAAGCTGGAAATGGACCGGTTTACAGGTGGCTATGATGACAGGTTTGGCATACTTTGTGTCGATGATAGTATATCAGATTTTGAAATAATGGATTCTTCATTAATTGTACAATACGTAATTATTTTACTCATCGTTGCATTTGCTTGTTACTCTTTATTCAGGGTACTTAGGAAAAACTTTGCACCGAAAAAATTCAGCTCCAAAAGAATAAACTGCGATAAGGACTGCGGATGTTCATAACTTTCTGATGGGGTGTAATAAATAATATCTAATTTTGCTTAGCTTTTAAAAAACAATAAATTAGAATTAAAATATAAAAACACCCAGAATGTCATTAATAAAAAGTATTTCAGGAATCCGCGGAACCATAGGAGGAAAAGTAAATGATAACCTGACTCCGCTTGATGTGGTAAAATTCGCTTCGGCTTTCGGAACCTGGCTTCAGAATAATAAAAATAAAAAAGATTTAACCTTAATCATCGGAAGAGATGCCAGAATTTCTGGTCAAATGGTTTCTTCTTTGGTGACGGCAACATTGCAGGGGCTTGGAATCAATGTAGTTGATTTAGGACTTTCCACTACTCCGACTGTTGAAATAATGGTTCCGGAGCTGAAAGCAGATGGAGGGATTATTTTAACCGCTTCGCACAATCCAAAACAATGGAATGCTCTGAAATTATTAAATGATAAAGGAGAATTCATCAGTGGAGAAAATGGGGCAGAAGTCCTGGCTTTGGCTGAAAGTGAAGATTTCAATTATGCAGAAGTAGATGATCTGGGAAAATATGAAACAAGAGACGATGCTTTTGATATTCATATTCAGCAGATCCTTAATTTACCGATGGTAGATGTTGAAGCCATTAAGTCTAAAAAATTCAAAGTTGTTTTGGATGCAGTGAATTCTACGGGAGGAATTGCTATTCCGATGCTGTTGGATAAATTAGGCTGTGAAACCGTGAAATTATACTGTGAACCGACAGGACATTTCCCACACAATCCTGAACCGTTAAAAGAACATTTGGGAGATATCTGCGAACTGGTAAAAAAAGAAGGTGCAGATGTAGGAATCGTGGTAGATCCGGATGTAGACAGATTAGCTTTGATTGATGAAAAAGGTGAAATGTTTGGCGAAGAATACACATTGGTTGCCGTTGCTGATTATCTATTGAAACATAAAAATGGTGTGGCAATTTCCAATCTTTCTTCAAGCCGTGCTTTAAGAGATGTTGCACATACCCACAACTCAGAATATTTTGCAAGTGCAGTAGGAGAAGTGAATGTAGTGACTTTAATGAAGGAGAAAAATGCAGTGATAGGCGGGGAAGGCAACGGAGGAATTATCTATCCTGATTTACATTACGGAAGAGATTCTTTAGTAGGTGTTGCACTATTTTTAACTCATTTGGCAAAGGAAAATAAAACGGTTTCTGAGCTAAGAGCAGGATATCCTAGCTACTTCATGGGTAAAAAGAAAATAGAACTCACGCCGGAAATTAATGTGGATGATATTTTAACTAAAATGGAAAAAGAATATCAAAATGAAGAGGTTTCTACCGTAGACGGAGTGAAAATAGATTTTGAAAATAATTGGGTACATCTTAGAAAATCTAATACAGAACCGATTATCAGAATTTATACAGAGGCTAAATCTCAGGAAGAAGCCGACAAGTTAGGTGATGAAATGATAGCTAAAATCAATAGTTTGATTTAATAAAAATTAACAGTTATTTCATCATTTTAAAAAGAATTATTATTAAATTTATAGTACTAAGATTCTCAGAACCGAGTATTTGTATATCTCATATCTCAAGTCTTAAATCTTAAACTGTTTTATATTGGAAGAATATTTTGGAAATGAACTTGTAAAAAAGTTCGAGGAAATGATGGAAAACAATGACGAATTCTACTTTGATACAGAAGAGTTAGAAGATATCATTGTCTACTACTTGGAGCTGGGAGACTTTAATTATGCAGATACGGCAGTTAATTATGGTCTGAAGCTTCATCCCAATTCTTTAGATATCAAGATCAAAAAGCTTGAAATTTTACTGGAATGGGAAGAGTATACAGCGGCAAAGGAGCTTATTGATGAGTTGAAGGGTTCTTCTATGGAAAACACCGACTTTTTGGTTTGCTATGCCAAGTATTACTCAAATTTAGGAAACCCTAGAAGATCAATCGAAATATGTAAAAAAGCATTGGAACTGAAAGAAGAAGAAAACTTCCTTCATAATTTCATTGCGGATGAATATGTGAATCTGGGAGATCCTTTTAATGCGCTAAAACATTATAAAAAGGCCCTTAAAGAAGACCCTACAGATGAGTACTCATTAGAAAACTGTATGGTTTGCTTTGCCGATTTAAATAAAAGTGAAGAAGCAATCGCTTTCCTTAATGAATATTTGGATGAATTTGCTTATTCAGAAGTGGCGTGGTTCGAATACGGTCAGTTTTACTTCAACAGAAAAAATTACGAAGAAGCCATAAAAGGATACGATTATTTATTGGCGATCAATTCAAGTTCTGTTGGTGTATATGCTAATAAAGCTGCCTGTTATGAAGCTTTAGGGCAATATAAAAAAGCAATCGAAGTGTATGAGGAAATGCTGGAGTTAGAATATACAAAAGCATTTACATTCTATAAAATCGGGCTTTGCTATAAAGCTCTGAAACAGCCGATAATGGCCTTAAATTCTTTTCAGAAATCATTGAGAGAAGATCCGCAGTTCTATCTTGCCATGATGGAGCAATCCTATCTTTACGAAGAAATGGGCGGAATGACAGAAGCATTGCATTTTGCGAAAGAGGCAACTCATCTGAATGAAAATAATCTTGATTACCAGAAAAGATTAGCATTTTTATTTATTGATTCCGGAAAGTTTGAAGAAAGCCTTTCATGCCTGAAGAAATTAGTAGATTCGGAACCTTCGAGATTTTATAACTGGTATGCGTATTCAGAAGTATTGATGCTTTTGGGAGAATATGAAGAAGCTATAATGGTTTTAAATAAAGCATTGAAATCACATCGCAGAGCCGAATTGTATTATCAGTTGAGTAATTGTTATTTCAACCTGAAAGATCAGGAAAAAGGAAGCGAATCACTTCAGAATGCTTTGGAATTGGATCCGTCTTTGGTTACAGATATGCAGAAAAAATATCCGTATATTAAAGATGAGGTTAAAAAAGCCAGGGCTAAAGTAAAGAAGAAAAACTCTGAAGGTTAAACCGTATCATTCTGAACATAAACCAAAGGTTTACGAACGTAGTTCAGAAATGAAGTGAAGAATCTGTTTTAGATTTGAGATCTTTCTCCGGTCGAAATGATATATTAAAATAAAA